>NZ_BAAGTM010000005.1:0-203784 GCF_054781915.1 Aquaspirillum soli | reverse complement strand
GGATTTGCAGCGAATGTGGTGCAACACACGACCGCGATACCAACGCTGCCAAAAACATTCTCGCGGCGGGACTTCGCCGTCTGGCAGCAGGAATCCTCGCTCTTTAGGGCGGGGAGGAAGTCAAAGGGGACATCAGGCACATAAGGGCACGTTTTGGGGTTTGGTTTTGAGGATGTAAAGCAAAAAAATAAATCGATGTAGGAATTGCCCAGTTCAACAGCCAAGTGCGTGGTCTGCAAGGCAACCAGCAGCAGGAACCCACCGAAGCGACTTTAGATTGTGTTAACCCAAAGCGTCGTAGGTATCCCCGTTCTTTAGTGCGGGAAGGAAGGCAAATAAACGACTTTAAGTCTTCAAATTTCAACTGATACCCAACGGCCAGCAGAAAGTACACGATTGTATGCATTGAAGATTTGCAGGTGAAAAGTATGTCTAAGTCGGCGGAAAGGAAAAATGTTCGGGCGAAATCTGGCCTGAACAAATCTATCCTCGATCAAGGCTGGGGTGAGTTCCGGCAGCAGCTGGATTACAAATTAGCGTGGAACGGCGGTCATCTCATCGCCGTACTACCGCAAAACACCAGCCGAACGTGTCCGAGTTGCGGTCATGTATCAGCAAAGAACCGCCAGACTCAGGCTAAGTTTGCCTGGGTGCGATCAATGTTTTAAAGCGCGGCCAAGCGATTTTAGCTGCCGCATAGGCATCAAAAAGGGCAGGACTTGCCCAGTTGTTGTGAGTGGTGCAGCAAGGGTCGCCAACAGCAGGAACTCAACAAAGCGACTTTAGGCTGTGTTAGTCCAAAGCGCCGTAAGAATTCCTGCTCTTTAGGGTGGAGAGGAGGTCATTTCTTGCAGGTATTGATACCCAAGATGGCATAAGGTGGGCACCATCCCAACAGGCCGGTTGCCACGGGAACCAAACCTAAAAATGCCCAAGGGCTGGCTGGCCCAACAAAAGCCAAACTCACGATACCTAATCCTGCAATCACGCGAATCACGCGCTCTGTTTTACCGATATTGCATTGCATTTTTGGACTCCTGTGACACAGTAGAAAGAAGAATGTCGTAGGTAAATAATACACTAAAAAACATTATGTAAAAAAATATATTTAAGCCTTTGGTGTCCGTAATGTCCACAGCCATGCCCACACCAACGCCACGCCACCCACCAAGTAGGTATCGGTCATGCTGGCGCCATGGTCAAGCCACCACCGTGCCATCCACGGCCCTGTCAGTTGGGTAAAAGCATATAACGTCACCAAACCAGCAGAAATTCTTGGCCCTTGGTGGGGGTGGAGGTTGCGGCCCAAGCGTTGGCTAAGCAAAACACTGCCGAGGAAAGTGGTGCCGACCAACACAGCACATAACAACACACCAACACTGCCGCTGAACAACAGCGGTGCAAATACCCCAGCGCCTTGAATAGCATAATTCAATAACAACGCTGTTTTGTCCCCTAAGCGTGCGCCGAGTTGATTCCACAGCCACGCCGCGCCCAAGGTGCAACACGCCAAAATAGTCCATGCTCCACCCAGTAGCCAGTGATCGGCAGGCAGTTGTTCTTTGGCGACAACCGGTAGAAAAGTGGTGGGCAAGATATAGCCTAAACCTGCACCAGCATAGGCCATAAAGAGTGGCAAACTTTTGCGGTCGATCAATGGTGTGGTGGTATGAGGCGTGGGCGCAGCGGCTTGTGGTGAATCCGGTCGATCTAGCCGCATTAAATGCCAACCACTGAATGCGGCCAGCGGAATAGCACATAAGGCCATTGGCCACCAGCGATCCATACCATGCAATATCTCATGCGGCCACCATGCCAACGCATTCGACAGTAACAATCCCGTCCCGACACCAAAGTATACCAACCCACTTAATGCCAACTTGCCATGCCGCGATAACCATTCCAACACCAAGGCCGGCGCTTGCACAAACACAATGCCATTGCTAATGCCGTTGAATAAACGCAGCAATAAAAACAGTGTGGGATCCGTTGCGATAATTTGTAGACTGGTGGTGATAGCACTGGTTGCCAGCGCGAGCGGCAGGGCACGGCGAATGTGGTCGGGATGGTGAAAGCGAATTGCTAACACGGCTCCCAGCAAATAACCGATGTAGTTCCATGTTGCCATCGTGGCACCGGTTTGCAAAGAAAAAACCCCGTCAGCAACCAACATTGGCAACAACGGGGTATAGGCAAAGCGTCCAAGACCGTGGACGACAATCAAGGCGATTGCTGTGGCAAGAATCGGCAACCACAGCTTAGGAGGAGGGTGGTGAGCAGGGGACACGACTGGCCTCAACAAAGTTTGGCCCCATACCCTAACGGTTTTTGCCTGCAAAGGCCAGTCGATTGGCCTAGCTTAAACCAGTAAAAACTTCTTTTGCGTAAGCCTTTTCACAGTATTTACATTTCAGGCGAATTTCACCGTGGCGGCTGCGGACACTAAAGTGACTTGTGACCGGTTCAACATGGCTAATACAGTTGCTATTTGGACACACTAACACCCCTGCGATGGATTCTGGGACGCCTAGTTTGTGTTTTGCCACTACCTCAAAGTCTTCAATGACATTCACTGTGGCATCAGGAGCGTACAGCGCTAACTGGTTAGCGTCTTCTGCGCTTAATAAGATATTTTCGACCTTAATCAGGTCTTTTTTTCCCGAGCGTTGGCTAGGGAGATTAAACCCCATATATACCCGCTGCCCGCTTTCTGATAAACGTAACAGCTTCGCAATCCGACGACCTTGACCCGCCGGAATATGGTCAATCACAGTGCCATCTTTTAAGGCTTCAACGGTAAGTTTGTGTTCCATTACAGCGGTCTTTCTTAAAGCGTCTCGTTAAGAACCAAAGCCAATAAGGCTTGGCGGGCATAAACGCCGTTTTCTGCTTGTTGGAAATAATAGGCATACGGGGTTTGGTCAACACCCGTTTCAATTTCATCCACCCGTGGCAAGGGATGTAACACCCGCAAGTTGGGACGGGCCTGCGCCAGCGTGTCTGCGGTCAACACGAAACGCGATTTGACCTGATGGAATTCCGTTTCTTCAAAGCGTTCTTTCTGCACCCGCGTCATATACAGAATATCCAGCTCTGGTACCACTTCTTCGATGTCTTCATGGTCGGAATAGTCGATATTGCGCTCGTCTAACTCTTCATAAAGATAGTCAGGTAAGGCTAAGGCCGGCGGGGCAATAAAATAGAAGCGACAGCCAAATAACGATAGGGCCTGCACCAAGGAATGCACTGTGCGCCCATATTTCAAATCTCCGACAAAAGCCACTTTCAACCCATCAAGCCGACCTTGGGTTTCATGCAAAGTAAACAAATCCAGTAGGGTTTGTGTTGGGTGTTGGTTGGCACCATCACCGGCATTGATGACTGGCTTAGTTGAACATTCTGCAGCCAACCGCGCTGCACCATCACGAGGATGGCGCATTACATAAGCATCCACATACGAGGTGATAATTCTCACCGAGTCGGCCAGTGTTTCCCCTTTTTTGGCGAGGGAGGTATTGCCTGCATCGGCAAACCCAATCACCGAGCCGCCTAGCCGTTGCACTGCGGTTTCAAACGATAGCCGAGTGCGGGTTGACGCTTCGAAAAAACAGCTTGCTACGACCCGATCTTTTAATAGGTCGTTGCGGGGATGTCGTTTGAGTTCAGCTGCAGTATGTACCACCAGCTCTAATTCTTCACGGCTCAGATCAGAGATGGAAATGATATGTTTCTGGTACAGCGGATTGGCCATCGCCTTACCTCTTCGCTTGGGGATGAAAGACAAAAGATGGTCTAGATTATACGCGCTGCGTGAAATTCAGGCCGAAAAAAAGCCCAACCGAAGTTGGGCCAAAGGGCTTTGCGGGAAGCCGCTAGTTAACCTTGTTGAATCCCTGCCACAATCCATTTGTTGTCGGTTTGTGCGGATTTGATGTAGTGCCATGTTTCGCTAAATGGCATCAAAGGTGCGTTCACCGACTCGCTGACCATACCGTGGAAGCGCACGCTTGCGACGTAACCGCCATTTTCCTGTTCTGCATTTAAGAAGTCGCAATTCAGCGTTGGGAAATCGGCAGGCTCCATGTTGTCGCTAATATCAGCACGCAAGGCATCAAACAGTTGGGGCGTCAGATACTTACGAATTTCATCCAAGTTGGCAGGATTATTCATGCTTTGCACATGCAAGAAGGTGGCTTTGGCTTGGCGCAAAAAGTGAGGTACTTCGGTGCCATCAGGCAAGCGACCAGAGGCAAAGTTAGAAGCCGCACTCATCCCACCGCCGCCTTGGGCATAGGGTGTGTTATTGAACAGTGAACTGCCGGGGGTTTGATTGCGTTGCATATCCTGACCATAAGGCACGCCACCCGCTGGCGCTAAGCCACCACCCAATGGACGTTGTGACAAAGGCGAGGCAGTTTTCTTTTTCTTCATGAACATCATGACTGCGCCACCTAACAACATCAGCAAAATCAAACCACCCCAAGGGAATCCCCCCCCTTCTTCAGTGGGAGCCGGTGCTGGGGTTGCTGCAGCGGCAGCAGGTGCAGCGGTGGTCGCAGCTGTCGCAGCGCTATTTGCTGCGCCTTCTGCGGTTTTCGCGGCAGTATCGGCGGCGGCTTTTTCATCATCGCTGAGGGCCTCGCTCAGCATATAGCCGGCGGCAGCACCCGCGACACCTGCGGCTACCATACCACCTACTCCGGGGCCAGAGGAGGCTGGGCGTGCGGTTTGTGGCGCCATCGGTGCAGGCGCTAACGGTTGTGGTTTTGCTGCTGGCGTTTGTTGGTTATAGCTTTGGGTCGGGGTACTGCGCTGCATTCCACTGGATTTCCCTTTCCCCAGTCGGGCGGCTTCTGCAAGCGGTGCCGCGAGCACTGCGGTCAGCGTCAAACATAAAACAAGGCGGCTTGGTTGCAAGGTCATGATGGTTCTCCAGCAAAATCTAAAAATGAGCGCGAATACGCACAGTGACAGTGTAGATGGTGGGCCTTAGCCGAGTCTTAAAGGGGGGGCTCAATGTCAATCACCTCCGCACCCTGTGGCAATACCCGCCAACGCACATTCCCTACTTTGAGTTGCATACCATAGATTCGTTCTGGCTCAGTTTGTTGATAACCGGGGCGAGGGTCTTGTTGTAACAGTTCGGTAATTAACATGCGATCTTGGCTAGGGTGTTGACTCAGTTGCAATAAAGCCTGTTGTGCCTGTGCTGTCCAAGTGACATGCTCAATAAAACGTTGTGGTGGTGGTGCGTAGCCTGTGGTGGCGTGAGGCAGGCTATCGGCATAGGGAAGATAAGGTTTGATGTCTAACACGGGTGTGCCATCAAGCAAGTCTACGCCACCGAGGGTTAAGCATACGCCCGAGGTGGTATCGACCTCTAACAGCTCGACTACCGATAAGCCAATCGGATTGGGGCGAAAAGTAGAACGGCTGGCAAACACACCAACCCGTGTATTGCCACCCAATTTAGGCGGACGAATCAGCGGTTTCCAGCCTTGTTCTACCGTTTGATGAAAAACAAACGTCAGCCACAGATGGGAAAACTGTTCAAGGCCGCGCACCGTGTCGGCTTGGTCAAATGGCGGCAATAGGCGCAGTCGGCCTTGTGCTGCCGCCACTAAACCGGGTTGGCGAGGAATACCGAATTTCTCGCAAAAGCAACTTTCAACAATACCAATTGGCTGTAAGGGATACGACGACACGGCCACACTCACATTTTCACCCAACAAAGCACGCTATTGTATGGCCTTGGTGCAGGTTTTAGGCTGCCTGAGCTAAAAAGTGTCGGCCATAACGTTGGCTGATTTGTTGCCGAGACCAGATCACAAAAAAATCGGCACAGTGAAAGTCACTATCCCATGCTGGCTCAGGGACGATTTTCGCTCCAGCGCGCAAATACCCTTTTATTAAAGGCGGAAGCGCGGGCAACTGGTCAGCTGTATCGAACGAAGACAACACCAATGGCTGATAGGGACAAATACCCCAACCGCTGGCTTGTTGTGCTGGGTGTTGATGTAAATGTTGTTGGACTGCAATCACTTGGGCTGCGTTGTCGGCCAAGCCCACACTGGCACATCCAATCAGATATTCATGACCACTATTGAGTAAATACTCGGCTAAGCCTGACCACAGCAAGGTAATCACTGCACCACTACGAAAATCTTTATGAACGCAAGAACGGCCAATTTCGATCAGGTGGTGGCGAATCGGTGCCAGCCCAGACAAATCAAACTCTTGTTCTGAATAGAGTTGGGACAGCTGTTGTGCCCGATGTGGGGGCAATAAGCGGTAGGTTCCTACCACTTGTCCACTCATCTCGTCACGGACAATCAGATGATCGCACACTGCATCGTAGTCATCCTCGTCCAGCTCTACATGGGCAGAAGACAGTTTTGCGCCCATTTCTTCAGCAAAGACTTGATAACGCAAGCGTTGTGCTGCTTGCACATCCCATTTGTTTTGAGCCAAACCGACGCTAAAGCGTGGGCGCGAGAATGTCTGAGACTGAAGCGTCGAGCCGTGTTGCAACATGGATTTCTCCCGAATTGAAACGACCGCTTTAGCCTAGAGAGGGAAAGTGAAACCCGAGTGAATGGAAGGTTAAAATCTTATGGCTTTGATGTGTAAGTGATTTTTTGTTTTTGCTGCATCTGTGTTGCTGACGTTGTTGGGCGAATTCCCGTACAATGCCGCACTTGATTTTTTGCAGATTAGCGACGGCTCATGTTGTTCCCAACAGAATTCGAAGTCATTGTCGTGGGTGGAGGTCATGCTGGTACTGAGGCGGCACTGGCCGCTGCTCGCATGGGACGGACCACCCTACTATTGACTCACAATATCGAAACCCTCGGCCAAATGTCGTGCAATCCCTCCATTGGTGGGATTGGCAAGGGACATTTAGTGAAAGAAGTCGATGCTTTAGGTGGGGCGATGGCCTTAGCCACGGATATGGGCGGGATTCAGTTTCGTACCCTCAATGCCAGTAAAGGCCCTGCTGTTCGCGCAACCCGTGCCCAAGCCGACCGTGTTCGCTACAAAGCCGCCATTCGCACGATGTTGGAAAATCAGCCAAATTTATGGCTGTTTCAACAACAGGTTGATGACTTGTTACTCGAGGGTGAGAGAGTCAGTGGTGTGGTGACCACCATCGGGATTCAGTTTAAAGCCCGTTCAGTGGTGTTGACAGCGGGGACTTTCCTCTCTGGAAAAATTCATGTCGGCTTAGAAAACTATACCGGCGGTCGTGCGGGTGATCCGGCTGCGGTGACACTCGGCGCACGTCTTCGTGAGTTGGCTTTGCCAGTCGGCCGCTTAAAAACTGGCACCCCACCGCGTATTGATGGCCGCACGATTCGCTTTGATATCTTGGAAGAACAACCGGGGGATAACCCCGAACCTGTTTTCAGCTTCCGAGGTTCTCGCGCACTACACCCAAAGCAATTGCCCTGTTGGATTGCCCATACCAACGAGCGCACCCACGACATTATTCGGCAAGGGTTCGATCGTTCTCCGATGTTTACTGGGGTGATTGAAGGCGTGGGGCCGCGTTATTGCCCCTCTATTGAAGATAAAATCAATCGTTTTGCTGATCGTAATAGTCATCAGGTATTTTTGGAACCAGAAGGGCTAGATACAAACGAGTTTTATCCTAATGGGATTTCAACCAGTTTGCCCTTCGATATTCAGTTGGCAGCGGTACGTTCGATTGTTGGCTTAGAAAACGCCCATATTCTGCGCCCTGGCTATGCCATCGAATATGACTACTTCGACCCGCGTAACTTAAAGAGCAGTCTAGAAACGAAATCTATCCAAGGGTTGTTCTTTGCCGGACAAATTAACGGCACCACGGGTTACGAAGAAGCAGCGGCACAAGGGCTGCTGGCTGGTATCAATGCGGCACGCTATGCCCGTGAGGAAGCCAGCTGGTGTCCAAGTCGAGCCGAGGCCTATATCGGGGTGTTGGTGGATGACTTGATCACCCGTGGTGTATCCGAGCCCTATCGAATGTTTACCAGCCGCGCCGAATATCGCTTGCAACTGCGTGAAGACAATGCTGACTTACGTCTGACTGAACAGGGGCGCGCTCTAGGTTTAATCAGTGATGCCCAATGGGAAGCATTCTGTCGCAAGCGTGATGCAATTGACGCTGAAAACGCTCGTTTGCAACACACTTGGGTCAATCCACGCTTGGTGCCCGCTGAGGAAGCGCTGGCCGTTCTTGGACAAACCATTGAACGTGAATACACCTTGGCCGACTTACTACGCCGTCCACAAGTGAATTATCAGACTTTGTCTGGTCTGACTGCCTTTGGTGAAGCGGTAGCAGCGGCAGAGGTGGCGGAACAGGTGGAAATCCAAATTAAGTACCAAGGCTATATTGCACGCCAACAAGAGGAAATTGCGCGCCGCGATCAGTTGGAAGATGTCCGCCTACCACAAAACATTGATTATGCTTTGGTTTCAGGTTTATCGAAGGAAGTGCAACAACGTCTGAACCAACATCGTCCCGAGACCTTGGGTCAGGCTTCACGGATTCAAGGCATGACGCCAGCGGCGATTTCTTTACTCCATGTCCATCTCAAGCGGGGTTTGTCGTCAACAACTCGCTCCACGAAAAATTAACACTATGTCTTCTTCTCGCGATGAATTGCAACATGGCCTTACTACACTGGGTCTTACTGCTAGCCTCGAACAAATCGACCAATTATTAGCCTATGTCGATCTGTTAGATAAATGGAACCGCGTATACAACCTGACAGCGGTACGCGAATCGGAACGGATGTTGTCTTACCATGTGTTAGACAGTCTGGCTGCCTTGCCACATATCACGGCTCGGCGAGTATTGGACGTGGGGTCTGGCGGCGGGATGCCGGGAATTTTATTCGCTATCTTACGGCCCGATTGGCAACTGACATTACTTGATGCCAACCACAAAAAAACCACTTTCTTAAAACAAGCAGTGATTGAGCTGGGCTTATCTCAAGTTGAGGTGGTCTGTGATCGGGTGGAAGCCTATCAACCAGCTGACAAGTTTGATGTCATTACCTCGCGTGCATTCGCTGAACTGAATGAGTTTATCCGCTTGACCCGTCACTTATTAACAACCGACGGTTATTGGGCCGCACTCAAAGGGGTGTATCCCTATGAAGAGATTGCACAATTACCGGCTGATATTCGGGTTCAAGCTGTTGAAGCTTTGCAGGTGCCGAACTTAGAAGCTGAACGTCATTTGGTCAAATTAGTGGTGGCTTAATATGCAGCATTGCATTGCAGTGGCAAATCAAAAGGGTGGCGTTGGCAAAACCACGACGGTCGTGAACCTTGCTGCCAGCTTAGCAGCCCGTGGTCAACGAGTATTAGTGGTGGATCTTGATCCACAAGGTAATACCACCACCGCCTGTGGCATTGATAAACACGGTTTGCGGCTCAGTGTGTATCACCTCTTGATTGGTCGGGCAATGGTGGCACAGATCTTACAGACTGCAGAAAAAGGTGGCTTTGCGGTGTTACCTGCCAACCGGCACTTGGCTGGCGCAGAACTAGAACTGGTCGAGTTGGAGCAACGCGAGTTACGGTTGCGGCAGGCTTTGCAGCCTATTGCAGCAGACTATGATTTTATCTTGCTTGATTGCCCACCCGCACTCAACCTGTTGACCTTAAATGGGTTAACTACGGCAGAGCGGGTGTTGATTCCGATGCAATGCGAATACTATGCCTTAGAAGGCCTGACTGATTTACTGAATACGTTAAAAAAACTGCGTGCTGCATTAAATCCACGCATTGAACTGCTTGGTTTGCTACGAACCTTATTTGATGCGCGTAGTACGTTATCAAAACAAGTTGTCGCTGAGTTACAACAACATTTTCCGGATCAAGTATTAGAAACGGCGATTCCTCGCAATGTGCGGCTTGCCGAAGCGCCTAGTTATGGTATGCCGGTATTGGCGTATGATAAGTCGGCACGAGGCACTAAAGCTTATCTCGCTTTAGCAGATGAAATTTTGGCCTATTACGGTAAAGCACAGGCGAAACCATGAGCAAGCCAAAGTTAAAAGGGTTGGGACGTGGTCTAGATGCTTTATTGGCCCATGAAAATCAGGGTGAAGATCGGTTGCAGTCACTACCTGTGACTGCATTGCAAGTGGGTGTGTATCAACCTCGCTCTCACATGGATCAAGCGGCGCTGGCAGCTTTAGCGGATTCAATCCGAGTACAAGGGGTCATTCAACCGGTTGTCGTGCGAGAAATTGGCTTGGGTCGTTATGAGATAATTGCCGGTGAACGTCGTTGGCGAGCCGCCCAATTAGCCGGTTTAGCTGACATACCGGCCGTTATTCGTACTGTCCCTGACCAAGCGGCTTTAGCGATTGCTTTGATTGAAAACATTCAACGAGAGCAGCTTGACCCGCTCGAAGAAGCCACTGGGGTGCAACGTCTGATTGATGAATTCCACATGACCCATGAAAGCGCCGCTGCTGCCTTGGGTCGGTCACGCAGTGCAATCAGTAATTTATTGCGATTGTTGACCCTGCCCGAGCCGGTGCAAGTCTTGGTGCATGAAAAAAAACTCGATATGGGACATGCACGGGCCTTATTGGCTTTGCCGGTATTGCAACAAATCGAGTGGGCACAACACGCTGCAACGCAGCAATGGTCAGTGCGAGAAACTGAACGTCGTGTCCAGCATTATCTCCATCATTCCGCAGTGCAAAAAAAGGTTGCACTGCAACAAGATCCCGATATTCGTCGTCTCGAAGAGACCCTATCTGACCAATTAGGTACCACCGTACATATTCGGCATGGAAAGCGTGGGAATGGTCGTCTGACCATTGAATATAGCGATTTGGCTCAGTTAGACGAAATTTTGCATGGCTTACAAAAAAAGACTGCGAAAAATAAGGGTTTATAAATACAATTTAATCATCTGATATAGGTCTGCTTGCGTTGACGTGAATGGCAGGCCTCCCGTACAATCCAGCGGTTTTGATTTGGCGCCAGACGTGATTACACGAGAGGTTGCAAAGGTTTTACGTTGGCAAGTCCGATTGACTGCGGTTTCCATGCTGCTAGGCAGCATTTTAGTGTCACCGCCCCTCATCGGATTGTTGTCAGCTTTGGCTGGGGGGATGTTAGCTATCCTCCCGGGCTTGTTGTACGCGAAATTGGCTTACTCGCGTCGCAGAGTTGCGCCCCAAGTTTTACTTAAGGCCCACTTCCGCGCCGAAGCAGCGAAATTACTACTGACCATTGCGCTATTTGTGGTGGTTTTGTTGGTTTTCAAGTCAGTTTCAGCACCAGCGCTCCTTGGAGCGTTTGTGCTTGCTCAGGCAGCGTACTGGATCAGTCTTCTATCTACATAAACCGAGAGCTGACTATGGCAGGTAACGCGACAGAGTACATCAAGCACCACCTTACACATGCGACAGTGCCGCATGATGGCGGGTTTTGGGCAATTAATATCGACACATTCAGTGTGTCATTGGCTTTGGGCTTTATCTTTCTATTTGTTTTCACGCGTGTGGCGAAAACATTTAGCATGGAAAATCCTGGCCGCCTGCAATTATTCGTTGAAATGATTGTTGAAATGGTGGCAAACCAAGTGAAAGATGTGTTCCATGCTAAGAGTGCAGTGATTGCCCCTTTAGCTTTGACCATTTTCGTTTGGGTGTTCTTAATGAACACCATGGACTTGTTGCCAGTTGACTTACTGCCTTACATCGCTCAACTGATTGGTGAGCATGTTTTTGGTGCAGATCCTCATCACGTGTATTTGCGCGTGGTGCCATCTGCTGACGTGAACGCAACTTTCGCTATGTCGTTGTCGGTGATGTTCTGCATTATCGGTTTCTCGATCAAAGCTAAAGGTTTGGGCGGTTACATTCACGAATTGTTCTCGGCTCCATTCGGCCCTAAAGTTGGTCCAATCAACTTTGTGTTCCAAATTATTGAGCTGTTGGCAAAACCAATCTCTCTGGCACTTCGTTTGTTCGGTAACATGTACGCCGGCGAACTGATCTTCATCTTGATTGCCCTGTTGCCATTCTGGGCACAGTGGTTGTTGGGTGCGCCGTGGGCCATCTTCCACATCTTGGTGATTACCTTGCAAGCTTTCGTGTTCATGATGTTGACCATCGTGTACCTGAGCTTGGCAGTTGAAGACCATTAATTTTCTGGGTTGATGCGGTGTATCACACTGCATCAACCCTAATAACCGTGTTTTTTTCGTGTTTTTCTTAACCATCCTTGACTTGATTTAGGAGATATCAATGGAAGCTCTCGTTACTCAGATCCAAAGCATGACCGTGCTGGCCGCTGCCCTCATCATCGGTCTGGGCGCTATCGGTACGGCTCTTGGCTTTGCCATTCTGGGCGGCAAATTCCTGGAAAGCTCGGCTCGCCAGCCAGAGCTGATTCCTGTGCTGCAAACCAAGCTGTTCATTATCGCCGGTCTGTTGGACGCCATCTCCATGATTGGTGTCGGTGTTGCTCTGCTGTACACCTTCAACAACCCGTTCCTGTCTGCTGCCAAGGCCGCGCTGGGCGCGTAATCCTTGAGGCCGCACAGCGGATGTCGTTGTTGAACTAAGGAGGAAAACAAGCGTGGATATCAACGCAACACTGCTAGGGCAAGCGATTACTTTCGCTATCCTAGTGTGGTTCACCATGAAATTTGTTTGGCCTCCGCTTACTAACATGATGGATGAGCGTGCCAAGCGCATCGCTGACGGTTTAGCTGCTGCAGAACGCGGCAAGCAAGATCTGGAACAAGCTTCTAAGCGTGTCGAAGAACAGATCCGTCAAGCGAAGCAACAGGCAACTGAACTGGTGATGGCTGCTGAAAAGCGTGCTAACCAGATCATTGAAGAGGCGAAACAAGCTGCGAAGGTCGAAGGTGAGAAAATTATCACCGACGCCCGTGCTGAGATTGGTCAAGAAGTACAACGAGCTAAAGAAGCTCTGCGTGCTCAAGTGGCCGATATCACTGTCGCTGGTGCAGAGAAGATTCTGCGCCGCGAAATCGATGCAGCTAAACACGCTGATTTGTTGGCTTCCATCAAAGCGGAGTTGTAATTACCCCATGGCAGAGCTCATTACCGTAGCAAGGCCCTACGCCGAAGCGGTATTCCGGTTGGCCAAAGAAGAGAAGCGTCTCCCCGCATGGAGCGAGGCGCTGGCTTGGCTGTCGGCGGTGGTTAACCACCCCGACGTACAAGGGATCGTAACCCACCCGGAACGTACCCCAGACGAGGTCGAAAAGTTGTTGGCCGGTTTGATTGGTGATCGTGCCGATGCACAGGTGAAAAACCTGCTCAGCGCTTTGGCTGAGAACCGCCGTCTGACGCTGCTACCGGAAATTGCCAGCCAGTTTGAACTCCTGAAGAAGCAGGAAGAAGGTGTGCTCGATGTAGTCGTGACATCCGCCTTCCCGCTCACCGAAACCCAAGCCGCCGAGCTTGCCGAAACGCTGAAAGCCAAATACGGCAAGCAGGTTGCTCTGACCTCGAAAGTCGATCCCGAACTCATTGGCGGGGTTTGCCTGCAGGTGGGGGATGACGTGATTGATGCGTCGGTGCGCGGCAAACTGCACGCAATGGCGGTAAGCCTCAAAAGTTAGGAGACATCATGCAGTTGAATCCTTCTGAAATCAGCGAGCTTATTCGCGAGAAGATTCAGAACCTGCCGTCCTCGACCGAAGCGCGTACCACCGGTACCGTCATTTCGGTGACCGACGGTATCGTCCGCATCCATGGTCTGAAAGACGTGATGCAGGGTGAAATGCTCGAATTTACCGGCAATACGTTCGGTCTGGCCATGAACTTGGAGCGTGACTCGGTCGGCGCGGTGGTTCTTGGTGAATACGAACATATTTCCGAAGGTTCGGAAGTAAAATGCACCGGTCGCATTTTGGAAGTGCCAATTGGCCCCGAGCTGGTTGGTCGCGTTGTTGATTCCCTCGGTCGTCCTATCGACGGCAAAGGCCCAATCAACACCAAATTGACCTCGCCTCTCGAAAAAGTGGCGCCTGGTGTGATCGCGCGTAAATCAGTTGACCAGCCATTGCAAACTGGCTTGAAGTCGGTTGACTCGATGGTGCCAATTGGTCGTGGTCAGCGTGAGTTGATCATTGGTGACCGCCAAACCGGTAAAACTGCCGTTGCTTTGGACGCGATCATCAACCAAAAAGGTACTGGCGTAATATGTATCTATGTTGCAGTGGGTCAAAAGGCCTCCTCGATTGCTAACGTGGTGCGTAAGTTAGAAGAACACGGCGCGATGGGTCACACCATCATCGTCGCGGCTTCGGCTTCTGATACCGCTGCTTTGCAATTCTTGGCACCTTACGCCGGTTGCACGATGGGTGAATATTTCCGCGACCGTGGCCAAGACGCGCTGATCGTGTATGACGACTTGTCCAAACAAGCCGTTGCTTACCGTCAGATTTCTTTGCTATTGCGCCGTCCGCCAGGTCGTGAAGCCTACCCAGGTGACGTGTTCTATCTGCACAGCCGTCTGTTAGAGCGTGCTGCTCGTGTGAATGCTGACTATGTTGAAGCTTTCACCAATGGTGAAGTGAAAGGCCAAACCGGTTCTCTGACCGCGTTGCCAATCATTGAAACCCAAGCCGGTGACGTGTCTGCATTCGTGCCAACCAACGTGATTTCGATTACTGACGGTCAGATCTTCTTGGAAACTGACTTGTTCAACTCTGGTATCCGTCCTGCTATCAACGCCGGTATTTCCGTGTCGCGTGTTGGTGGTGCAGCGCAAACCAGCGTGATCAAAAAACTGGGCGGTGGTATTCGTCTGGCTTTGGCTCAGTATCGTGAATTGGCCTCGTTTGCGCAGTTCGCTTCCGATTTGGATGAGACAACCCGTAAACAGTTGCAACACGGTGAAATCGTCACTGAGCTGATGAAACAGAAGCAATTCTCGACACTCAGCGTATCCGAAATGGCGTTGACACTGTATGCCGTGACCAAGGGTTTCTACGAAGGCGTGCCAGTGAAAAAAGCATTGGGCTTTGAAGCGGCATTCTTGTCGCACATGAAGGCCAATCATGCTGACGTGCTGGCCGACATCGAGAAAAGCGGCAAGCTGTCTGACGAGAACGACAAGAAATTGGCTAAGGCGCTCGAATCGTTCAAATCCGGCTACAACTTCGCCTGATCTTTCCAGACGATACTGAAAGGATTGGGATATGGCAGTCGGGAAGGAAATTCGCACCAAGATCAAAAGCGTGCAAAACACGCAGAAGATCACCCGCGCAATGCAGATGGTCGCAACTTCCAAGATGCGTAAGACGCAAGAACGTATGCGTCAAGCGCGTCCCTACGCGGAGAAAATCCGCGAGGTGATGGCGCATCTGGCTGAAACCAATACGGATATTAGCCATCCGTTTTTGGATGCCAGAGACGACGTCAAGCGTGTTGGCATCATTCTGATTTCCTCGGACAAGGGTTTGTGCGGTGGCTTAAATGCAAACGTATTGCGTCAGTTCTTTAATGACGCGCAAGCGTTGATGGACAAGGGCGTCGAAATTGACGTCTGCGCCCTCGGTCAAAAAGGCTACACCGCTGCCCAACGTCTGAAGATGAACATTGTGGCGAGCGCAACACATCTGGGGGATACCCCTCAGATGGACAAACTCATCGGCCCGGTGTCGGTGATGTTGAAGGCTTATCAAGAAGGTCGTATCGACGCTCTGCACATCGTGTACTCGAAATTTATCAACACGATGAAACAAGAGCCGAAGAGCGAACAGTTGTTGCCACTCAAACCAGAAGAGCTCGAACAAGAATATCCATATTCTTGGGAATATCTGTACGAACCGGATATTTCCTCTGTGATCGAGTTTTTGGTGAAACGCTACATTGAATCCGTGATTTACCAATCCGTTGCTGAAAATATGGCATCGGAACAAGCAGCACGGATGGTGGCGATGAAGGCTGCAACTGACAATGCGGCTAATGTGATCGAGACCCTCAAGCTCACCTACAACAAGGCCCGTCAGGCAGCGATTACCACCGAACTTTCGGAAATCGTCGCCGGCGCAGCCGCCGTGTAAGGCGCGCGGGAAACAGTATTGATTTATAGGAACCGATAATGAGCCAAGGCAAAATCGTACAGATCATTGGTGCGGTTATCGACGTGGAATTCCCGCGCGGTAGCATCCCCAAGGTCTATGACGCCCTTCGCGTGGTGGACACCGGTCTGACCATGGAAGTACAACAGCAGCTTGGTGACGGCGTGGTTCGTGCCATTGCGATGGGTAGCTCGGATGGCCTGAAACGTGGTCTTCCGGTCGTGAACTCCGGTACACCGATTTCGGTGCCCGTGGGTACCGCTACTTTAGGTCGTATTATGGATGTGCTGGGGACCCCAATTGACGAATTGGGTCCGATTGGCACCGAAGAGCGCATGCCAATTCACCGCGCTGCACCTAAATTCGACGAATTGTCCTCTGCCACCGAATTGCTGGAAACCGGTATTAAGGTGATTGACTTGCTGTGTCCGTTCGCTAAGGGCGGTAAAGTGGGTCTGTTCGGTGGTGCCGGTGTGGGCAAAACCGTGAACATGATGGAGTTGATCCGTAACATCGCTGCCGAACACAGTGGTTTCTCTGTGTTTACCGGTGTGGGTGAGCGGACTCGTGAAGGTAACGACTTCTATCATGAAATGAAAGAGTCGAACGTTCTCGATAAAGTGGCGCTGGTTTATGGCCAGATGAACGAACCTCCTGGCAACCGTCTGCGCGTGGCACTGACTGGTCTGACCATGGCCGAGAAGTTCCGTGATGAAGGTCGTGACGTGTTGTTGTTCGTGGACAACATCTATCGTTACACCTTGGCCGGTACCGAAGTGTCTGCGTTGTTGGGCCGTATGCCTTCTGCTGTGGGTTATCAACCTACGCTGGCAGAAGAAATGGGTAAATTCCAAGAACGTGTGGCGTCGACCAAAGTGGGTTCGATTACCTCGATCCAAGCCGTGTATGTGCCAGCCGATGACTTGACTGACCCATCCCCTGCAACCACTTTCGCCCACTTGGATGCAACCGTTGTGTTGTCTCGTGATATTGCTGCTTTGGGTATTTACCCTGCAGTGGATCCACTGGACTCCACCTCTCGTCAGCTCGACCCATTAGTGGTTGGCGAAGAGCACTACAACGTCGCACGCGGTGTGCAAGCAACCCTGCAGAAATACAAAGAATTGCGTGACATCATTGCGATTCTGGGTATGGATGAATTGTCTGAAGAAGACAAACTGGTGGTGGCTCGTGCGCGTAAGATCCAGCGTTTCTTGTCCCAGCCGTTCTTTGTGGCTGAAGTGTTTACCGGTTCGCCAGGTAAGTACGTGAGCCTGAAAGAGACCATCAAAGGCTTCAAGGCTATCTTGTCCGGTGAATACGATGCCCTGCCAGAACAAGCGTTCTATATGGTGGGTGGTATCGAAGAAGCGGTCGAAAAAGCCAAGTCGCTGTAATTGAGGGGTTAACCCATGAGTACGATGCATGTGGAAGTGGTGAGTGCCGAAGCCCAAATTTATTCTGGTGAAGCCGAATTTTTGGTTGCGCCAGCAGAAATGGGTGAAATCGGTATTTATCCACGTCATGTGCCGCTCTTGACCCGTATCAAACCTGGTCCGTTGCGCATCCGCGTTGCGGGTCAGGCACAGGAAGTATTGGTGGTCGTGTCTGGTGGCATGATGGAAGTGCAACCAAATGCGATTACCGTGCTAGCAGATACGGCGATTCGCGGTGAAGAGCTGGATGAGCAGCGTGCGCTTGAAGCCAAGAAAGCGGCTGAAGCAGAATTGGCAAAAGCCTCTGATGATAAAGATGTGGCACAAGCTCGTGCTGCGCTGAAACAGGCCATTGCCGAACTGCACGCGCTGGAATATCTGCGCAAGCGGGTACACTAACCGTACTGAGCATTTACGGTGTGACGGGCTGTTACTGAATCAGTAACAGCCCGTTTTTCGTTTAAGATCTCTATTTTTTAGTCTGATTATTAAGTATGAACTCTCTCTCGATTGTGATTCTTGCCGCAGGGCAAGGCAAACGGATGCGTTCAGACCTGCCTAAGGTACTGCATACGCTCGCGGGTCGTTCTTTATTAAGTCATGTCGTTACTACCGCTCGACGCTTGCAACCACAGCAATTGGTGGTGGTGTATGGTCATGGCGGCGAACAAGTACAACAGGCCTTCGCCACAGAAACAGATATTCAGTGGGCACATCAAGCGCAGCAATTGGGCACAGGCCATGCACTACAGCAAGCCTTACCCTTTTTGCCTAGTGATGGAACAACGCTAGTGCTGTATGGAGATGTACCACTGACTTCAGCCGAAACATTACAACAGTTGTTAACCCTTGCTGGTGACCAAGTTGCTTTACTCACCGATCACTTACCACAACCGCAAGGCTATGGTCGGATTGTTCGTGATGCCGCAGGTCAGATTCGCGCTATCGTAGAAGAAAAAGATGCCACGCCAGCACAAAAAATGATCACTGAGATCAATACCGGTATTTTGGCATTGCCCAATCGTTATCTAGCCGCTTGGTTGTCACGTTTATCAAACAGTAATGCACAGGGTGAGTATTATCTTACGGATGTGATTGCATTAGCCGTGGCGGAAGGTGTGGAGGTGCGCGGTTGTGTTGTACCAAACTCATGGCAAGCCGCAGGGGTCAATAGCAAATTACAACTGGCTGAATTAGAAAGAATTTACCAGCGACAACAAGCCAATACCTTGCTAGAAGCAGGGGTACAGCTTGCCGATCCAAACCGCTTTGATCTACGCGGTGAGCTGCGGTGTGGTAAGGATGTCTTTATTGACATCAATGTGGTGATTGAAGGTGTCGTTGACTTAGGCGATGGTGTGACGATTGGGCCAAATTGTGTCTTACGCGATGTCACCATTGCCGCAGGGACTGATGTTGCGGCTTTTAGTCATTTACAACAAGCCCAAGTGGGGGCTTCATGTCGTTTAGGGCCGTATGCCCGTTTGCGTCCCGGGGCTGAACTGGCCGATCAGGTGCATATTGGTAACTTTGTTGAAGTGAAAAAATCTCACATTGCCCAAGGGAGTAAGGTCAATCACCTGAGCTATATTGGGGATGCGGTAATTGGTGCAGGTGTCAACATTGGGGCGGGAACAATCACTTGTAATTATGATGGTGTAAATAAATTTACCACTCGTATTGCCAATGGCGCTTTTATTGGCTCTGGGACGATGCTTGTTGCACCCGTTGTGGTTGAAGAAAACGCCACCATTGGTGCCGGTTCTGTCATCAGTAAAACGGCGCCTGCCGATGCGCTTACGGTTGCACGGAGTAAGGCCATTACCCTTACCGATTGGAAACGGCCGCAAAAATTAAAGGATATAAAATGAAACAGAGTGTAGGTCGTTGGTTGGCCGTTCCCATCTTGGCTTTTGCTTTAGTGGTGCCAAGTTGGGCAGCAAAAACAATTGAGGGGAAAGTGATTTCTGTTGCCGACGGTGACACCTTGACTTTGGTTGATGCTAACCGCGAAAAGGTGAAAGTACGCCTAGGTCAGATTGATGCTCCCGAATCGGCCATGCCTTACGGCGGTAAAGCCAAACAAGCTTTGGCAGATAAAGTGTTTGGTAAACAAGTCTCTATCGCTGTGGAAACTAAAGACCGCTATGGTCGTGTGGTAGGTGTGGTGTGGTTACAGGGTAAGGAAATTAACTTACAGTTATTAGAAGAAGGGATGGCGTGGTGGTATAAAGAATACTCATCTGACCCACGCTACCAAGCTGCTCAAGAACAAGCACGGCGTGCCAAGAAGGGCCTATGGGAACAGGCTAACCCTCAAGCCCCGTGGGAATGGCGCAAACAGCAACGCAGTGGGCAGTTTGTTCCCAATAGCTCAGCCAAAACAGACCCCTCCATTCCTCCATTAGTCAAAACCCCACCAGCAGCCAACGGTACCGCTGATTGTCGTAAAACACGTTGCAGCGAAATGCGTGATTGTGCTGAAGCCAAGGCCGTATTACAGCAATGCCGTGTGCCCTCGTTAGATAAAGATGGCGATGGGGTGCCATGTGAGGCATTGTGTCGTTGAGCGGTATGATGATATGAACTAAGAAGCAAAAAACCCCTGTAAAAACAGGGGTTTTTATTGCGCTGAAGGCGCTGTTAGATTGGCGAAGTTGTGGGTTCTGGTGCTGGGATATCAGTTGGAATCTCAACAATAAACAGGTTATCGCTGCCTGTCGAATCCAGCCAATCACTTGCCGGTGCACCCGGATCACCTAAATCTGGGAAATCGAAGAACGGATCAACTGCCGAGTCAATTGCAGCCAAATTCTGTTCAATCGTTTCCAAAATTTGCTCTTCCGTGAATGGTGTTGGCGCAGGTGAATGACTGTCTGGTAGTTCTTGTCCTACTGTACCTGGCGTTGTCTGTACTACATCATTACCAGCACCACCGATCACAGTGTCGCCTAACGTTGTTTTGAAGGTATCGTCATACGAACCACCCAACATCACATCATTGTTAGCTCCACCATCGAGGGTATCGTTTCCTGAACCACCTAACAGTGTGTCGTTCCCTGTTCCACCATTCAGATTGTCATTGCCTGTTCCTCCAGACAAAATATCTTGTCCAGCTTGGCCAAGGATTGTGTCATTACCTGCTCCACCATCCATAATGTCATTACCATTACCGCCTTCGATACTGTCGTTACCATCGCGACCTGCGATTTTATCATTGCCATCGCCACCATAAACACTGTCGTTATCACTGCCAGCATCGATGATATCGTTGCCACTTTCACCATAGAGCTGATCACTACCACTACCGCCCATGATGGTATCGTTGCCTGCTCCAGCTCTAACAGTATCGTTACCCGCACCTGCATCGATGTTGTCATGACCGGTACCAGCAGTGATTGAATCATTGCCATCACCACCGGCAACAGTGTTGTTGCCATCACCGGCATTAATTGTATCGTTGCCAACACCACCATCAATGCTATCTGCACCACCACCTGCATTGATAGTGTCATTTCCAACACCACCAATTAGGGTATTGTTACCTGCTCCAGTAACGGTAATGCCATCGTTACCACTGCCACCATCGACAGAGTTATTACCACCATCGGCTGATAACGTGTCATTACCATCTCCGCCAATGATCGTATTATCACCACCACCTGCATTGATAACATCATTGCCAGAACCGCCATCAATACTATCGGCACCCCCGCCGGCATTAATCGTATCGTTACCAGTGCCGCCGGTAATCGTGTTCGAACCATTACCTGTTGTGGTGATTTTATCGTTGTCGTTACCGCCATCGATGATGTTATTACCAGTACCTGTAGTAATGGTATCGGTACCATCTCCACCTTGAATGGAGTTGTTTCCAGTCCCAACCGTAATGGAGTCGTTACCAGTCCCTCCGTCTATGGTGTTATTACCCGATCCCGCTGTGATGATATCGTTACCAATTCCCCCCACAATCGAATTATTACCATCAGTCACTGTAATTCGATCATCTCCATAGCCACCATCAATCGTGCTATTGCCTGTTCCACCGGTAATACTGTCATTGCCGATGCCGCCGATGATGCTGTTATTTCCGCTACCGCCAGTGATAGTGTCGTTACCAGATCCAGCATCGACCGTGCTATTACCACTCCCTAGGGTAATTTTGTCGTTACCTGCACCACCCTTGATAGTGTTGTTGCCATCACCAGAGTTCACATCATCATTACCTGCTCCGGCATCGAGTACATCGTTACCTGCACCACCCTGCAATGTATCGTTACCAACTCCACCGATTAGGATATTGCTTTGGTCATTGCCAATTAAGCGGTCGTTTCCTGAGCCGCCGGTCAGGTTTTCAATTCCATCAAGAATGGACGTTTTGCCATCGTGGGTTGCTTTTCCGGTAGTCAAATCTGCTGTGACATTTTTAGTCAGATTTTCAAACGAAGCAGTATCACTGCCACTTCCACCCGTTAAGGTGTCTTGGCCACCACCACTGATCAAAGTGTCGTTACCGGCATTGCCTTCTAACAGGTTATCCTCTGCATTGCCTTCTAAGCGGTCACTGCCCGCACCACCAATGAGGTTTTCGACATCAGACAACTCATCTTTACCTGCTTGGCTACCAGATGCCTTATTAGAAGAGAGAGAAGCATCTACGGCAGAGGTATTGTCAATATACGATACCGTGTCGCGGCCAGTACCACCACGCAGGGTGTCATTACCGGTACCGCCCATTAAGGTATCATTACCTGCGCCACCGTCCAACGTATCGCGACCCGCACCACCAGACAGCAAATCATTCCCATCACCAGCAGCCAAACTGTCGTTACCGACACCTCCATCTACTGTGTCATCACCGGTGCCTGCATCAATGGTGTCATTCCCTGCATTGCCCTGCACGCTGTCGTTGCCTGCTCCTGCATCGATACTGTCATTGCCAGCATTGCCTTGAATAGTGTCATTGCCAGCACCACCCGAGATAGTGTCATCATCATCTGCTGTAGGTTGTGGAGTGGGTCCCAGCAGAGGGTTGCTGCTAATCACATTGCCAGCAGGGTCACTTCCGCCCCCACCAAACACCAAATCATTACCATCGCCAGCATCAATACTATCTTTACCTGCACCCCCACGTAAGGTGTCGTCGCCCCCCAGTCCAACGATAGTATCGTTGCCGGCACCTCCAGAGATCACATTGGAATTGTTATTGCCAATTAATGTGTCATCCTGACTACCACCAATCAGGTTATTGATATCAGTTAATACATCCTGATCCACTGTGCCGTTGGTTTGGGTTGCTGTTGCAGCGCCAGTGGTTAAGTTGGCATTCACTGCAACATTATGGTCAGCATAAGAAGCCGTATCGTTACCACCGCCGCCGATTAAGGTATCGCTACCACGACCGCCAGTGAGACGGTTATCGCCGCCATCACCAGTCAATTTGTCATTACCGGAGCCACCAATGAGATGTTCTATTGCGACTAAGTCATCAACATCGTTACCGGTGATACCTTTATCAGTTTGCAAATTGGCATCGACATCTTCGCTGTGATCGTCATACGAAGCCGTATCTCCACCCCCACCACCATCGATAGAGTCGCTACCTTTGCCTCCGCGCAGGAAATCATCACCGCTACCCCCAAGCAGCGTGTCATTTTGACTGCCGCCATAGAGCTCATCGGCACCAGCGCCACCTTTCAAAACATAACCTTGGTCGTTGGCTGCTTGTAACACGTCACTATCGCCGTAAACTTTGCCAAGCGTATCCAAAATGCCGGTATTGATGACTTGCTCAGTTTCGGTATTGGTGGTGGCGGTTTGGGTATGACCAGCGATAATTTCGCCTTTTTCGTCATAAACATTAACGAGGGTCGTTGTCGTTTCTTTTACCACTACGGTCGATTCACCTGTATCGACAGCCTCAGCTTTACCATCACCATTGGCATCAATGGTCAGATGGAAATTGGTTTGCGCTTGATCGCCATCACCATCGGTTACCGTTGCAGTAAACGAAATTGTCACATCGTAGGCTTTGGTTGTTGTCGTTGTGGTTTGGGTTTGTTTGGTAGCGTCAACCTTAATGTCTTGTTGTTCCTGGTATTGGTATTTCACCCCAACACCAGCCACTGAAAAACCATCTGCGCTGGTTTTATCAGTTGGATCAACTTTTTCCATCTGTACATAGACTTTGTCGATGCCGTTACTATCGGTGACGTTCACCGTTTCGCGAGTATCAACATTATTGCCTTGTGTCGCCGTACCAATCTTTTCTGCGCTGACTTTAAGGCTGCCATCTGCATTTAACTCAGTACCCAACAAGGCTTTTTCATTCGAGCCAAGTTTGGTGGTTGTTACAGTTACTTCCGTAATTTTGATACCGCCTGTTGGATCCAGGTCGATAATTAAACGCTCGCCTTCATCACCGTCGTCATCACCTTTATTTGTTGGATCGTCATTATTGATTTGACGGTTATCAATGCCAACCAATGAACCGCCTGTTTGACCGTCGCTACTGGCATTAATTTGTTCGACAGCTGTTGTATCAGTAAAACCTTGTGCCGTTGAACTATCCTTTTGTGCCGATAGAGTGATATCAACGGTGCCAATCGATTTACCCGAGCCATCGACTAGGTCAACATTCGTGAGTGCTTTTTGATCTTCAGGTTGATTAGTCAGTTTATCGAGTGGTAACTCGACAGTTTTTTCTACGGTTACCGTTTGCGTACCGGTGGTAATTTTTGTTTCTTCAGTGGTAGTGGTTTTCGATTCCTCTTTCACTTCATAGGCATCGACCTGACCCTTCATCTCAACCGTGTACGAACCTTGGTTCGGCTTGACAGTGAACACAACCTCACCTGAGGTTTCTTTGACTGCACTGACCAAACCATTGGCATCAGTTTTATAGACTAAGCGATCACCACCAGAAGTGACATAAATCGCATCACCATTGGCTGCAACACCCGTGACATATTTCACCTCGGCTATTTCACCGCCTGCAGCTTGCTTGCTGTGTGTCAGCGACGTGTCTTTGCCATCATTTGGGGTGGTATCTGCAAACGGTTTCACCGCCAGCGTATCACCCTCAATCTTGGTCTCTTTCCAACCATCGGCACCAATGGCGACATTCAAACTCGCCGTTGCACTGGTATCCGTTTGGTTCGCAATGACTACGTTTTGTGATAGACCTGCCTCGGGGGCATCGTCTTGCACCTTAACGTTAAAGCCTTGCTTTTCAACAGTGCCATCAGCAGTTTTCTTTTCGGCAACAAACTGTAAGAACAAATCTTCGTTTTTGCCGGCAACAGGATCGTTATTGTTGTGATCGATAGCGCCTTTCAGCTCAACTTGGTATTCGCCCGTTGCTTTATCCATGGTCACCGCAACGACAGCCTCACCGCCTGCTTTCGTCCCGACTAAAATGGTATTGCCATCGCTGTCGGCGGATTTACTCCATTGCACCTCTTGGCCGCCAGAGGTGATTTTTTGCATTGGAGCGTTGAAGTCGTACTCTGCTGCACCCATGCCAAGTTTGCCCTGTGAGTTAGCCAGTTCAGCCTTCTCATCGTAGCTAAATACTTTCGGGAACCAATCAGCATTACCACTTACCAAACCATCTTCGTGCACCGTGGCAACGTTTTTATCATAGGTTTGATTGAGATTGATCGTCAGGTTTGCGCTGTCGGTATCACCGTCACCATCGGTTAACTGATATTGGAAAACCTCTTGTGTGTTTTCAGCCACTTCACCGGTGTAGGTCATGCCCTTCACCAGATAGTTACCGCCACTACCCGTGGCCTGATCTTGATTGACCTGATTTGAGGTTAATACTAAGTTTTGGAACAAAATTGGGTTGCCATCAATGCCGATGACTTCAATTTCGGCTGTGCCATCGGCATTCAGCAAACCATTTTGGCCACCGATATAGCCTTCACCGACTTTATTGCCCTCAGCATCAAATGCCTCCCAGCGGGCGGCTTCCGACTGATCAAGGTTGTCTAGTTTGACTTCGGCACGAACTACATTGCCATCAAACTTCACACCCACCGATTGTGTTTGGCCCACACCCACACCACCACCTGTTGTGACAGAGGCATCTGCCGGTGTAGTGTCCTGACCGTTGCTATCGGTGACATTGAGACTGGTGTTTTGATTGGTGACACGCCCGCTGTCTGTGGTAACAGCCTGATCGGCATAAGGGCTGTTGTTGCCGTAGCCTTCAATTGTCACACCGCCAACAGTGATCTTACCGTTGGCACCGACGGTGGCTTGCGATAAATCGACACTGTTTTCTTTACCGGTATAGGTATAGACATAGCTACCATCTGCGTTCATGGTCAGTTGGCCATGCTCGCCTGCGACTTGCAACCCGTCGGCATTACTCTCATCAGAGGTCGAGCCAAAGCTGATTTTAGTGACTTTCGCACCATCAGCTCCGAGAGCATCTTTACCAGTATCACCGCTGGTTGTTGCAGCACCGGTGATTACATTGCCATCTGTTTTGTTACCCAGTTGACTGCCACTGATTTGCACACTATCGGTATCGTCTTTGGCAACAGCAGTATCGTCTTCTACGGTAACAGTCATGGCTAATTTGTCTGTTAATCCGCCGGTTTTATCTGTTGTCACCAATTCGAATTTGAGACTGGTTGTATCCGAGTCTGCAGAATAAGCGTCACCCACTTTCGGATGGTCAATTGCCCCTTTGAGTTCAACATTCGCCGTATAGGATTTTTGACCATTCTGGTAATCACCCGTTACGGTGACTTCCAACACCGGCTTAGCCGTATCAGCATTACCATCAGATCCTTTTACATAACCCTTGGCGACGGCACCTTCGACCACCCACACGACATCCTCACCTCCGGAAGTGAGTTTGGGCAATACGGAGGGATTGAAAGTAACGGTTGGTTTGTCAGTTACATCTGGGTCGGCGATGCCAAAATCTTGCTTCCCAGAAGTGGTTTTTGCCCCTTCCCATTCAGCGACATGACCTGTGCTCAGCGCATCTTCCTGTACATTGAATGTTAAGCTGTCATTATTAGCATTGGAAAAATGAGAAACCTCACCTTCATCTTCATTGCCGTCTTTATCTCGGTCGATGAAAAGCTTTTCGACCTTATCACTGCCAACGATAAATTCGGGCGCATCGTTTGCGCCTTGCACCTTGACCGTGACATTTGCCGTGTCAGTATCCCCATCAGCATCTTTCATCTGATAGTTAAACTGTTCGGTGATTTCTTCGCCTTCTAATAGTGCTTTAGCCAGTAGGTCGGCGGTATAGGTTGCTGTGCCACCTTGGTTAATACTGAGCTCACCGTAGTACTTATTTCCGCCCGTAGCATCGTTACCTGTTTGACCTTTCGCAACAAACGTGTCTCCTGTGAGATCGGTTTGGGCATAGCTACGATCGATTTCGACTTCACCGCCCTCACGGTTGAAAGTCACTGCTGCTTTGGCACCGTCTTCTTTCCCTTCATGGGCGTCATTGGCTAAAACATCAATTTTACTGTTGTTGGATTTCGAGAGATCAACAACCAAACTGTCATCAACAGCAGCAGGCCCGCTGTCTTGAAAATAAATTTGTTTGCCCAGATCAAAAGAAGCAACATTCGATTGATCAAGGTCGTTATCCGTTGCTTGTGCAGTGAGACGAATGACATCCGAACCGATGGTCGTCAATTCGTGTGGATCATTAGACTCATGGACCACTGCGCGGAACTGCTCAATCGATACTTCACCGGTGGTTTTATCTACCTCGACCGCAAATACTTTCTGTTCTTTGCCATCGACAGTGATGTAACCGACGGCCTGACCGTCAACCAACTTCACCTGTACCAGTTCACCAGATGCAGAGTCTTTTAAGCCAGAGTCTGTTTTGGCAATTTGCAAACCAAAGGATTTACCACCGCTATCTAGCTCGCCATCGGCACCAAAATTGAATTGGAATTTACCAGCTAAAGCGGTATCGCCGAGATCTTGATCGTTATCAACACTGCTCCCCGCTGAGGCATCACTGTCTTTGACATGCAGGGTCATACCACTCCAAGACAGTTTTAGGTTGAGATCATCAAAATCTTTATCCGAACCTGTCCCATCTTGTGCCGTGACTTTTAAATCTTCCCAGTTAAAATTGCCGCCCAGCGTTTTACCAATCTCAGTATCGGAGCGTGTACCTTGAACGTGCGATTGCCCATCACTATTGAGCTTGCTATCCGAGAAGAACACTTGGCCATCGGCAGTCTTGATTTCAGTATTACCAAGCTGAGCAACCCACGTATCCCCTTGTTTAGTAAAAGAAAGCTTGGAACCTGTATCGAGCATCTGCAACGATGACTGGTTTGTTGGATTGGTTAAGTCATAAGGCAGCAGGAAAAAGCCGACTTGGTCAGGTGTCACACCTTCTGGTAAGGCAATATTGAAGGGTGACATACCTTCGCTTGGTGTATCCCACAACAAGGTGCCTTCAGTCGGGTTACCATTCGCATCTTTGACATACCAACCGAAACCGTGATCGTACTTCGCTTCGCCACGGCCCATATACTCAATGGTTAAGTTTGCTGCTGGTGCTTGGGTATTATCTACGGTCACCACGGGTACATCATCGCCGAAGGCAATTCGCCCCCCTAAATCAAGTTCAGCGACCGCCTTGTCATCATCTCCATCGGTTGCTGTGGCAACCACTTTTAATGCACCATTGGCCAGAGATTGTAATTCGTCACCCCCCCCTGGTTTACCGTCAGGGGCATCATGCTTAATGGCGCCTTGTTGCGTCAGGGTCACTTCGCCGCTAGTGCTGTCGATTTTCAGGGAGAAGATGGCGTCACCATTGGCGTTACGGCCTTCGACTTCGCCAGTCTCTGTGTTCTTATAGAGTTTGATGTCGCTACCGGTGGCGGTGTCTTTCAACCCACTGTTGGCTCCGTCCTCGAATTGGAAGCCATAGCGCATGCCATCAGCAATGGTTTTGCCATCGGCATCAACAGCCATTTTTTGGCCATCACCACCAAAATTGACAGTGAAACTGGTTTGGAAAGCACCTTTATCCGCTGCTTGTGGTGCACCAGTACCGTTCTGTAAACCAGAATCACGTTGGACCAAGCTAGGGCCTTGGTCTTGCAAGGCAGCGAGGTTCGGACCGTCATCTTGGAAGGCAATCCGACTGCCTAAATCGATCTCTGCCGCTGCCGTATCCGCATCACCATCGGTTGCGGTGGCGACAATTTTCAGTGCATCTTTTGCCAGTGATTGCAGTTCGTCAGCACCGCCTGCTTGACCATCAGGGGCGCTGTGTTGGATGGCGCCTTTTTGGGTCAGCGTGACTTCGCCGCTGGTGCTGTCGATTTTCAGGGAGAAGATGGCGTCACCATTGGCGTTACGGCCTTCGACTTCGCCAGTCGTTGGGTTGGTGTACAGTTTGATGTCGCTACCGGTGGCGGTGTCTTTCAACCCACTGTTAGCGCCTTCATCAAATTTGAAACCATATTGCATGCCATTAGCGACCAACTGAGCTTGATCACCTTGGCCAACCACGGTCATTTTTTCACCATCTGCACCAAAGCCCACTTTGAACGAGGCTTTGAACTCGCCCGTCGCGGCATCTTGTTGGCCAAGCGTGCCGTTAGCGAGACCTGCATCACTCTGGATAAATTGTGGTGCTTGGCTTTCTTCCGCCGCAATGCTTGGACCATCATCCGTAATGGTGATACCGATTTTGCCACTGGTCACGACATTGCCGTTGTTAATCACCTGAGTCACAAAATCATCAGGCAAGGCATTGTCTTGACCTTGTGTTTTATCGTGTTTGACTGCACCGTCGAGTTGATACTCATATTGGTATTTACCATCCACGAAGGACACGGTTAATTTACCATGTTGCCCTTCAACGACCACCGGCCCACCATCACGACTCAGCTCAACGGCTTGGCCATTTTTATCCAAAATAACCAGCTTATCCCCACCAGCAGAACCGGGGGTAAAAGTGAACGTGCCAGTTGTTTTCTCTGTGTCTAGCTCGGCTTCGCTTCCACCTTGGTCTAGCGCTTTTTCTTCTACTTCACTTTGTGCAGAAGATAAGTTCGGCGGGGTTGGAGCCGGTTCAGGTATGGGACGAGCTGGCGGCTCTGGCTTTTCCGGTTCCTTTGGCGTATCTGGTGTTGGCGTAGGGGCTGGCTCAGGTGTCGGGACCGGTGTTGGTGTAGGTTGCGGCGTAGGCACTGGCTCAGGCGTAGGCACTGGTTCAGGCGTAGGCACTGGTTCAGGCGTAGGCACTGGTTCAGGCGTAGGCACTGGTTCAGGCGTAGGGGCTGGTTCAGGCGTAGGTACTGGTTCAGGCGTAGGCACTGGCTCAGGCGTAGGCACTGGTTCAGGTGTAGGCACTGGTTCAGGTGTAGGCACTGGTTCAGGTGTAGGCACTGGTTCAGGCGTCGGGACCGGTGTTGGTGCAGGTTGTGGCGTTGGGGTGGGTTGAGGTGTCGGAACCGGTTCGGGTGTCGGTACTGGCGTTGGAGTGGGTTCTGGAGCAGGTGTTTCTGTGGTTTCAGGCGTCGGTGTTGGCGTGGGTTGAACGTCAACAATTGGATCTAGCACCGGATCGAGCTGGGTCGTTGAGTTTTGCTGTTGATCAGGGACAGAAAACGCCATGGCTTGTAAATCGCCGGCTAAGGCTGAAGCCACGACTGATTCATTGGCATCTCCAGCGTCTGCCAAACGTTGTTCTGCTGCGCTTTCTGGTACTTCAACCATCAACTGTTGAGCGACTTCAACCGGATTGGCAACAAAACCACGAGTCAAAGCTTGTGCTCGGGTACCTGTGGTTTCCCCTGCTGCAGAAGAAAAGCTTTGTGAAAGCACCGTGTTTTCGGTGGGGACATAACCTGTTGCCAACTGTGCCATTTCAAAACTGGCTTCCAGTTGACGCTTACTCATCATAATTTGGTCTAACGCTTCATCCCGCGCCGCTGCTTCAATATTTTGTGCAGCAGGATCGTCAGCCAAATTCACCGCACCTACGTCACGCGCTAAGGTGGTGAGTTCTTCGTTTAATTGGTGATCGTTATCGACGTTTGGGTTATTGACATTATCCATGATTCACTGCACTCCTGAATTGAAGCAAGGTTAGCTGGCTGACACGCCACGCTTTTCCTAATAGAAACAGTCCTCTTCCGTCATCTTAAATGCAAATCGGGTTGAGCGCATCTATTTTTTAATGCGTTAAATTTTTCGCCATACGGTTTAAAAAACAGAGCTGAAACAAAAAGAAGAATCGATTTTATCTTGGTAGAAACGTCTAATTCACAGAAAACAAAAAAAACGCTTTTTGCCTTCAGTAATAAAATCTATTTATGGCTAAAACTTGTCTTCTGAAGATAATAATGTGCTGGGTTCTTCAATGTCGGGGATGACCATTTCGTGAACCACCAGATCAAAAAACAAATCGTGTTCGCGATCGGCTTGATGTTCGGCCTGGCTAACTGCCTCTTGTAATTCCGCGCTGGACAAAGGGGAGACAGCAAGACGGACCTTAAAACACTGCGCGAGCTGTTTTTTCTTGCGGCGGATCATGGCATTTCCTTTTGACGTTCATACGAACAGCATCGTAAGCCAATTGACGCTAACTGATTTTTATCACACGTCATCTGACTAAACGCAAGGAAACCAGTATCACTTTGTTAAAAGAGAATGTTGTTGCGCTGAAAGTGTGGCCCATTGACCACAGGCTAAATCAGGTGGAAGCATAAGCGCACCAATCGCCTCGCGATGCAAAGCCACGACGCGATTGCCTACCGCGGCCAGCATCCGCTTCACCTGATGGTAGCGCCCCTCGGTAATCACCAAACGCAATTGGTGGGAATCGACCTGTTCTGCGGCTTGAGCAAACACAGGGTGAGGATCATCACGCAATACCACCCCCGCCAACAAATCCGCCAACATCTTGGGGGTGAGCGCATGGGTCGTAATGACCAGATAGGTTTTCGGAACGTGATGTTTTGGCGAGGTTAAAGCATGATTGAGAGCACCGTCATCGGTCAGCAATAACAGTCCGGTGGTGTCTTGATCTAAGCGACCGACACACTGTAAGCCACGTTGACGCAAGCGGATTGGCAATAGTTGATGGACGGGAGGGTGGTGGCTAGGATTGTGGGAACACTCGACCCCAGCCGGTTTATGCAGCAACACCGTCAGCTTGGTTTGGCTGAACCATTGTTCATCGTTAAAAGATAACAAAGTGCCATCGCGGGGAAATGTTTGCTGCGGATCGGTGACCGGCTGTTGGTTCACCGACACCGCTCCCGCCATAATCCAACCACGGCATTCACGCCGGCTGCCAAGCCCTTCGGCTTGTAGCAGGCGCTCTAGGGTAACAACTGACATCGCTTATAGTGCACCATAAGAATGTAGGCCAGACAGGAACATATTCACGCCAATAAAGGCGAAAGTGGTCACAAAAAGACCAATAATGGCCCACCACGACAACACTGCGCCACGCCAACCTTTTACTAACCGCACATGCAACCAAGCGGCGTAGTTAAGCCATACAATCAACGCCCAGGTTTCTTTCGGATCCCAGCTCCAATAGCCGCCCCACGCATCCGCTGCCCACATTGCGCCGAGGATGGTCGCAATCGTGAAGAATAAGAATCCAACCGCAATCGCGCGGTACATCACTTCTTCCATAATATCGGCACTGGGCAGTCGGTCTGCCAAAACACCACGCGACACAAGGCGCTCGGCAATTCCCAACATGGCAGCAATGGCAAAGGCACCATATCCAATAAAATTAGTTGGAACATGAATTTTCATCCACCAAGACTGCAAGGCAGGGATAAGCGGTTGAATTTCATGCGCCTGACGATCAAAGGTGTACCACAAGATGAAGCCGACGGCAGCACAGATAATCGGCAGCACAAATGCCCCCATCCGACGTGTTGCCACCCGCTCTGCGTAGTAGAGATACATTAAAGCAGTGATTAAACAAAACAGCACAAAGACTTCGTACAGATTCGACACTGGAATATGGCCGATATCAGGAGAAATCAGATAGCTTTCGTCCCAGCGGACAAAAAGCCCTGTCAGTCCCATGACCGAGGCTGCCCAAGTTAATCCCGTCGCGAATTGTTCTAAGAAGGCCGAGCGTGAAAATAATGCGGCCCAAAACACGGCCATAGCGAGGAAAAACAAGGTGCACATCCACATAATCGCCGATTGTGACGACAGCAGATAGCGCAGGAAAAACCGACTTTGGCCTTGGTTAATATCCCCTGCATAAAGCGCAATCGCAGCAAGGGCTAAGGCACCCGTTAAAGGAAAAAACCAGCGCCACGATTTCCAAAACCAACCTAAAGCAATCAAGCCGAGCGTGCTGCCAATCAAAATGGAGTGCTCATAAATATCCATATACTGGCCATATTGCTGCTCGGCCACCACAGCCGCCACCACAATCAGGGCAGCATAGAGCCAATCAAATACATCCAACCGCTTTTGGCTGGTGTTCAGTTGCGAATGAACCAATTCCATTTAGGCTTTTCCTTGCACGATTTCCAATAAACGAGCCTGATGACGGGCAAAATCTTGCTCGAGGTCGCGGTTTTTGCGGTTACTTGATACCGCTAGGCGTGTATCTTGTGCGCCAAGACGAACCCATACTCGCACCTCACGGATATAGAACATACACAAGATTCCCAAAACCAAGATTAAGGAACCGAAGTAGACGACATTTTTTCCGGGAGAACGAGTGAGCTGTAACCCTGTGGCTTGGACTTGTTCAAAGCCAGAAAGTTGTAGGAAAACTGGCGAACCGTAGTCACGCACTAAAATCCCTGCGGCCACCAAGCTATCTAGCAAAAAGCGGTAGTTATTTTCGTTAAGTTGAAACGGGGCGAGGCCAGCACGCTGATGAGCAATTTCCATCATGTCCACCACGACCGCCTGCAAAATCTTGATATAGGTTTGCCCCACTTCGGCTTGTTTATCCGCTGGCACTCGCGCTTGCACAAATTCATCTAAAGCACGGAATCCCCCCTCATGGAAACGATTGAGGACAAATTCAACGCTAAATTGAAATTGTTGTTGCATCTCGGGGCTGATAGACGAACCCGCTAACGCCTTCGCAGCCGCGCGGCGAGCAATCTCAGGATACAGGCTTGTATCGTGCAAAGTGGCATACAGCCGCATAAAGCTTTGCAGCGAGCCTTCTTGATCCAACGGTAGGCGCAAATAGGAGAATGGTTGACCGACTTCTTTACGTACACCGGTCACGATATAACTGCGCCCTTCTAAAACCAACGGCGACATATACGTGTGGTATTCAAACGCCTGACCTTGATTATCACGCAGTTTGAATTGAATGGTCGGGCCGGCATTAGCGAGGTTTTTCTCGTGTTGCACACTTTGCGCCTGTGACAGCAATTCGTTAAAAGTTTTGTTCACTGCAACGGTGGAGTTGTCGCGCATGTCTTGGATATTAAAAACACGCAACTCACCAAACTCAAGCGAATACGGTTTGCCATTGGCGATCAACGGTTGTTGATTCATTGACCGCCCCTCAACCTTGATCGGGCCCATTGCTGGTGCCGCGAGGTTCCATGCGGTCAGTGCTAGGGGCGACCCACCATCCCCAAAGCTGGCCTGATAAATGGCCACACCATCGACATGCACTGGATGGTTCACTTTGACGGTTTCTTCTCGGGTCTTACCGCTGGCCTTATCGGTAATCACAATATCGCTGGCAAAGAGCTTTGGCATCCCTGTTGGATAGTACTCAACGCGGAATTTCTTCAGGGTGATGATAAAGGGTAAATCCTGTACCAAATAGCCCCGCCCTGCATTCAAAAATACTACATCGGCACTGCTGTTTTCTGGGATAGTGACATTGCCACGAAAAGAGAGATTGCTCGTAGAGAGACGACTTTCTGCAGGCACTTGGCCTTGTGGAATATCGCGAGTTTCGGGTCGAATGGTGCCGACAAGTTCACCGATTTTGAGTGGCAAATTGCCATCCATGAGGCCACCAATACAGATCACCACCAACGCAATGTGGGCAAAGAAATAGCCTAATTTATTGCCTGCCCCACGCTTACCGACCACCATGGTTGAGCCATCTTCGCGTTGGGCGGTTTTGATTGCAAACCCTTGGCTGGTCAGGTAGGCCTGTACTGTTTCGGGTGTGCCTGTGCCTTGGAGTAGGGCAGTATGGCTCATGGCTGCCAGCGAACGCTCGGAAGCATGCTCACGCCACCCACGCATTTCTTTGAGAAAGCCGGGGGTGTTGCGCCAGATGCACAAGCTGGTGGAGAGCACCAAAAACGCTAACAGAATTAAAAACCATGCCGAGTGATAGACATCAAACAGCCCCAGCCATTCAAATACTGTGAACCAAAACTGACCAAATTCAATCACGTAGTTTGGATAGGGTTGGTTTTGTTGCAATACCGTACCGATGACCGAAGCAATCGCCAAAATGGTGAGTAAACCAATGGCAAAGCGCATAGAACTCAGTAAGTCAAACAGCGAGGCCCAAAAAACCGTAGAGCGAGTAGGTGTTTTCATAGTCATCAAAATGGAAAGAAGGGAGAGCCGCCAAGGCGTGCTCCCCCCTCTGATTGCCAAACTCGGGTTAAGTTGCGCTTAACGCAGGCCAGCAATATAGTTTGATACCGCTTTGATCTCAGCGTCGGTCATGCGCGAAGCAATATCCATCATCACGTTATTGTTAGCGCGTTCGCCTTTCTTAAACGCCAACATTTGTGCTTCGATATAACCCGCATGTTGTGCACCTAAGCGAGGGTATTCAACAGGAATCCCCGCACCGGTTGGACCGTGGCAAGCCATACAGGCAGGCACTTTAGACGCTGCAATCCCACCACGGAAAATCTTGCCGCCAGCCTCTTGCAACTTAGCATCAGGGGCTTCACGTGGCTTTAACTTTTGCTGAGAAAAGTACGCAGCCAAGTTTTTCATGTCATCATCTGACAAAGCAGCGGTCATCCCCAACATAATAGCGTTGTTACGCTTGCCGGTTTTAAACTCGACTAACTGCTTATACAGATACTCTGGGTGTTGGCCAGCCAGGACAGGGTTGGCCGCTGCCACGCTGTTACCGTCCACGCCGTGACATGCTGCACAGACCTGTTCGGCAATCGGCTTGGCGGCTGCCGCATTTGCCGGCTTTGTGCTAACTGCCGGATTGGCAAATGCAGCGCTGGCGCTTACCAGCCCGACCGCTGCCAACAGCATAGAAACTCTCATGGTTGCTCCTTGATTTTTCGCCTGAATCTTGTGGCACAGATGATAGCTATAAACCCGCGATTCTATACCAACTGACTTGACCATTCACCATGTCTCTTTTCCAAAACGCTCGTTTTCACATTACCGTTAACCACTTGAAGGATCTTCCTGACACTGGAGCCGAGATTGCTTTTGCCGGCAGATCCAATGCTGGCAAGTCCAGCGCCCTGAATACGATGGCCAATCGTACGCGTCTGGCATTCGTTTCTAAGACTCCGGGACGAACCCAACACATCAACTATTTTGACCTCGATCAAAACCGTTTTTTGGTGGATTTGCCCGGCTATGGCTATGCACAAGTCCCCGAAGCAGTCAGAACGCATTGGGTGGCGCTGTTAGGGCGCTATCTCCAAACTCGTCAACCGCTGATTGGGTTGTTGTTGATTATGGATGCACGGCATCCATTGAAGGACTTAGACTGGGCAATGCTGGATTTTTTCCGCACTACCGGTAAGCCCGTGCATATTTTGTTGTCCAAATCGGACAAATTAAACCAGCAAGAGAAGCAAGAGACTTTGCGTAAAGTCAGAGCGGCCCTACAAGACCGGCCTGAAATCTCTGTGCAATTGTTCTCAAGCTTGAAAAAACAGGGTATTACCGAAGTAGAGGCCGTGGTGGAACGTTGGTTCGCACATCACGCCGAAGAACAAGCCTCTCTGCAACGCGGCATGGAAGCGGCTCGCGATGAGGCTGCAGAGGGCGATGAAGTGGCTGATTCATAACACGGTTTCAGGTGGACATCTTTCGATAGCACGAAAAAATAGCAAAATAGCGGCGCTAATTGGTGTTGTTCTGCAAAAACTTGTGCTATCTCCACTAAAATAGCTTTCCTTACTAAGAATCCTGTCTGACTATGACCCACGCTACTCACCTTCCTGATGATGAACACCGCCTCTTTGCTGGCATCAGCCAACTTGCCCCTGCTTTACCTGCAGTGGCCTTTGATGCAGCGTTGTTTGCCACAGATCGGCAGCGTTATGAACGAGGGTTGCTAGCGTGGTTGCGTGGCGCAGATCCAGCAGGACTTAAAATCATGCGCGATTCGTTAGAGCGCGCGGCACGCCATGAGCCTGATCCGGTATTAGCGGGGTTTTGGAAACTAGCCAGTATCAATGTTGACACGTTTGCCGGTGATCACAGTGAGGGAGCGCGCTTGTTGCCTGCGCAGTTGGCACGGCAGCTGAAAAAACGGGGCGATGACAGCCAGCCTTATTCCCCGCCGGTATCGTTAGCGCGTCAGCTGTGGGAGCGTTTGTATCAACAAGAACATCATCCAGCGGTTGAAGCCAGTCTGGCTTTATTGGAGATTGGTGCCGATCATGCCGCCAGTTTGTTAGAGCAACTGGAAGATGAAAGTTTGCCAGCCGACACACCGTTATTGGTGGAGGAACCACCAACAGCGGTAAGTGTTGCACCTGCACAACACATTCGCCCAACGCCACCGCGTATTTCTGCCAGTGCAGCGGTTGTAGCGGCTTTTGCAACCACCGCTGCGGCATCTGCACCCGTACCTGAGCCGGTGTCTGAGCCAGTACCTGAGCCAGTGCCTGAGCCAGTGCCCGAGCCAGTGCCCGAGCCAGTGCCCGAGCCAGTGCCCGAGCCAGTGCCCGAGCCAGTGCCCGAGCCAGTGCCCGAGCCAGTGCCCGAGCCAGTGCCCGAGCCAGTGCCCGAGCCAGTGCCCGAGCCAGTGCCTGAGCCAGTGCCTGAGCCAGTGCCTGAGCCAGTGCCTGAGCCGGTGCCTGAGCCGGTGCCTGAGCCAGTGCCTGAGCCGGTGCCTGAGCCGGTGCTTGAACCCGTACCTGAGCCAGTGCCTGAACCGGTGCCTGAACCGGTGCCTGAGCCAGTGCCAGTGCCTGAGCCGGTGCTTGAACCCGTACCTGAGCCAGTGCCTGAGCCGGTGCCTGAGCCGGTGCTTGAACCCGTACCTGAGCCAGTGCCTGAACCGGTGCCTGAACCGGTGCCTGAGCCAGTGCCAGTGCCTGAGCCGGTGCTTGAACCCGTACCTGAGCCAGTGCCTGAGCCAGTGCCTGAGCCAGTGCCCGAGCCAGTGCCCGAGCCAGTGCCCGAGCCAGTGCCCGAGCCAGTGCCTGAACCAGTGCCTGAACCGGTGCCTGAACCGGTGCTTGAGCCCGTGCCGGCAATGTCTTTGCCGCCGGTACTAGAGGACATTCCCGAGCTAACCTTACCTGTTGAGGAAGATCCCTTGCCGGGCTATGTGCCGTATGACACGACACCGTTAACGCTGCCGCCAGCACTGGAAATCCCCGCGCCAGAGGTGCCTGCTGCTGCGATACCGGTCGCCGACATCCCTGTGCTTGAGCCCTTAGACCCCATCACAGAGTCCATTCCGACGGTAACAGATCAAAATGCACCGACAGCCCCTGCTCTACCTGCCGAGCCTCTTAAGGCGTTGGATGACTTTGCTCTAGAAGATTTTCTCAACCCCACTTTCCCAGAAGTGGCGTTGCAGCAAGTGAACACTGCGGCCAGTTTCACGCCGCCGTTAGCTCAAACAATGGCAGAGGGGGAGCCGGTGAGTGCGTCTCCGTCATTAGCCAACGTTGAGATGTCCGAATCCGAGCGCAGCGAACTTCCTGCATCTGAAGCAGCTTCGCCTGCCCACGAACGTGTATTACACACAAACATTTTTTCGAGCAAAGATGCGGCCAGTAGCAGCCTGATGCCGCCCAAACATATCGACCAAGCCTATCCGCGTTTAGTGGTCATGCGTACCCTAGCGGCAGCTTTACAGTCTAATTGGGCTCGTCTTGTCGCCGGCAGTACCTCTCACTTTGGCTTATTCCGTGATGCACTGACGGTACTAGAACAAGATGCCCCTGAACTCGATAATGCGTTAATTAGCGATGCCATCAGTACACTGGTCAACATGGCTGACAATTTGCCGCTGTCTGGGCCTAGCGATTGGCAAGCCCAACATACTGCTTCTGTGCTGGCTGAATTGGGTAAAACCTTGGATCGTTTCCCCACGGCAGATGCCACAACCTTGCAACAGCTCACTGAAGCGTTGGCACAGCTCAAAGCGGGGGATCCTAATCCACCACGTTTTACTTTTGCGCCCACACCGGTTGCATCAACAACTGCTCCAGCCGAGCCTAACACGCCGGCCCCGATGGCTGCGCCACCAGAACTACCCCTGTTAGAAAGCATCGCGATTGATGATATTCCCCATCTCAACACCCCTGTGGTTGAAGATGCCTTGGAAGACAGCGAAGGCCAAGCGGCGATTGAACATGCTGCATTTTGTGCACAATCGCGAGGTTTGTTCGCCGCCATCACCCGCGAACGGCTGACACATGGGGTGGAGTCTGCACAACGCATGGCCGCTGCTTCGCTGTTATTGGCGGAAGCCGCCGTCGTGGCAAAACAGATGGCGATTGCAGAATTAGCTGTGACATTAGCCGATACGCTGCAACGTCATGAAATTACTGGCAATCTGATTGAGTTGGTTGCCGATAGTGTCACGGTGTTGTCAGGGATGTTAGAGGAAGTGCGGCAAGGCCTACCGGCCACCCCTGCCCCCGATTTAATTGCAGCCTTGCGTGGATTATGAGTCGTCATCCCATCCATGACCTCGCTCGACAGGACAGCGGGTTAGGTCAATTACTGCAACAAGCGCGCACATTTGCCCGTATGAACCAACTGTTTTTAACATTACTGCCCACCAATTTACATGGCAGTTGTCAGCTGGTTTGTGCCCGTGAGGATGGTTTGGTGGTGTTTGCCCAATCGGGGATGGCGGCAAGCAAATTGCAGCGTTTTGAACGAGTCATTTTGCAGGGCTTTGCTGCACGAGGATTGCACTTTCCGGCGGTCAATATTGTGGTAAAGCCCAAGCAGCGCGATAGGACAGCCCCTAAAGCTGTCCCGATCAGCGACCAAACCTTAGCGGAATTTGAACAGCTATCTCATCGCATTCAACATCCTAAATTGCGCGCCAGTTTGGAACAACTTACCGCCCACCACCGCCGCGCCATGCCGCCAACTTGCGCTGAATCTCCGGCAGCGCCGCTTTGGCCGCCCGCTCCCCCTCCAACATCGCCTGATGTTTTTGGTTGAAATCTGCTGCACCAATACCCGCAATTGCAGGGCGAATCACCACATCGGCGCGGTTAAGTTCTTGTGCACTTAACTTTTGTCCCATGATGGTAAAGGTCTGATCGAGGATAGACAGTGCACCCTCTGGGCGGCTATGACCGGCTTTGCTAGAAATATCCACTGCGATCACCACATTGGCCCCCATTTCGCGTGCGGCTTCTACTGGGACTGGACTGCTTAACCCACCATCGACAAAGCGCCGTTGACCAATGACCACCGGTTCAAACACCCCAGGTACACTGCTTGATGCTCGTACCGCTTGGCCAGTATTGCCGCGTTGAAATAACACCCGTTTGCCGGTATCAAGATCTGTGGCAACCGCACCAAAGGGCTTGGCTAATTTTTCAATTGGGCGTTTGTGGACCAATTGATTGACATAGTCTTCGAGCTTTTGTCCCTTGACTACACCACCACTGCCAAAAGTCAAATCACGGACTTTCGACTCATCTAATCCAAAGGCCAGCGTTTGTAAGCGAAAGCCATCATAACCAGCGGCATACAGCGCCCCGACGACACTGCCAGCGCTGGTGCCGGTGACAATATGAACGGGAATGCCGGCAGTTTCCAAAACTTTAATCACCCCTACATGAGCAAAGCCCTTCGCGGCGCCCCCGCCGAGCGCCAGACCCACTTTTAACGGTGGTGGAGGCGTGGTGGACGGTGTCGTTGGTTGCAAGAGAGGGGACACATGGCCACACGCGGTCAGCATCGCTGTGGCACATGCGGCCAAAAAAAATCTTCGATTCATGATGTTTTTTGTCGAGGTTGAAATTCGATGATCTGACGGCCATCGGCAAGCGCACGTGGTTTTTTCGGTTCGGCTTTCCAAGCGTGGCCATAAATGACTTCATAAGTCGCCGGCAAGCGCCCTTCACGCCGTAGGGTTTCATAGCGTTGTTCAATCTGTTGCCATGCCCGTTTCCCCATCAAACCACGGCCACGTCCTGCCATCGCATTGTGTGCGCCAATGGCTTTCAAATCACGCATCACACTTTTGACATCTTCATAGGTCAACACGATTTTTTCCATGTCCATCACCGGCTCGGCAAAGCCAGTTCGCACCAGCGCATCCCCGATGTCGTGCATATCAATAAAACGGTTGACGTGGGTATGGCCATCGACACCAGCAAAGGCTTGCCGCAATTCCATCAATGTATCTGGCCCTAACGTGGCAAACATAAATAAACCGCCCGTATGCAACACCCGTTGTACTTCGCTAAATGCCGTGTCGGGTGTATTGAGCCATTGGATAGCGAGATTCGACCATACCAAATCAATACAGCCGCTGTGCAGTGGTAGAGCTTCTAAATCTGCACAGACCAAAGGTGGGTCTTTGTGTAATAAACGCCCGAAGAAACCACGCTCATGGCGCTGTTTGTCGCGAGATAAGGCCAACATACGCGGTGCCAAATCCAGTTCAATCACTTGTGCTGCTGCATAGTGTTGGCGTAACTGTTGTGCGCCATAGCCGGTACCACTGCCGGCATCTAACACCCGTTGAGGCTGATGGCGAATATAACCGAGCCGTTCTGCCATGCGGTCGGAGACTTCACGTTGCAACACCGCCGCACCGTCATAGCTGGCAGCCGCCCGATCAAACGAGGCGCGTACCCGTTGTTTTTCCGTATCAAATAAAGAGGCTTCCATTACACATGTTCCGCTAAAAAGGGGCGTAAAGCCTGTAAAAATTCCGTTTCATGCGACAAAAACGGTGCATGTGAAGCTTGCGGGAAGACCTGTAACCGGCCATCGGCCACCCCATTGGCCCACGTTTGCGCCGCAGCCAAAGGCGTCAACGCATCGCGCGCGCCTGCCAATACCAAGGTCGGTACGGTGATGTCAGCCAGATGGGGCCGATAATCCGTGTTTTGTAATAGCTGTAGCGCCGCTAATAAACCACTCGGACGGCCGTGGGCAAACACCAATTCTCGCAAGGCAGCTAGCGTGGTTTTGGCACTGTCTGAACCCAAGGTTTGCAGGGCTAAAAAACGTTGAATCGTGGTATCAAATTGTTGGTCAAGCTGCTGAGCCAGTTGGTTCACTGTCTCTGCTGCTTGAGCATGGGGCCAGTCCGGTTGTCGAATAAAACAGGGACTCGAGGCCACTAAGGTCAGGCTTTTGATGTGTTGAGGGTAGCGCCGCGCCCAATGTGCGGCGATTAACCCACCTAATGACCATCCCACCACTTGCACAGGCAAGGGAAAGCAGTTGTGCAAGCTTTCCACAATTTCATCCAACATAAATGCGGATACTGCTGAACTGCGGCCATGCCCGGGTAAATCTGGCAGATGCACACAGTATTCCTCCGCAAGCGCCTGTGCCACCCGTTGCCAGACGCCACCATGTAATGCCCAACCATGCAGCAATACCACGTCATGGCCAACGCCTTGGCTAGAAAAGTAAATCGACATTAGGTGTATTCCAAAATTAAGACTGGGCAATCTGCCACAAGGCCGCGACAAGTGCGGCGATATCGGCCTGCTGATGTGCGGCCGACAGAGAGATACGCAAGCGAGCACTACCCTCGGGGACGGTAGGAGGACGAATGGCAGGCACCCAGAACCCTTGTTGCCGCAGTTGTTGTGAGGCAGCCAGTGCTTGCTTGTCTTCTCCTATCACGACCGCTTGAATGGGTGTTCGTGATGGCAAAATTGGCCATGGTAACCCTGCCGTTGCCTCACGGAAGAAAGCGATATGGTTTTGTAAGCGTTGCTGTGCCGTGTTATCTCGAATCAGCGCTAAACTGGCTAATAAGGCACAGGCCAGCGCCGGAGGGGGGGCTGTGGTATAAATGGCTGTAGCAGCACGGTTTTCGAGCCAAACAATCAACGATTGTGACCCAACCACTACCGCACCAGCCACACCAGCTGCCTTACCCAAGGTTGCCATCACAACCACCTGTTCAGGCAGTTGGCTGGAAGCGGATAACACCCCCTGTTCAAACAAGGTACCTTTACCTGCACCGAGCACACCAAAACCGTGGGCATCATCGATATACAACCAAGCATGATGTTCTTCTGCCAATTGCAACAAATCTGCTAACGGCGCTTCATCACCATCCATGCTATACACCGCATCGACGGCAATCAGTTTGCACTTGGCTTCGCTATTGGCAAGTAAGTGGCGCAGCTGTGACATATCGTTATGGTGAAAACGGTGAAGTTGGGCCCGTGATAGCTGAGCGGCAGCATTAAGTGAGGCATGGTTAAGGCGGTCGGCAAAAATCGCATCTCCGCGCCCAACTAACGCCGGTATAACCCCTATATTGGCCAAAAAACCATCACCAAATAACAGCCCTGCTTCGGCCTGTAGCCACTGTGCTAAGGTATGCTCAAGTGTGGCGTGGGGGCGAAGATGCCCATTCACCAATGCTGAAGCCCCTGCCCCCGCACCCCATTGCGCTGCCCCATGTTGTAGTGCCGCAATGACTTCCGGATGATTAGCAAGGCCTAAATAATCGTTGCTTGCAAACGACAACAGCGCTTGGTCAGCCGTGGTGAGTGCACGTCCTTGCGGACTGTCTAAAACGTAGCGATGGCGCAGCCGATGAATGGCGGCAAGGTGGTCTAGGGCAGGGCTGAGTTCGGCTGGGGTAGGCATCTTTACATCACGTCAAAACTATCCAACAAGACAAGACCTGTGGCAGCTAACAAGAGCGCTTTACCATTGAGGCCATAGAGTACGGTGTTGGGCGGTAAATAAATATCCGGCAATACATGGGCCGGAATGGGTTGGGCATAAATCCACACATCAGTCGGCAGTTGTTTCCCGCGAATCAGTTTTTTCTGCCAACCGTGGGGTAATCCTTTACTGTGGGCAAGATGCTTCTGCAACCCAGGGGGGAGCCCATTAAAGTTGCGTGGATGTGAGGCATCAAAATAGTCGGGAAATTCTTTGGCAAATAGCATGATGTCGGTGCGGTGATGGCGCTGAAAACGCGGCATCCGTTGCATGGTGGACATGCTCTGCATCTCAACCATTGGCTGCATGTCCCTCATGGACTGCATTTGCTGCATCGGTGCCATGTCCCGCGCCCGATGTTCACGCAAGCTGGCCCCCGCATTGACTTCCCAACCACCACCATGCTGCGGATGGTGTTCGGCTTCGCTATGGGTTTCACGCTGTGGTTTGCTGCTGTAGCTACGGCTGTGGACGGGGGGATTGGCAAACGCCAAGCTGGTGGACAGCGCCAATAAGGTTGCCAACACGGTGGATTTGGTCATGCGAGGTCTCCTCCTCTGAGATCACAAAAGCAATCCGTGCCGGCGTGCTGATAGCCTATCGGTTATGACAGTGGGCGCAAATCGAGTTTGGCCATCAGTTTTCGGTCGTGGTCTGATTCCGGATTGCCTGTTGTCAGCAGCTTTTCCCCGTAAAAGATCGAGTTAGCGCCGGCCATGAAACACAGCGCCTGCATGGCTTCTGGCATCTCATGGCGGCCTGCTGACAGGCGAACATAGCTTTTAGGTAGGGTGATGCGTGCTACAGCAATGGTGCGGACAAATTCTGTCCAATCAAGGTCTTCTGCTTCCGCTAACGGGGTACCTTCGACTTTAACCAGTTGGTTGATCGGTACGGATTCAGGTTGTGGATCGAGGTTTGCCAGCTGTGCAATCAGTCCAGCGCGGTCTTGGCGAGTTTCATTCATCCCCACAATCCCACCACAACAGACATGCAAACCAGCATCACGCACTTTGCCTAAAGTATTGATACGGTCTTCATATTGGCGTGTATGAATAATATCGTTATATTTTTCTGGGGCGGTATCCAGATTGTGGTTGTAATAGTCGAGGCCAGCATCTTTCAGCTGTTGGGCTTGGTTATCTTTCAACATACCCAAGGTGGCACAGGTTTCTAAACCCAACGCTTTCACGGCACTGACCATTTCTTTTACCGCTTCAAGGTCTTGTTGTTTTGGTCCACGCCATGCTGCGCCCATACAAAAACGACTGGCTCCACGCTCTTTCGCCGCTTGTGCTGCGGCTAATACCTCATCTAGCGCCAATAGCCCCTGTTTATCCACGCTACCGCTGTGATGAGCAGATTGTGGACAATAGCCGCAATCTTCAGGACAGCCACCGGTTTTGATCGACAGTAAGGTCGATAGTTGAATGGTTTGTGGATCGAAATGTTCACGGTGCACACTGGCAGCACGATAGACCAAATCTAAGAATGGCAGATCGAACAAGGCTTCGATATCGCTCACCTGCCATTGGTTGGCCACAGGATGAGGTGTTGCGGGGGTCGCAAAACGAATGGGGGTCGCAGTAGTCATGGCAGCCAAATACAGAGAAAAGAAAATGCCTCAAGCATCGTCAGCTAGGGCGGTGCTGTCAAACTTATTTCTGGATTTTTTGAACAATAGCTTAAAAATTCATCAAACCTGTTTGCTCTGTGGTCAACGTTGTCAGGATGACTTTTGCTCTGCCTGTGAACAGGACTGGCAGCGACAACACCAACAGTGCCCACAAAAAAACGTTGCACCTTTACAACAGATTACAGCGGCCTTTCCCTACCACTGGCCACTGACCCGTCTCGTCCAACAATTTAAGTACCACCGCCAGCTCACTTTAGCGGCGCCCTTAGCACGTTTGATGCACCGTTATTTGCCTCCGCTCTCGCCTGATTTCGCCCCCGATTTTTTGGTACCGATTCCGCTACATCCACAGCGTTTTGCCAAAAGAGGGTTTAACCAAAGTGCTGAATTGGCCTTACAGCTAGGGCATTTGCGGCAAATTCCGGTTTCTTTTCACTGTCTGGCGCGTACAATCGCCACCCCAAGCCAAGTCGGTCTTAATGCACAGCAACGACAACACAATCTCGGTCATGCTTTTGCTGTCAGTTGCCCTGTCGCAGGGCAAAAAATTGTGTTGATTGATGATGTAATGACCACTGGTACCACCTTGGCTCAAGCAGCAAAAACGCTGTTAGCAGCAGGGGCAAAACAGGTTGATGCTTGGGTATTTGCAAGCACCCCTGCTCATTTTTCTTGACCAAGTCTTTGATAAACCGTAAAAATCGGCACGCTTTGTATGTTTACTGTTGTTTTGTACCAGCCGGAAATCCCGCCCAATACGGGCAATATCATTCGTCTATGCGCCAATTCCGGCTGTGAGCTGCACCTTGTAAAACCACTCGGTTTTCCCCTCGAAGATGCCAAATTACGGCGTGCGGGGCTGGATTATCACGAGTATGCGCAGATGGTTGTGCATGAAGATTGGCCTAGCTGTCTCAAGGCTCTTGAGGGGCGGCGAATCTTTGCCTTTACCACCAAAGGCCAAACCCGATTTGATCGGGTAGCGTATCAGGCAGGAGATGTCTTTCTCTTTGGTCCTGAATCGCGTGGTCTGCCTGCCGAGGTGCGAGACATCCTTCCTCAGGATCGTCAGCTTCGTCTTCCCATGCGGCCCCAAAGCCGCAGTATGAATTTATCGAATACGGTCGCTGTGGCCATATTTGAGGGATGGCGGCAGCTTGATTTTGCTGGAGGATGCTAAACCCAGTAAGCGATCTGTTTTTTGCCCTGACGAGGTAGAGTCAACAGAGCAAAGCCTTGGCGCAGCCGCATAAGGAGCTCAACTGATGCAAGCTAGTATCCGATGGTTGTGCTTAGTGTTTGCTGTCAGTCTTTTGGCCGCTTGTGCCACCCCTCAAACGGGGAAAAAGACATCATCTGCCAGCATTCGCAAAGCACAAACACCTTCGCCTACCACTTCCATCTCCTCCCCATCTTCTGTCACAGACGGTGGATATTTTCAAAATGACGGCCCGGCAGCGTTTGTGCCGGTTAACCTTGATGCCGTCCCCGATGCTTTGCCTAAAGTCGAAGCACTCAATCCGTGGGCTAATCGTCCTTACACTGCCCTTGGGCAAACTTTTGTGCCAGATACTACCGACCGCAGCTATCAAGCGCGTGGGATGGCATCTTGGTATGGCAGACAATTTCATGGTCGCAAAACCTCATCAGGTGAGCCCTATGATATGTTTTCCATGAGTGCAGCCCATCCTACGTTGCCCATCCCGAGCTATGCCAAAGTCACAAATGTGCGCAATGGCAAGTCGGTGATTGTCAGAATCAATGACAGGGGCCCATTCCATAAAAGCCGTTTAATCGACTTGTCGTATGCGGCAGCACATCGCTTGGACTATTTAGATAATGGTCGGGCGGAAGTGGTGGTGGAACGGGTATTGCCGACGGATGGTTTTGGGGAAGACTTGCGCCGAACTGGTTTGGCAAAAATCAATCAAACCGATTCGCCACTTTCTCGCCCCGAAACACTGCGCAGTGCTGATGGCAGCTCAGTATTTCTCCAGCTCGGTGCCTTTAGCACGCATGTCAACGCGGAAATTTTCCGCAGCCGGATGCAGAGTATGCTGGATGATCAAGACACGGAGGGAGAAGTGGAGATCATCAACCACGACGGTCTTTATAAGGTTCGTCTTGGGCCATTTATCACCGTTTCTCGTGCCCGCGATGTGGCACAACGGTTAAATGTGCAAACGGTCGTCATGCGTTAAAAAAGGCTGACCTCACACAAAAAAGCGCGCGTTGAGTGCGCTTTTTTTATTTTCGAGCGCCATTTGCGAGTCATGGTCAACATGGTAGATTGGCGGTCAACTGATTTCTGCTGATGTTTTATTAAGGATTTGATCAATGATTAGCGAAGCACAACAAACGCAACTGGTACAAATGACAGTCGGGCTGTTTAACGCTGCACCGGGTGTGACCTACATGAATGACTTTGCCAAAAGTCTCAACGCGGGTAGTGATGTGGCAAGCTTGGCAAAGGGGCTGGTGAATTCTCCTGCTTTTACAGCGCTCTATCCCTTATTTGACACCAATACCCAATTTGCTAACAAATATATGAGCAATCTGCTCGGCAATACGGTTTCAGTTGCGAATAAAGAGTGGGCCGCAAACTGGATGGCTGGGCAATTAAATGCAGGGGTATCGCGTGCAGATGCTGTGTTGACTACCTTGGTCACGCTGCTAGGTATCTCAAGCAGCGACCCTAATTGGGGGTTGGCAGTACAACAATTTAACAACCGTGTTGATGTGGCGAAATATTACACATTGACTAAAAACGGTAACGCTACCGACTTGGCCAGTTTGCAAGGGACGATCAGCAGTGTCGGCAGCGATGCGGCCAGCGTTACACAGGCTAAAACGCAAATCGATAATAATGGTGTTGTCATCACACCCCCTCCTCCGGTTACTTCTCCTGTTTTTGCGCTTACCACTGCCGCTTCGGACTCTCCTTCGTTAACAACAGGGAATGACACCGTGACCGCAGGTGTTGATGCGCTTAACTCAGGGGATTTGATTATTGATCAACAAACGACAGATGCAGATGTGTTAACCGCAGTAATTGGTTCTGGGAATGATGATCAAGCACCTACGATTCGCAAAATCGAAATGGTTAATCTCGATTTCCAAGGTTTTGGTTTAACATTTGATGCTATCAACACGCAGGATTCTACTTTTAATCTTTCTACATCTCAGGCAGGTAACAGTGCAGCGACTGTGACAGGTATTAACAACAAGAATGTTAACTTTGCTCCTGCTGCTAGCATTAAAACCCTGACTTTGGGCGGTACTGCTGTAACCACCGATGCAACCACTGTTAAGCTGGCTGGCAATCCCTTAGCATTGGATATTGGTGGTGATGATGCCCCCATCGATTTGGTAACGCTGAACAGCACCACTGCTGCCAATACTGTGACCCTGTCCGATACCAAAGGTGATTTTGACCTTACGACCAGCAAGCTGATTCTCACTGGTGACAAAGACATTACTGTCAAGTCGACTGATACGATTCTTAACACCGTAACTGTTACCAATAGCTTGACCAGTGGTGCCAAAGCCACTCTGGAACTGACGGCTGTTGCAGGTACAAAGGATCTGTCTTATGCGGATTCGACCGTTGGCTTGAAAATCACCGGTACCGCTGGCGGTGGTCTTACAGTGGCCAAGGGAGCAACCGTTGAGCTTGCAGTAGCAGATGCCTTGGGTACTCACTCACTCAATACAGCAGTTAAGTCTGTAGCGACAGATGGCACCTTGAACGTTAGCATCACCAAGGCAGATCAATCGACGGTGAAAACTGGGGCAAACGTTCTCACGCTGAATTTGTCTGCTGATGTTGCAGATTCCAAAATTGATACAAAGTTGGATACCTCTGCAGTAAAGAGCACCGTGAATGTCCTTGGTACAAATGCCCTTACTATTGCTGACTGGGCGGCGAAGGATAAGAGCGTCTTTAACGCCACTGGTACGTCAGCAAATGTGACGATCACTCAGGCTTCTGGCGTAACGACAGATGGTGTTGTTATTCTGGGTGGCGCAGGTGTTCTGACCGCGACCGGCACTGCTAAGGCTGATACCATTGTTGGTGGCGATAACGCTGACGTAATTGGTACAGGTAACGGTGGTACTGCAGCTGCCGATCAGTTGACTGGTGGTGCGGGTGCAGACACCTTTGTTATTGCCAAGGGTGATTCAACGGCTACTACTTCTGTCACGATTACCGACTTTGTGAAAGGTACCGACAAGCTGGTTCTGACGGGCACGCTCTCGACCGCTGACAATGTGGATCTGACAGCTGTTGCAGCAACCATTACTAACGGTGTTTACGCTTTTGGTGCCGGTACCGATTTCCAAGTTAAGCTGGAAAATGCCGGAACTGCTCTGTCGGCAACGAATATGGCTGATAGCGTTCAGTTGGGTAGCGCAACTGCAGCATTTGCTGCAAGCGGCACCTCTCTGAAGGCTGGTAACTATGCAGATAACGTCGATATGACGGGTGCTGCTGGCACTACCACCATCACTATGGGCCTTGGCGCTGACAAGATCAAAGTCGACGGCGATAAGTCGGACAAGATCGTAATCGCTGCTGGTGATAGCACGGTTTCTGCTTACGACTCGATTACCGGCTTTGATTGCGCTGGTAGCAGTAGCGGTGACAATAGTGCAGCTGACAATGATGTTCTTGACCTTGTTAGTACTGTTATTAAAGCAGATGGTATCTATACCAATAAATTTGCTGGTGCTGATGTCAGTTCTTCTCAAGGCATTCTGACCGTCCAAGGTCTGACAGTAACGAATTTCAATGCATTCCTGACTTATTTAGGGACTGAAGTTGCTGATGGTGATACTGTTGGTTTTGCATACGGTGGTAATACCTATGTGTTCCAAGGGAATGCTACTGCTGACATCTTTATTGAACTTATTGGTGTGACTGGCGTTACTGCATTAGCAGGCGCTGCTGCGGCTAACACTATTGTGATTGCCTGATCCTCTTTCTAAATCATTCATTATTGAGTAGCTTGCGCTAATCCTGATAAGCCGCCCCTCAATTGAAGGGCGGTTTTTGTTAGTGTGTTTGATTAACTCAACACCATCACCCCATCAGCCTCGACCATCACGCCGCGTGGCAAGCTGGCAACGCCGATGGCAGCGCGGGCGGGATAAGGTTGGGTGAAGTATTGCGCCATCACTTCGTTAAAGACAGCGAAATTGGACAAGTCAGTTAAAAAAGCATTTAACTTCACAATATCGTTCAGCGATCCCCCAGCGGCTTCACATACCGCTTGCAGGTTTTTGAACACTTGGTGGGCTTGTTCAGCAAAACCCCCTTCAACACATTGCATCGTGGTGGGATCTAATGGGATTTGACCTGACAAATAGACCGTGTTGCCAGCGCGAACAGCTTGGGAATAAGCGCCAATTGCTGCAGGGGCATGTTCAGTATGGATGATGGTTTTGCTCATCAAAGTGACTCCTTGTGGGAATGTTAGTCGGGAAGAAAAATGGCCAGTAAATCGTTCAAGAAACGACGCCCTTGTTGGGTCGGGATAATATCTTGAGCGGTATGCGTCAACAAACCACGTTGTTGTGCGGCATCTAACTCATACAAAATCGCACTGATTGATAGCCCTGTGCGCTCATGAAACAGACTTTTGGCAAAGCCGTGATTGAGCCTTAGAGCATTCATCATAAACTCAAAAGCTAAATCATCTGCGGCAATGACATGGTCCGTTTGAACGGGTTGACCTGCCTCAATCGCTGCCAAATAGGCTTGAGGTTGTTTAACGCGCATTTGGCGCACGATTTTATCGTGAAAAGACAGTTTACTATGGGCACCGGCGCCAATGCCGAGGTAGTCGCCGAATGTCCAATAATTCAGATTATGGCGGCTAGGCTGTTGCGGCAAACAAAACGCTGACGTTTCATAGTGCTCAAACCCCGCCTGGGCTAAGCGTTGTTCAATCGCCTGCTGCATGTCTGCTGACAATTCATCATCGGGCAGATCTGCCGGAGGTTGTGCTGCAAATAGGGTGTTGGGTTCGAGTGTCAGATGGTAAGCGGAAAGATGAGTTGGGCCAAAACTCAAAGCAGTTTCAATATCACAGATTGCCTGTGACAAGCTTTGCGCTGGTAAGGCATACATCAAATCAACATTGAAGTTGTCAAAATGTTGGCCAGCAATTTCAAGCGCTCGCCGTGCCTGTTCTCCGTCATGAACCCGACCTAAACGCTGTAATTTTTCAGCATCGAAACTCTGAATTCCAACGGACAGGCGGTTAATGCCACTGGCGCGATAAGCACGAAAACGTTCTGCTTCAAAAGTGCCTGGGTTGGCTTCGAGCGTAATTTCAGCATCGGGGTTGATTTTCAGTCGTGCATGTAAAGCCAAAAGCAGTCGGTCCAACGCAGCTGGCGATAACAGGCTTGGGGTGCCGCCACCAAAGAAAATACTGCCGATGCGCCGCCCCCAAATCGATGGTAAGGCCAGTTCGACATCGGTAATCAAGCTATCGATGTAGCGTGTCTCTAAGGCCAACTTTTCTGCTTCAGAGCCTTGCGGTAGCGCGTGAGAGTTGAAGTCGCAATACGGGCACTTCCGCAAACACCACGGAATATGGACATACAGCGACAGGGGCGGCAAGCTATTCAGTTGGGTAAGATGTTCTGGGCGTTGAAACTGTAAAGGTGAAACACTCATTTTTGCAGCGCTTGTAAACGATTGACCAACTGAGCCAAGGCTTGGGCACGATGGCTCACGCGGTTTTTCTCGACACTTACCATTTCCGCTACGCTTATCTCGTAACCCTGTGCTTGAAACAGTGGGTCATAACCAAATCCGCCTTCTCCACGTGGTGCGGGCAAAATATGGCCACGCCACACGGCATCGGCAATGATCGGTTGGGGATCTTCTGCAGAACGGACCAGCACCAAAACACAGTAATAATGTGCTTGCCGATTTTCCGTGCCATCGAGTGCTGCTAATAGCGCTTCGTTATTGCGCTGATCCGATTTGGGTTCACCAGCATAACGCGCAGACAGCACCCCAGGGGCACCGCCTAGTGCATCTACACATAAACCGGAATCGTCAGCTAAAGCAGGTAAGCCACTCAAGCGGCTGGCGTGGCGTGCTTTGGCCAAGGCATTTTCAATAAACGTCCCATAGGGTTCTTCAGCCTCGGGAATACCTAATTGCCCTTGTGGCACAATTTGTGAAATACCGAGTGGTGCCAATAGTGCTGAAAATTCTTTCAGCTTGCCTGCATTGTTCGAGGCAAGAAGCAGTTGAGTTAGCATGGTGTCACACATCCGAGAGAGGGTTTAGTCGGCACAGAGCTGGGCGGCGCGCAGCAGAAGTTGGCCGTCGGCATCTTTTAACTGGGTTGCATCCGACAACAGTTGACGGAATTTACGTCCCCCTGCTACCCCAGTCATTAAACCAAGAAGATGGCGTGCAATGTCGCGCATTTTACCTCCCTCAGCAAGATGGCTTTCGACATAGGGAAGGAATGCGTGCAAGGCTGCCTGACGCGAAGTGTTTGGGTTATGTGCTGCGGCAAAGAAGCGGGTGTCAGCATCATGGAACAGCCACGGTTGGTGATAGGCTTCACGACCAATCATGACCCCATCGACTTGCTGCAAATGTTGTTCGGTGTTTTGCCAAGTTTTAATGCCACCGTTGATGATGATTTCTAACTGTGGGAAATCCCGTTTTAATTGATAGACATAGTCGTATTTTAATGGCGGGATTTCGCGGTTTTCTTTGGGAGACAGCCCCTTCAAGATTGCATTCCGAGCATGAACAATAAATGTCCGGCACCCTTGTTCGGCAAGCTGACCGACAAAATCTAATAGCACCTGATACGACTCATCTTGATCAATCCCAATACGATGTTTGACCGTGATATCCAGCGTACAGGCATCTTGCATCGCTTTGAGGCAATCAGCGACTAAGTCAGGCTCTTTCATCAAACAAGCCCCAAAAGCCCCACGTTGTACCCGTTCGGAAGGACAGCCGACGTTGAGATTAACTTCTTGATAACCCCATTGTTCAGCTAATTTCGCGCAGCGTGCCAGATCCTTGGGCTCTGAACCACCGAGTTGCAGCGCCAAAGGTTGTTCGATTTCGCTAAAGCGCAAATGTCGTGCTGCATCACCATACAACACAGCGCCGGTATTCACCATTTCGGTATAGAGCCAAGTATGGCGGGAAATTTCACGAAAAAAGCGCCGGAAATGGCGATCTGTCCAATCAAGCATGGGCGCTACAGCAAGACGGCGAGGAGGAAAAGAAACAGACATATTCACGTCAGGCAAATCACTGGAGAGCAGAAACCGAGCATGATACCGCCTGTGTCGTGGGATTCGTGCTTTTTTGTTTGCTTAGACACCGTATGCTAAACTAGCGGGCTCTCTTCAAGCCATAACTTTTTGATTCAATTCTATTTTATTGTCAAAAGCTCAATTGGCTTCGTGTTATTTTTTAATTTTTAATTTCGCTCATAATGAAACCAGAAACACCGCTTGTCAGCGTTTTGATTCGTAGCACAGGTCGCCCAGAATTAACGCAGGCGCTAGAGTCAATTGCCCAACAACATTATCAAACAATAGAAGTGTTGATTGTTGACGCTGGAGGAGGTGTGCGCCCTCTGGATCAATATATCCCAGAAGATTTTCCTTTTTCACTAGAAATTATTGACAGTGACACCCCTTTGCAGCGCTGCGTAGCAGCTAATCTGTTGCTTGAAAACGCAACAGGCCAATATGGTATTTTTCTGGATGATGATGACTGGTTCCTCCCAGAACATATTGAAAAACTAGTCACTGCCCAACTTGCCCATCCTGAATCTTGGATATATAGCGGTATCCGTTGTGTTGAGAATAATGGTCAAGAAGTGAGAGTATTTGACGAGCCCTTCAACCCAACAAGATTGTTGATTGAGAACTATATTCCAATCCACGCGGTGTTATTCGATTGCAAAAAAATTCGACAAAAGAATATTCTTTTTGATCCTGCGTTTGATTTATTTGAAGATTGGGATTTTTGGCTACAGTGTTTGAGTGTTCAGCACTTTATTCATGTACCAGGTGTTTCTGCTGTCTATCGTATTCATGGTCAGTCGGGCGCTGGGGTCAAAATTGATCGTGCTGAACAAGCCGAACAAGCCTTACAACAGATTATTACTAAGTGGCGACAGCGTTGGACGGCACAACAACTACAAGATTTATTTGGTTATGCACGCTATGTCAAAATTTTAGAAAAAAATATTGCTGATTTAAGTGCTAAATTAGAACAGCAAAAACAGTTTTATGAAAATAGCCGATCATGGCGATTAACAGAGCCGTTACGGACTACAGCAAATAAGATACGTCAATTTGAAGTGCAAAAGACGATTAAAAAACTTCGAACCTATGTTGCTCGAACTGTATTAGATATAGCAACAGATATCTATCGCAATCCTGCTTTCTCACGTTTGATTGCGTGGATTCCAGCTGATGTTAAAAGACAGGTTCGTAACACCCTAATGGTGTATTCACAAACAGATACGCCACCAGTCAATACCGGGTTGCGTGTTTACCGTCCATTAGGTAAACAACCTTTAGTTAGCATTATTATCCCTGTTTATAACCACGCAAATTATATTGAAAAATGTATTCGCAGTGCTTTGGCGCAAGATTGGGAGAATTTAGAAGTCGTGGTGGTGAATGACGCTTCACCCGATCCTGAGGTGGGACGTATTTTACAACGCTTAGAAGGTGAGCCGCGATTACAAATCCACCATCTCAGTGAAAATGTTGGTATTTGTCGTGCTCAAAATGAAGCGTTAATGAGAACCCAAGGCGATATTATTGCCTTTTTAGATTGCGATGATTATCTCCCTGCTAACGCTATTTCCTGCTGTATACAGGCATGGCGTGATGATACGGTATATTTACACACTGGTCGTGTGAATGTTGATGAAAATGACCAAGAAATCAACCGTATTCACTTTATGAGTTTGCCTCGTCAGGATTATTTTGCCGAAAATTTGCGGGCGATGTATGCCACACATTTGAAGCTTATTCGGCGTGATGCTTTTTCTCGGGTTGGCTTATTTGATCCACGGTTTGACTCTGCACAAGATTATGAAATGCTGATGCGGATTGCCTTTCATTATCCTTCGAGCAGTTTTGTTCATGTACCAGATTTCCTGTATTTCCATCGTTTACATGGCCAACAAACCACACAAACCCAAAAACGTAAGCAAGATCGCTTAACTCAGTTAATTCAAAATGAAGCCCGTCTACGTGAAAACATCCGCCACGGTAAATTTGAACATTTTATTTCATTTATTATGCTTTCCTACGGTAAGCATACCCAAACCCTTAAAGCGATTCAGGGATTAACCGAGACGGTAACTATTCCACATGAAATTATCTTATATGATAATGGCTCTACAGCTGAAACTGTGGATTTTATTCGTGAGCATATTGATGGAAAATTTCCTCAGCTAAAAGTGCATTATGGTGATCGTAATCTAGGCCCAGCCCAAGGACGACGTCAAGCTCTTGAATATGCAAGTGGTGATTGGTTTATTATTTTTGACAATGATGAAATTCCTGAACCAGGTTGGTTAGAGGAATTATTACTGCGTGCTCATGCTTATGATGATGTCGGCGCAGTATGCTGTAGAGTAGTATTCCCTGATGGGAAATTACAATTTAGTGGTGGGAGAGTTTTATCACATCAAAATCAACGCGATGTGATTGATTTAGCGTTATTTGATCGTGGTGAGTCGTTTGAGGCACTGCCTTCTTGCCAATTCCGCCAAGTTGATTGGTGTCCAATTGGTGCAACGCTGTTCACGTTAAATATCAAAGAATACTTACATGATGGTTATCCTAATACCTTTGAGGATGCTGGCGTGTCGTTTGCTCTGAAAAAACGTGGCTTGCGCCTATTAAATGCACCTGGGGCATTAGTATGGCACGACCACATTACCTTTCAACCAAAAGCAGAAATGAAAGAGCAGTATTTACGTGACCGTTATCACCCAAAAATGATGTTAAAGAGTGTGGCGAGCTTTTATCACGAAAATGGTCTGCTGATTTATGATGAATATATTTGGCGTGAGAATGGGTTGCACGCCTTTTCTCGGCCACAAATTGAACAAAAATTACAAGAAGTCGCACAATTAAAAACGGATTTTACGCAGTAAAGATAAGCCAATTTGTTGAATCTGTTTTATTAAATCGGTGGAGAAGGGCAAGCTCTCAACATAAAATGCCTCGGCAAGTTTTCCTTTGCCGAGGTATAAGCCACGATAACGGTTTAATCCCAACATCGCTTCTTCATAATCTGCACAAGCCATGGCTGTTGCATGTGCTTGTAGTGCCTGTCGTTTTTGCTCTACTACAGCACTGATGTCAACCACGTGACTCGCCGGCAATGGCGCCCAAATTTCATAAAAAAGCAAGGTCTCAATGCTTTTTACACGCTGACACAGCCCCGATAAGGCATGGCTGAGTTTGACGTGATCGCGGTGATAATCCAAAGGTGATGGCAGAAACACCCAGTTTGGCTGATAGTCACGCAAGATTTGATCAAGATGAGTCATCACTTCTGCCGTAGCTTCGAATGCGCCATCTGGTTGCTGTAAGAGCAGATAATCGGTGATACCGAGATGGGCCAATGCAGAAATAAACTCTTGTTGACGAATAAGATCGCTACCTGCGGGCAATCCACCTGCACCGCTGCCGTCGGTCACTAACACCACCTTTACAGGGCAATGTTGTGCTAAGCGAGCCAGTGTGCCACCACACCCAAGGCTTTCATCATCAGGATGCGGCGCAAAAACCAGCACTTTTTTTGCCGCGTCGAGTGCTAAGGGACGTGGCAGGGGACATAAGGTCAACTCGCTAAGTGGTGGAGGAATGGTTTGCTGCCACCGTTTGATAAAGCGCAGCATAGGCGGCTCCTATTTGTTGTTTATCTGGCCACTGTTGAGCGTGTTGTTTGGCACATTGTTGCCAATACGCTAAGTGTGTTGGCTGTTGTAAAAAACCTTCGATAGCTTGTTGTAGAACGGTTTGCTCACCATGAATCAGTTGTGCACCAGCTCCCACCACCTCAGGCACACCGCCTACGGCCGTACACAAGCTGGCAGTGCCGGCGACTAAAGCCTCTAAGTTGGCTAAGCCAAATGATTCTGTGGCAGACGTGCTGATATATAAATCAGCAGCGGCAAGATAAGGGCTGACGTCTTCAGTACTTAAACAAAACAGTCGATCAGCAAAACCAGCCGCACTCGCTTGTGCGTATAGGTGATCTCGGTGTCCCTCACCTAGAATACACAATCGCAACTGTGGGTAGCGTGCAGCGAGTGCGGCACAGGCTGTGACTAATAAATCAAATCGTTTTAATGGCACTATTCGGCCAACTGCTAAGACATAAAACGCCCCTTTGTCCCATTGCAACTGCTGGCGTGCGTCATCTCGGCTAGGCACTGACAATTCTGGTCGGGCATGGGGAATGGCATACCAGTGGTGAGGAATGGAAGGCAACGCCAAATCGCGCGCAAGTTGTTCTAACGAAAGTTGGGTGGGTGCGACAACCCAGTGAGCAGCGTCTAAAGTGCGTGCCTCAAGGCGGCGTAACCAACGCTGTGCACGTGGTCCTTGAATTAAACCATCATCGTGAGTGGCACGGCTATAACAGCCAAATCCATGTTGAGTCACTCCCCAATAAACCCCCTTTAATCCCAGTCGCCGATAGGCCCATGCAAAGCCTGTGGCTAGCCAAGGATCGTGCAGATGGACAAAGCGATATTGTTCTTTGTGGGCAATTTCAGCAGCTAGCCACCCCATCTGCAGCCGTTCCGCCCAAGCACCCAACATCAAGCGCCGACCCATGTGGTGTCGCAATAACGGGACATGATTGAAATAGCGTAGATATCGCTGACGTTTTGCTAGATCGGCAGCGGTTAAATCGTGTTGACACAGGTAACGCACATGCCAACCTTGTTGCTCGAGTGCAGTTTGAATGGGGGTGATACTGCGCCCAAGACCATAGCGACGATCGGCCAAATGTTCACGCGTCACCATTAACAAACGGGATGAAGACTGCATTAGCGAAAATCCGTATCGCCAGCCATTAACCACCAATGATTTTCAAGGGTGGTAACGTCTGGGCCAGGTGACCAAATGTTGGTGGGAATGACAATATCGAGCGGGTGGCACGTTGCGGCAGTAGCGGTTGCAACAGCGGGTGCATGACTTTGAGTGAGCCAGGCAAATAATTTTTTTCGGCCAGCCCGCAAAGCAAAACGGCGGGCCACCCCCACTGCGATGGAAAAATGTTCGGGCGTGGCAATCATGTCCACCAATTCTACCGCCTCTTCCTGAGGTCGATCACGCAATATGACGACGGCCAAAGGCTGATGTCGCCAGCGGCGACGTACCAACAATAACTGATAAGAAACCGTAGGATGTGCTAAATAACGATGTGCAATAAAAGCCCAATCACGCACCCCAATAATGCTGTTCTGAAAAGCGGCTGCCATGTCCTCCCAGAGCGTGTTGACAATGCCTGCCTCGTTTGGGGTGATCGGACGAGCGTAAACACGTGGGCTCCATCGTCTGGCAGCAGGCGGCCAATGTAACGCCACCATCTGATCGACTTGTGCATACAGGCCTAACCGTGTTGCCAGTTTTAAAGCCTTACTTTCGGGAAAACCAAATCCCAATAAGTGGGGTTTGCCATAACCAATTTGATATTCCAAAAAGGTGGCAGCAGCGAGCTGGAACGGGCCATTCTTAGTTAACACCCCCCGTTCAGTGGGATGGACCATCACATCCCCAATTTGTACTGCTCGGCTAGGTTGTCCAAAATAGCGAATCGCACGCGGCATACCACCGTAAAAAGCCACCATTGTCTCTTCACGAAACACGGCGACTCCAAAGGGATTGGCATGGGCATATTTCCACTGCCGTTGAGCTTCGGGCATCACATAGCCAAAAGCCGCAGTAAACAAACTTGCCCAAGCCTGTTCATTTTTACCTTGTTCTGCCCATGCTAACGACCAGCGTGGCTGCCGCTGTTTTTTCCAGCAAGCCTGATCGCTGTCCCACATCCAACCAAAACGTTCTGCTAACGGCTGATGTTGTGGCGATAGCTGTGAGGCGCTGAGTGTGTGTTGTGCAGCAAACTGTTGAGAAAGATCATGTAACGGTTGCAGTAAAGTTGAATAGGCGGCTTGTTCGACAAGAGGCTTATCCCACTGAAACCGTTGGCTTTCACAAAGATCTGTCGCAGAGAAAGGGCTGAGTCGTGCCCAGTAGCGGCCACTGCCTAAACATTGCCAAACCTCGTTGCTGACTGTCGCAATGCTGCCTTGTCCACGCTGATAAGCGGCTGGGATAAACAAAGGATGTGGACTCAGTTCCAGCAACCAATCATCTTGCCATGCTTCCGGTACTGGCCACTGCGGCGGTTGTGAACATGACCCTAGCTCAGTCGCTGTCGGCAGTCTGGGTTCAGATGGCTGTGCCAAACGCCACTTATATTGTTGATAATCATCAGCAAAGTGTTTTGTCAGATAGTAGCGGTGGCTGGCTTGACTCAGTGCCATTTTGCTCGGTGCAGCCTGCCATTCATGTACCACTTGTGCGGTCGGTAAGAGATAGAGCGTTAAACCTAAGGCTTCGATACGGCGGCATAAGTCCGTATCTTCGTAATACATAAAAATAGCTTCATCAAACAAACCACCGAGACGATCAATGACCGCTCGAGTCAACATCAGGTGGGCACCAGACAACATGGTTTGCGGCACCGCAGCGGTTGTGTAGAGTGCAGCACAAGCTTGTTGTCGGCATTGATAGCTGGCAATTTGGCCTTGTTTTTGATCGGCCAATGCTTTTTGCATTGCATATTCTGTGCGTGGACTGACTGCTTGGCCGGGGGGAAGAAGCCAACGTTGTGCTTGATCCCAATAACTGATCGGAGAAACAGCACCCGCGTCGGGAGTCTGTAATAAGAAATGATGAAGTTGTTGTAGAGCTTCAGGCAATACTAAGGCATCTGGGTTCAGCAAAAAAATGACATCTTGTGTTGCAGCTTGATAAGCCAGATTACAACCACGACCAAAACCGAGATTGCGCTCAGCAATAATAAGACGGCAATTGGCAGACAGCGCCTGACGTAATCGTTCGGCTTCCTCTGGCGATTCACTGTTGTCTACCACAATCACTTCGGCAGACGGACATTCACGGAGTACGCTAGACACCGCACGAGAGGTCAAGGTAGCGCAATGATAGTTAACAATAAGGACGGAAATCATTTGACCGCCCCTGCCAGATGCCATTGCCGTGGCAAGTGGAAGATGCCTTGTTCCGTGCTGCTCTGTGTGACATCTAATACCAATTCGTGCGGCATCGCGTCATAAAAGTGTAAGCCGCGTTCACAAGTTAAATAGACACTCAGACTATAACGCCCCTTTAACAAAGGCAGCGCCTTGAGATGCAGTTGCACCGTGGCTGAGCCATCCGCTTGCCGTATGATTTCCCCCGCTTCTAACGACAAGGCACTGGCAACCATACGCCACTCGGCATTATCAATGGTGAAGGCGACAGCAGGCGCGGGCAGGTTAGGGTCGGATTGAAATGACACCTCACAGACAATGTCCGATTGCAAACTACGGGCAGAGAGCTGCTTACCTTCGACACCATCACATAGCAAACGAATCTTTGATAAGCGTGCATGTCCGTTTGCTGCGATTGGGATGTCGGTACTTTGCTCGGTTGCAGTGTCATTCAACGACGCTTGATAATCGGTGACAATTGCGGCTGGTGAGCCAAATGCTTTTTGTTGACCTTTTTCTAACCAAATTGCCGTATTACAAATGCTCTCAATTTGATACATCGAATGAGAACAAAATAGGATAGTCACGCCTTTTTCTCGCAAACTCATGATCCGATCAAATGATTTACGTGAAAAAGCACCATCTCCGACAGACAATGCCTCATCAACAACCAAAATATCAGGATCCACACTGGTCGCAATGGCAAAGGCCAAACGAACATACATACCGCTGGAGTAAGTTTTAACCGGCTGATGAATAAAATCGCCAATGCCTGCAAACTCAACGATGCTGTCGTAGCGAGCATCGATTTCGTCTTTAGACAGACCTAACACTGAGGCATTCAGATAGACATTTTCTCTGCCAGTAAAATCAGGGTTAAAACCCGCCCCTAATTCCAATAAAGCAGCAACCCGACCATTGACTTCCACGGTGCCATGGCTTGGAGTTAATGTCCCACAAATTATTTGTAATAAGGTGGATTTTCCTGCTCCATTACGCCCCACTAAACCCAGCACTTCACCTTTTCTCAATTCAAAATTGATATGGCTGAGGGCGTGAAACTCGCGATAATATTGGCGACGCTTCCCAAACAGCATCTGTTTTAGCCGGTCGGCTGGTTTTTGGTAGATATGGTAGTGTTTTCCTAAATCCTGCACACGGATAGCAATATCAGAGCACATCAGCAAATCCCTTCCGTGTTGCTTGGAAAAACAGACCACTGGCAATACAGAACAACATGGCCATCAGACTATACAGGCCCAAGCCAGCCCAGTCTGGCCATTGTTGATGCAACAGAATAGCGCGCAAGCTCTCAATAATGAGTGTCAACGGATTGAGATGCATCCAAAACTGCATCTGCGCTGAAAGTGCCTTGGCTGAATAAAACACCGGTGAAAGAAACATCGCTACATTCACGGCCAGCCCCATCATCTGTGCCACATCCCGTACAAACACCCCAAGTGCTGCGAACAGCCACCCTAAACCCAATAAAAAGGGTAAGAAAGGCAACAAAACAAACGGTAATGCCAGTGCCGTGAAAGGGATATGCTGTCGCAGCACCAGTGTTGCGGCTAATAAAATCAAACAGCTGAGGACAAGATGAAACAGCCCAGAAAGCACACTAATCCACGGTAAAATTTCCAGTGGAAACACCACTTTTTTTACCAGATTGGGTTGTTCAATAATCAGTCGTGGTGCGCGGCTGGCAATTTCAGCAAACAAGTTGAATACCATTAAGCCCGTGAAAATTTGTAGCGCAAACTCCAATCCACCACCCTGTTCCGCTCCCGGCCAGCGTGCTTTAAAGACACCGACAAACACAAAGGTGTAGACTCCCAACATCAATAATGGGGTGATAAACGACCACCCAATCCCTAACAGGGAACCACGATAACGCCCTAATACTTCACGACGGGCAAATTGCCAGACCAAGGTACGATGGCGAAACGGCAAGAAAAAAGAAAGTGCAGGCAAGGGCATGAAATGCGCCAGTCAAAGTTAATTTTTTGGGGGGTCGATTTTACCTTCTGCAATCTCGCGCAGAAAGCGAACATCATGCACCGTGAGGCTATTACCCTCACGACTGACCACTTGTTTTGTTTGTAGTAACTGAAAGGAGCGAGTGACGGTCTCACGACTGGTGTTAATCATGATCGCCAGCTCTTGTTGTGTTGGAAGATGACTGATTTCCGCTTGCTGACCTTCACCAGACAGTTGCAGAAGTTGAGCACACAAGCGTTGAAATGGGTTGGGGAGCGATAACAGGATGCGCTGCGCGGTCACTGCCCGCACACGTTGTGCTAAACGCAACATCATTTGTTCTGCCACTGTTGGCGAAGCAAAAATAAAGCTGCGAGCAATATCGCGTGGCAAAAATAGCACCTGAGACTTGGCCACTGCAATCACAAATTCGGCACCTGCTTGACCATCTACAACCGATAGTTCACCAAAATAGTCTCCCTGTTCAACGAAGTACAAACCCACCTCGCGCCCATCAACAGTAAAATCAACACCTTGCAAACGGCCTTCTAACAAAAATCCCAACCCCTGCCCAACTTCAGTCCGTGACAACGCCACCTCGCGTCGTGATAACGACTGCAAAGTCATATTTGCCGCGAGATGCTCAAGCGTGGTCGCCGGCAAATCGCGAAGAAGGGCAAAACGATGCAGAAAATTAACGTGAACTGGCATTGAGGGGCCAAGCTGGCGGCCGTAAAAATGGGGCGACTATAACAGAAAATTTTCTTAAGTAATTCATGCTTAAGGCATTTTTCAAAGATGTGCGCCCAGTCACATCTTTTTCCCTACGGTTACGCCATAATCTGGCTGTTATAGTCCCTGTGCTGTGAGGCACTGCCATGATTGCGCGAATTTCCCCGCTTACCGTAAGTCTGTTGCTTGCCTTAACGCCCTATGCGGTTTGGGCGGGTTCAACAGTGGGAGAAGCCACTTTAGTCATCGGCAATAACAAACAGATCACTGCCGAAGGTCAAGCTCAAATTCTCAACCGTGGTATGAGTATCAAGGTTGGTGATCGTATCGAAACCAGCGAAGGTGGCCATGTCCATATTCGTTTTGTCGATGGTGCTTTCGTGAGTGTTCGGCCCGGTAGCCGTCTGGTCATTGAAGACTATCGGCACAATGCACAAAACAGCGAACAATCCGCGATTAAATTCAAGCTTGAACAAGGCACTGTCCGGTCGATTACTGGCCAATGGGGCGAGGCGGCACGAGATCGTTTTCGTTTAAACACCCCCATTGCGGCAATTGGCGTACGCGGGACTGATTTTGTGGTCCAAGCTGATAGCGAGCGCCTGCGTGCGGCGGTTCATTCAGGGGCTATCGTGGTTGCGCCTTTGGGGGAGGGGTGTCGTGCTGATGCCTTTGGCCCATGCGCCACTCAAACAGCACAACAGCTTGCCGCAGATATGGGTAATGTGATGTTGGAGTTACAACGTCGTCAACTCAGTCCCCGTTTGGTGCCATTGAATGACTTACTCAATCCCGAAGGGATTAGCGCACCAGAAACCAGTACACGCAATAACGCTACCACGACCACCACAGCCGCCAACACCAATACCAGCAATCGTCGTACTGACTCATTGGCTGAACCATTGATTACGCAATCACTGGATAACGCTGTGGTATTAAAACCCAAAGAACCCACCGACAAACCTATTAGTGGCCCTGCCTTGGTTTGGGGGCGGCTAGGTGAGGCCAGTGTAGGGGATATCGTGTCAGTGCCTCTGGGCGAAGTTAGGGAAGGCCGAACCCCGCTGATGGGTAATCTGCGTTACACCTTAATGCGCGATAAGCAACAGCCAATTTTTCCTACTGGGGGTGGTAAAACCGAGTTTTCACTACAAGGCGCCTTTGCAGAATACCGCCCAAGTGGCAGCGACCAAGCCCAATTAGCGCGTGTCGATGGGGGCAATCTATCGATTAACTTCGATACTGCCCAATACAGCACACAACTCAACTTACATCATCGTGAGACAGGGGCTGTTGGTTTCCTCTCAGTAGGTCATATTAACGAACAAGGTTTATTTGTTGGTACATCGGGGAATGGCGCTATTTCAGGGGCGATTGGTGGTGCCGGCACCGAGGCTGCTTATCGTTTTGAACGCGTGGTCGAACAAGGTCGTTTCGATGGCATCTCGCTGTGGAAAAAGCCCGAAGTGCTGCAAAAAAGCGCAGAAACCTTTGCAACATTAAGTCAGCCGGTACGGTAATTCCATGTCTCGACAGCAACAACTTGCACGCTGGCTTGGTCGTTTTTCCGCGCTATTACTGGCCTATCTGTGTATGCTGCTTGTGCAGCATGGGTTTCCCCACCTCGTTCGTAATTTAGAAGAACGTGGTGGTGATTTGATTTGGCGTCTTGGTGCAGAACATCAGGTTGAACGCCGCTTTGTGATTGTCGACATTGATGAAAAAAGTTTGGCCGAAGTAGGCCCTTGGCCTTGGTCACGCGATACGATGGCTGCATTAAGCCAACAGTTAACCAACCTTGGCAGCCCATTGCACATCTACGATATTGTGTTTCCTGAGTCACGAGAGGGCGATGATGTTTTTGCCACCACGCTACAACGCACCCCCTCGGTTCTGGCGCAAGTGTTTGCAGTTGACCAAGGGGCTGCCGCCCAAGCCGGTGTGCTACAAGGCGCGTTACGGCAGCCACCATGTGCCACCTTGCCACAGGCTCGGGGTTATGTGGCAAATAGTGCGGTGTTAAAAGGTGTGAATGCCGGGCATATCACACCACGCATTGCACAAGATGGCATGATTCGGCAACTACCCGCTTTAGTTTGTTACCAAAACCAAGCCTATCCAGCCTTAGGTCTCGCTGCCATTTTGGCCGGTGCTAAACTGCCGGCACAGCTCAGTTTGTCTACTGGAGAGGATTGGCTCTCACCCGAGCAGTGGCTCACCAGCCCCGATGCCCCAGAATGGCGGCTGCCCCTAGATGCACAGGGCAATGCTCGATTATCGTATTTGTTAAGCCCAGAGTCGTTTATTTCGGTCTCTGCTGCTGATATTTTGCATGGCAAAGTCCCAGACGACTTGCTGCGTGGCAGTTGGGTCTTAATTGGTGCAACGGCATTTGGTATCGGCGATGCTGTACCAACGCCTCATGGTGGTGCAGTGGGTGGCGTCGGTGTACATGCCCAGTGGTTGTCGGCTTTATTAGATCAACGCTTACCATATACCCCGCGTGGTGCCTCGGTCATACAACATATTGCTGTATTGGCCATCGCGCTGATGCTGTTGGCGCTGTCTACTTGGCGTGGACGGGCGGCAATGGTCGTTTTGCCAATGACCGGTTTAAGTTTGGGGATGGTGTGTTACTTCGCTCAAGCTCATCTGCTGTTACAACAACAACTGTGGTTAGGATGGGTGTTTCCTGCCGGGTTTGCCATCAGCGCAGGGTTATTGCTGACTTTGGTCGAATATGCGCGCACTCGTTTTGAACGTGAACGTTTATTTGCTAACCTCACCAGTTACCTACCAGCACCTGTGGCCAACACATTGGCGCTCAAACGACCTTCTAGCACCATCGAAGCCGAACGCCGCGATATCACTGTTTTATTTGCTGACATTCGTAATTTCTCAGCTTTTTGTGAGAATCGTCCCCCAGAAGAAGCGGCGACGTTGCTGCATAACTTCTTTACTTGTGCCACTCGTATCGTAGAGAATTATGGCGGTGTGGTAGAGGCATTCCAAGGTGATGCCGTCATGGCGGTATGGAATGCGCCTTCTCGTTGCGACAATCATCCGATCCATGCCTTGGCTGCGGCTCGTGCTTTGTTGGTTGCAGTCGAAGCCGAGTTGCCAGAGGTGGAGCAATATGGTCTCGAACCTTTGGCACTAGGGATGGGGCTTGAAAGTGGTGAAGCCCTAGTCGGTTCATTTGGTCTGGCAACGCGCCGCGCCCACACCGCTTTGGGTCAAACCGTCACGATAGCCGCACGGCTACAAATGCTCACGCCAGAATTGGCACAACCCATTTTACTTGGTTCTGGTCTGGCCGCGCGATTAACCCCAAACAGCGTGGTCTCGCAGGGCTTTTTCTTACTCGAAGGACTGCGACATCCGCATTGTGTTTATGCGCCTGCTTTGGCTGATTAATTTTTTCGTCCTTCTTTCTTCTCCTCTGTTGTATGCAGAAAGTCTGTCCTGTCCTCATGGCGTCGGTGTCCCTGCAGCCCATTCATGGGAAGAACTTAAACAACGCGAACAAGCGGTGGCGGCTTATGCTGCGCGTTGTGAGCGTGATGCGCATTATTTAGCATGGCATGGTGCATTGTTAAATGCTCTCAATCGTCCACACGATGCTGCCGATCGGCTTGAGCGAGCGTTATTGCTTAATCCAGAATTGATGGTAGCAAAAATTGATTATGCCGAAGCTTTAACCAGCTTAGGTGAAACACGGGCCGCCCGTCAGTTATTACAAGAAGTCCTCGCTCGACCTGACCTCCCTCCCCATCTGGAGTCAGTTTTACAAACGCGCTATCAAGCCTTGGGGCATATTTGGCTCAGTCGTGCCTATCTAACTTCTCGTTTGGGCTACGACAGCAATTTAACCAGCGCCCCACGTATTGACCGACTGACACTTACCTTACCTGATGGCAATTTACCGCTGTTATTGGCAGAAAGTTACCGCCGGCAAAGCGGTCTCACGGCCAGCCTAGAGTTTAATGGTGATCTTTCCCACCCCTTGGATTCGGGCGGCAGTCTCTTGTTTTACGGTGATATGCGCCTACGTCATAGCCCGAGTGTACGCGGTGTGGACTATGCCCAAATTGATACCGTCGCGGCCTATCTTCATCCCAATACACTAGGGGATGCCTTATTGTCTGTTGGCAGCAGCTTTTTGCATTACAACGGCGAAACACTCTACCGTTCAGCGCGGATCTCGTTGGCACAAGATTGGCAATGGGCAGACTGCCGGCCACGGGTGGGTTGGGACAGTGAGTGGCGGCAATATCCACAAACCCCAGAATTAGATGGTCGTTTTGCGGCGCTGTCTGTTGGGCTTTCCTGTCATCATCAGGCGCGCACCAGCTTTATCCTCCGTGCGGGACGTGATGATGCCGCCCGCCGGCGTGCCGGCGGTGGCCAATGGCGTCTTGAAGCGCGTGCAGCAGCCAGTTGGCCGTTGGCTGGTGGTGTATTGGATACTGATTTGAACTACAGCTTACAACGCGATGATCGCAGCTATAGCCCCTTATTAGCCAACGGCCTCGCTCGCCGAGTCCAACGTTGGACGGCTCGCGCAGAATATCGCTATCCTCTGTCTCGTCATTGGCAGGCGTTAGGCAGTATTGAAGTCAGTCGACAAAATGCCAATCTCGAATTATTCGATGTCAACAGTCATGCCTTTAGTATAGGTGTTCGCCGAACATGGTAACCACAAACTACTCCGAACCGGATCTCAACCGTCGCTTTGGCGGCATTGGTCGTTTATATGGTGAAGCAGCGCAACAGCGTCTTACCACAGCACATTGCTGTGTGATTGGTATTGGTGGGGTAGGTTCATGGGTGGCTGAAGCCTTGGCGCGAACGGGTATCGGCGAATTAACATTGATTGATCTGGATAATGTTGCCGAGTCGAATGTAAATCGCCAAGTGCATGCCGTCAGTGGCGAGTTCGGGAAACCGAAAGTGCAGGCGATGGCAGAACGAATTGCACTGATTCATCCGGGATGTCGCGTGAATGTAATTGAAGATTTTGTCGAAGCCGATAACTTAGAACGCTACTTGGCCCCACGCTATGATTTTGTGTTGGATGCGATTGACAGTGTCCGCGCTAAAGTGGCCTTGATTGCATGGTGTCAACGACAAAGACAGCCTTTGATTGTCAGCGGCGCAGCCGGTGGGCAAATTGACCCAACTAAAATTTGTATTGATGATTTAAGCCGCACGACACAAGACCCGATTGCCGCCAAATTGCGCGCCCAACTGCGTAAACATCATGGGTTTCCCCGCGATATAAAGAAAAAGTTTGGGGTTCCCTGTGTCTATTCTACCGAAGTCTTGCGGTATCCAACCCAAAGCTGTGCCACTGCCAGTGGCTTGAACTGTGCCGGTTTTGGTTCAAGCATGATGGTAACAGCCAGTTTTGGCATGGCAGCCGCAGCCTACGCCATAGCGCAGTTGGCGGCGTCTGCTACACGATAACGTTCGGAATTCCGAACAGATAACGAAACGTAAATTCGGAATTTCGACTGTTAGCTTGATGGCTACTGTGAAGTGAATCACAGCCTTCTCTCTTTAATATATTGTTTTATTGTGTGTTTTATCTTCTTTTGTGGTTTGTTACAAAATTGGCACAGATTCTGCGTTATTGGACGGGTAAAGCCTGACTCAGAACAATCGGCTTATTTCGTACAAAAGAGGAGCTTTCTTTCATGCGTACTACCCCTTTCGCTTTGGCTGCTATCGCTGCTGCCCTATTATCGACGCCGGTTTTTGCAGCAGAATTAACCGGCACGCTGAAAAAAATCAAAGACTCGGGCACTGTCGTCTTGGGTCATCGCGATGCCTCGATTCCATTCTCCTACCTCGGTAACGATCCTTCCCAGCCGATTGGGTATTCTCACGACTTGCAACTGAAAGTGGTTGAAGCACTGAAAAAAGAGCTGAAACTGCCTAGCTTGAAAGTCAAATACAATCTGGTCACCTCTCAAACCCGTATTCCACTGGTGCAAAATGGCACCGTTGACCTCGAATGCGGTTCGACAACCAATAACCTTGAGCGTCAGAAACAAGTTGACTTCTCGGTAGGGATTTTTGAAATCGGTACCCGTTTGCTGACCAAGAAAACCTCTGGTATCAACGATTTCCCTGATCTGAAGGGTAAAAACGTTGTTACCACCGCTGGCACCACCTCTGAGCGACTGTTGAAAGCCATGAATGTGGAGAAACAGTTGGGCATGAACATCATCAGCGCAAAAGATCACGGTGAATCGTTCTTGATGCTGGAATCGGGCCGTGCTGCCGCCTTTATGATGGACGATGCACTGTTATACGGTGAAATGGCGAAGGCGAAAAACCCTGCTGACTGGGTCGTCACCGGTAAGCCACAATCGTTTGAAATCTACGGATGTATGGTGCGTAAGGGCGATGCTGCCTTTAAGAAAGTGGTGGATGATGCCATCGTTGCCACTTACAAATCAGGTGAAATCAACAAGATTTATAACAAGTGGTTCCAACAGCCCATCCCACCTAAAGGCCTGAACCTGAACTTCCCAATGAGCGATGAGTTGAAACAACTGATCGCCAAGCCAACCGACAAATCTGCCGAACAAATGTAAGCCAGTTGGTTTATAAACAACAAGGGGCTCGTCCCCTTGTTGTCAGTAGGGCGTACCGGTATGCCATGTTGTGCAATGCCGGTTTCTGCATGAAAAGGGGATGTCGATGGATTACAACTGGGACTGGGGTGTTTTCTTTAAGTCCACTGGAATTGGTCAAGAAATTTATCTTGATTGGTTTATTTCTGGCTTGGGCTGGACCATTGCCGTTGCGTTGATCGGCTGGTTAATCGCTTTATTCTTGGGCTCGGTATTGGGGGTATTGCGTACTGTACCAAACCGCTGGCTGTCTGGCTTGGCCACAGCCTATGTCGAGCTTTTCCGTAATGTACCGTTGTTGGTACAACTGTTTATCTGGTATTTCTTAATCCCCGATCTGTTACCCGAACCGATCGAGATGTGGTTTAAACAAGATTTAAACCCTGCTACTTCAGCCTATCTGAGCGTCGTTGTCTGTTTGGGATTATTTACCGCTGCTCGTGTCTGTGAACAAGTCCGGACCGGTATTCAAGCGCTGCCTAAAGGCCAAGCTGCCGCAGGCTATGCTTTAGGGTTCAAATTACCTCAAATCTATTCGCAAATTCTGTTACCGCAGGCTTTCCGCATCATCATTCCACCGCTGACCTCCGAGTTCCTGAATATCTTCAAAAACTCTTCGGTTGCCTCGTTGATTGGCTTGATGGAGCTGTTGGCACAGACCAAACAAACTGCTGAATTTACTGCCAATTTGTTTGAAGCCTTTACCTTAGCAACGATTATCTACTTCACTCTCAATATGAGCTTGATGCTGTTGATGCGCTGGGTAGAAAAGAAAGTAGCCGTTCCAGGCCTGATTTCGGTGGGAGGTAAATAATGGACTTTAGTGCAATTATTCCCGCCCTTCCCGGGATGTGGGAAGGGATGGCGATGACGCTCAAGTTGTTGGTATTGGGCGTGATCGGTGGGGTGGCATTGGGGACAGTCTTGGCTTTGATGCGCTTGTCGCACAATCCTCTGCTCTCGAGATTGGCCGGTGCCTATGTGAACTATTTCCGTTCGATCCCGTTGCTGTTGGTGATTACGTGGTTCTATTTTGCCGTGCCGTTTGTCTTGCGCTGGATCACAGGTGAAGACATGCCGATTGGTGCATTCACCTCGTGTTTAGTGGCTTTCATGATGTTTGAAGCTGCCTATTTCTGTGAAATTGTGCGAGCAGGGATTCAATCAATTCCCAAAGGACAGATGGGCGCTGCTTATGCTTTAGGGATGAATTACGGCCAAGTCATGCGGCTGATTATTCTGCCTCAAGCATTCCGTAAGATGACGCCGTTGTTGTTACAACAAAGCATTATTTTGTTCCAAGACACCTCGTTAGTGTACGCCGTCGGTTTGATGGACTTCTTGAACGCCGCCCGTTCACGGGGCGATATTATCGGCCAGCCGCATGAGTTCCTGATTTTTGCCGGTCTGGTGTATTTCACCATCAGCTTCTCCGCCTCGTTATTGGTTAAGCGTTTGCAAAAAAGGTTAACGGTATGATCTCGATTAAAAATGTCAGCAAGTGGTATGGCGAATTTCAAGTCTTGACCGATTGCACAACCGAAGTCAAAAAAGGCGAGGTGGTGGTGGTCTGTGGCCCGTCGGGTTCTGGTAAATCGACCTTGATTAAATGTGTGAATGCACTAGAACCCTTTCAGAAGGGTGATATTGTGGTCGACGGCACATCGATTGCCGATCCCAAAACCGATTTGCCAAAACTGCGCTCACGAGTGGGGATGGTGTTCCAACATTTCGAACTGTTCCCTCACCTGTCGATTACCGAAAACCTGACCATTGCCCAAATGAAGGTGTTGCGTCGTAGCAAAGAAGAAGCTACAGATAAAGGCTTAAAACTGCTCGACCGCGTTGGCTTGAAGGCACATGCACATAAATACCCTGGTCAGCTCTCTGGTGGTCAACAACAACGGGTGGCGATTGCACGAGCCCTAGCGATGGATCCCATCGTGATGCTATTCGATGAACCCACATCAGCACTCGATCCCGAAATGGTGAATGAAGTGTTGGATGTCATGGTGCAGTTGGCTCAAGAAGGCATGACGATGATGTGTGTCACCCACGAAATGGGGTTTGCCCGCAAAGTGGCAAACCGTGTGATCTTTATGGATCGTGGGCAAATTGTTGAGGATTGCCATAAAGAAGAATTTTTTGGCAATGTCGATGCCCGTTCCGATCGTGCGAAGCAATTCCTCGCAAAGATTTTGCAACACTGATTTTGTCCCCCTTGGCTGCTGAGTGAAATATTCAGCAGCTTTTTTTTGTTCGTTGTTTTCAAGAGGAAGAAACGATGAAAACCCTCCACAAGCTGGCACCTTGCTTTGCTGCGATGATGTTTTTGTTGCCTTACCAAGCCGCTCATGCAGAAGCGGCCAAGGCAAAATTGCCTAATGTGGTGATCTTAGCCACGGGTGGGACGATTGCAGGGGCTGGCGCAAGTGCAGCCAATAGCGCAACCTATCAGGCAGCTAAAGTTCCAGTCGACAAATTGATTGCTGGTGTGCCCGAGTTGAGTCATATCGCTCAGGTTCGCGGTGAGCAAGTTTTCCAAATTGCATCGGAAAGCTTTACGAACGATCATTTGTTGCAATTAGGCAAACATGTTGCCGAGTTGGTGAAACGTAGCGATGTTGATGGTGTAGTCATTACCCACGGCACCGATACTTTGGAAGAAACCGCCTACTTCCTTAACTTAGTTCAGCGTACCGACAAGCCTATCGTGGTGGTTGGTTCGATGCGCCCTGGGACTGCCATGTCAGCCGATGGCATGTTAAATCTTTACAATGCCGTTGCGGTTGCTGGCAGTAAAGATTCACGCGGTAAAGGGGTGTTGGTGGCGATGAATGATGAAATTCATTCTGGCCGCGACGTCAGCAAAGCCATCAACATTAAAACGGAAGCTTTCAAGAGTCCTTGGGGCCCTCTTGGTATGATTGTCGAGGGAAAAACCTATTGGTTCCGTTTGCCAGCTAAACGCCACACGATGAACTCAGAGTTTGATATCAAGCGCATTAATACCTTGCCGCCAGTTGATATCGCTTATGGTTATGGCAATGTAACCGACACCGCATACAAGGCGTTTACGCAGCAAGGGGCAAAAGCGATTATCCATGCAGGTACAGGTAATGGCTCTGTGGCTGCGAAGGTCGTCCCTGCATTACAAGAAATTCGCCAAAGTGGTGTGCATATCATTCGCTCTTCTCGTGTCAATGCTGGCGGTTTTGTTTTGCGTAATGCTGAACAGCCTGATGATACATATGATTGGGTGGTAGCACATGACCTCAACCCACAAAAAGCCCGTATCTTGGCCTCTGTTGCTTTAACCAAAACCCAAGACAGTAAAGAATTGCAACGGATTTTCTGGGAATATTAATTCTGGTCAATACCATTATTTAAGATAAATAAAAAAGCCCTCAATGTCTGAGGGCTTTTTTTGAGTCTATCATTTAATTAGTGTTATTCGGTGTTGCGGGTTCGGTGCTGGGTTCATCCCATGCGCTGCTACCGCTACCGTAATCATCCCCTCCTTGGCCGCTGCCTTGCTCCAACAGCTTCAGTGCATCCTCCGAGCTAATTTCTTGATTTAACTGGCTCTTATTCGGGTCGTGGAACGCTTCGCTATGGTTTTTATCCATAAAGAACGTAATGGTCTGCGGGAACGCCATCGCCAATACCACCATAAACACCTGAATAATAATAAACGGAATGACGCCGCGATAAATATTCATTGTGGTGACACTTGGTGGCGCGACAGATTTGAGGTAAAACAAGGCAAACCCAAATGGGGGTGTGAGGAAGCTGGTTTGCATATTCAAAGCAATCAAAATACCAAACCACACCAAATCAATTCCCAATTTATCTGCTACGGGTGCCAAAAGTGGTAACAAAATAAAGGCAATTTCAAAGAAGTCGATGAAAAAGCCAAGGGCAAAAACAATTAAGTTAACAACGATTAAAAAGCCCCAAATGCCGCCTGGAATCGATGTCATCAAATGTTCGACCCACAAATCACCATCTACTGCACGGAAGGTTAGGGCAAAGATGGTCGAGCCGATCAGGATAAAGATCACAAAGCTGGTCAGTCGAGTGGTCTGTGCCATTCCTTCCCACAACAATTTGAAATTTAACCGCCGTTTCAATGCTGCCAGTATCAAGGCGCCGACCGCACCCATTGCACCACCTTCGGTTGGTGTAGCGATGCCCATAAACAGCGTACCTAGCACCAAGAAAATCAATGCTAAGGGTGGGACTAACGACACCAAGGTGTGCAGCAATAGCGCCTTACCACGCCGAGTACGTGCTTCGGGAGGGAGTGCGGGAACGCTGCTTGGACGGACGATGGACATGATTAAAATAAAACCAGCCAACAACGCGGTCAGAATCAAGCCCGGCATCATCGCGGCACGGTACATATCACCAACTGACGTACCCAGCACATCGGCCAACACAATCAACACCAACGAAGGCGGGATAATTTGTGCCAAAGTACCAGAGGCACAAATCACACCGCTGCTAATTTCTTTTGAATAGCCATAACGCAGCATAATCGGCATTGAAATCAGGCCCATCGCGATGACTGACGCTGAAACAACGCCTGTGGTAGCGGCGAGTAAGGCCCCAACAAAAATGACCGCATACGCCAAACCGCCGCGCACTGGACCAAATAGCTGGCCGATGGTATCGAGCAAATCCTCCGCCATGCCTGAGCGTTCTAGCACAATGCCCATGAAGGTAAAAAACGGAATGGCCAATAGTGTTTGGTTGGCCATAATGCCGAAAATACGTTCGGGCAGGGCTTGTAATAACTCTGGCCCCAACATGCCCAGCTCAATGCCAATAAAGGCAAATACAATCCCGTTGGCAGCCAGTGCAAAGGCCACTGGGTAGCCCAACAATAAAAATACAATTAGGCCGACAAACATCAACGGCGCCATGACATCCATTGCCATATTAATGCCCCTGTGCTTGTGGTTGATAATCGGGGTGGCCGGCGATAAAGGCCAATTTCTTAATCATTTCACTGACACCTTGCAGACCCAACAGGGCAAAGGCAAAAGGAATGACCAGTTTAATTGGCCAACGAACCAGACCGCCCGGATCGGATGACATTTCACGAATTTCTAAGGAGTTCATTGCCATCGGCCATGCGTAGTAGGTTACGATCACACACATCGGCAACAACATAAATAAAGTGCCGAAGACATCCAGCCACGCTTGTCCTTTGGGTGACAATTTGCTGGAGAAAAAATCGACCCGAACATGGCCGTTTTCCATCAGTGTCAGGCTAGAGGCGAACAAAAAAACCACCCCAAACAAATACCACTGAATTTCTAACATGCCATTCGAGCTGATATTAAAGGCATAGCGTAGGCAGGCATTTAAGGCGCTGATGAGGATGGAAGCTAAAATCAACCAATACATCAGCTTGCCCAAGGGCCGGTTAATCGCGTCGATAAGGCGCGATAAGGCAAGCAAGGCGTTCACGAAATTCTCCTCTTGTGGATTCCAGATTGTTATATCCGAGTGTTTCGGTCGGAAATCACTCGGTGTAGAAAGAATACACAAGCAAATCAGCGCGGCAAGCGGATTTTTCAGTTTTTGTTTTGCGATAAACAAGCATTACGCACTTCGCAGAATCGTTAGGCTTGATAAAAAGCATTGGCAAGTTTTTCAGCATGAAAACAGCCAAAGCATCATGCTTTGGCTGTGTGTGGTGCAACAATAAGGCGGGTTAGAGCTGACTGCCGAGCTGGGTACCTTGGTAAATGGCACGTTTGGCATCTAATTCGCTGGCAACATCGGCCCCGCCAATCACATGCACCGTTTTACCAGCGTGTTGCAAGGGGGCTTCTAAGGCACGTTGGCTTTCTTGGCCAGCACAAATCACGATATGGTCTACCGCCAACAGATATTTTTCACCACGTAAGCTGATGTGTAAGCCTTGATCGTCAATTTTGTCATAACTGACACCTGACAACATTTCGACTTGTTTCATCTTCAATGCTTGGCGATGAATCCAACCGGTGGTTTTACCTAAGCCATCACCGACTTTACTGGCCTTGCGCTGTAACAAATAAATTTTGCGTGGGCTGGCGCTCGGCTGTGGGCCGCTTGGGGCAAGGCCGCCACGTTGCGTTAACTCCATATCGACCCCCCACTCACGCATAAAGGCGGCGGTATCGTTGTGTTGCTGTGGTTCGTGACATAAAAACTCAGCTGTATCAAAACCAATACCACCAGCACCGATAATCGCCACTTTTTCACCAACGGCGGCACCATGTTTTAACACATCGAGATAACTCAAGACCTTGGGATGATCGATGCCCGGAATGGCTGGTTGCCGTGGCAGAATGCCGGTGGCTAACACCACTTCGTCAAAGTCCTGTAAATCTTCTGCATCCACTCGCTGCCCTAGTTTCACTGTCACACCGGTGTGGCTAAGACGACGTGAGAAATAGCGCAGGGTTTCGTTAAATTCTTGTTTACCCGGAATTTGCTTAGCAATATTAAATTGACCGCCAATTTCAGACGCAGCATCAAATAACGTGACCTGATGGCCACGTGCGGCGGCAGTGGTGGCACATGCCAAGCCAGCTGGCCCTGCCCCCACGACGGCGATCTTTTTCGCTTCGGTGCAAGGTTGTGGATTGAGCTCGGTTTCATGGCAAGCGCGGGGATTGACTAAACATGAGCTGATTTTGCCGCTGAAAATATGATCTAAACAGGCTTGGTTACAGCCGATACAGGTATTGATATCGTCGGCACGGTTGTCGGCAGCTTTTTGTACAAACTCGGCATCGGCCAAGAATGGGCGCGCCATTGACACCATATCGGCACAACCACTGGCGAGAATGTCTTCGGCAATCTCAGGGGTGTTGATGCGGTTGGTGGTAATCAGTGGAATGGAGACTTTGCCCATCAGTTTTTTGGTCACCCAAGCAAAACCGCCACGTGGTACCAAGGTGGCAATGGTGGGAATCCGTGCCTCATGCCAGCCAATACCGGTATTAATCAGTGTGGCACCAGCCTGTTCAATTGCTGTTGCCAATTGTTCGATCTCTGGCCAATTCGAGCCTTCTTCCACCAAATCTAACATCGACAGACGATAGATAATGATGAAGTCACGGCCAACTGCCTCGCGCACCGCCTTGACGATGGCAATAGCAAACCGCATCCGATTTTCAAACGGGCCACCCCATTGGTCGGTGCGATGGTTGGTGCGGCTGGCAAGGAATTGATTGATTAAATACCCTTCCGACCCCATTACCTCGACCCCATCATACCCCGCTTGTTGTGCCAATTTTGCACAACGAGCAAAGTCGGCGATGGTTTGTTCAATCTCTGCCTCGCTCATTTCAACAGGCATAAATGGATTGATGGGGGCTTGTAAGGCACTGGGTGCATGGGGGTGGGGTTGGTAGCTATAACGGCCAGTATGCAAAATTTGCATACAGATTTTACCGCCGGCCTCGTGGACTGCATTGGTGACAATTTTATGTTGAGCTGCCTCGTGTTCATTGACTAATAATGAGCCGCCAGCAAAGACACGCCCTTTTTCATTGGGCGCAACACCGCCAGTCACAATCAAGCCAACACCACCTCGTGCACGTTCGGCATAAAACGCTGCCATCCGTTCAAAACCGTGGGGGGCTTCTTCTAAGCCGGTGTGCATCGAGCCCATGAGGACACGATTTTTTAAGGTGGTGAAACCTAGGTCGAGTGGGGCGAGTAAATGGGGATAGGCGCTCATCAGTGTCTCCTTCGTGAACGGGTGGATGCTTATAGGCATCACGTATTGACATATCTGCAGCGACAATACGGGGCAAAATTCTGGCTGTCAATCGAGCGTTTGAATTTGTTGGCCAATAAGCCATTTGCTTGATACATGGTGTTACCGTTCCAAACTAGCCGTTTGCATGGCGAGGGTCTAACATGGGGCCACGCCTTTTCTCTATTACGCTAGTGGTGATCCCGCTAGACGCCCTGTTATGTCAAATCCTGTGTCTCCGCGTTTATTGGCTTTTCTATTGGCAGCCTTGGCCACGATAGGGCCATTTTCTATCGACACTTTTTTACCGGCGATGGCCACTATTGGCCATGCTCTCGACGCCAAACCATTAGAAATTCAACAAGCCTTAACCGTGTATTTGTTTTGTTATGGTTTGATGATGTTGTGGCATGGGGCAATTTCGGATGCTGTTGGACGGCGGCCAGTGATTTTGACCGCTTGTTTGGTCTTTACCCTCGCCTCTTTGGGTTGTGCCACGGCGGATAGTCTGCCTGAATTGTTGTTCTATCGTGCTTTACAGGGGCTATCCGGTGGCGCTGGTTTGATTGTTGGGCGGGCGATTATTCGCGATACCTTTGAAGGGGCTGCAGCACAACGCTTGATGTCGCAGGTCACCATGTTATTTTCTTTATCACCGGCGATTGCTCCCGTGATTGGGGGATGGCTGTATCAGGGCTTGGGGTGGCGCTCGATCTTTGTTTTTATGGCTTTGGTGGGATTGTTTTTATTTTTACTTTGCAGTTGGCAATTACAAGAATCCCATCCAGCAGAACACAGACGGCCTTTGCAAATTAAAAGCCTATTGGCTAGCTATCGCCACGTGGCGGCAACACAAGCTTTCCGCTTTTTGGCTTTGGCAGTGGCGTGTAATTTTGCTGGTTTTTTCCTTTATATTCCGGCAGCGCCGGTGTTTTTAATGCGACATTTGGGCCTCGCGCCGACTGAGTTTTTATGGTTTTTTGGCCCTGCGGTAAGTGGCATTATGTTGGGTGCGTGGCTGTCTGGTCGGATGGCAGGGCGCCGCAGTGCGCGTGAGTTGGTGTCGATTGCCTACCGTATTATGGCAACCGCAGCGGTAGCCAATGTGCTGGTTTGTGTGATGTTGCCACCGGCTTTGCCTTGGAGCGTATTGCCGATGGCGTTATATGCGGTGGGGATGTCACTGGCAGCGCCAACAATCACACTGTTTTTGCTTGATCGGTTTCCCGATTTACGTGGTACGGTGTCATCGATGCAAGGGTTTACCCAAACGGCACTGTCAAGCTTGGTGGCTGGCGCCATTGCACCGCTTTTGTGGGATGATCCCCTCTGGCTGGCGTGTGCTATGTGCTTATTTCTGGCAGTCGGATATGGCATGTTAAGCTGTTTCCGCCGGACGCAGGAGGCCAACACTCAGCCGCAGTAGTCTCGCTTTGTTTGTCTTTGTTGTTTTTCTTGGGATGAGTTTATGTCTGCACAAACCTCTTCTATTCGCCGTATTGCTGTGCCATCTTCACCCCCGCCAGCCATTGACCCTCATCCCCTCGATCGTTTAGACGAGCTGGCAGCGTTATATTTGTTGCGCTTGATGGTGGCGTTGCCTTCAGCCAGCGCTTTGTTAATTAACCACGCTGAACAACGTTTGGCACGTTTGTTATTACCGTGGTTGCCTGAGGCTTTTAGTGAAGAAATTCGCCGTTATCAAATTGCTCATCAATTGGTGGACGAAGAAGATGAGGGATTGGATTTTCTGATTAAAAACATGGGCAGTGAGCGCCCTGAAGAACCACATCCGCTGTCGGTGGCCTTGTTGCGTCCACAACGTTTACAAGCCATGTTGCGCCGAGCGTTGCAACGAGTAGAACAGACTGCACAAGAAAAAACGTCACTGCCACCCATTGTATTAGAGCTAGAAAAGCGTTTAGGGCTAGATCGCAATAGTAGCCGCCTGTTGCAATTTACTGCAGTGCGCCATAACCAACAGGACTTTAGCCTGATTTTGCGCCGACTGCGCCAACCAAAAAATTTACGTGCCACCCAAGCGGTGGCGATTTTCTTAGGCATTGACGATCAAGCTGCCCGTACTGTATTGCGGCGTGACAATCTATTAGAAATGTATGGTCTTTTGCGGATTGAGCGCAGTGATAGTGATTTAGAAGATTTATTCTCGCTTGATAATATCGGGCAACAAATTTTCAATGAAGAAATTCAGGATATTGATGGTTTGATGCGGCGGGCGTGCGCGCCGGTGAGTGCGCCAGAACTAAAGCGTGGAGACTATCCCCACCTCGCCTCGGCGCTGAAACCACTGACTGCCTTTTTGCGTCAAGTGCTGCAAAAAAAGCAAGTTGGGGCCAATGTATTGCTGTATGGGCCACCGGGGACAGGTAAAAGCCAATTAGCACGTCTGTTGGTTAAAGAATTGCGCGCTGAAGGCTATAGCGTTAGCGCGGAAGATGATGACAAAGAGCCGCTGCGCCCCTCGCAACGGATGCAGTCGTTTGCATTAACCCAGCGTTTTTTGGCGCAAACGCGGCGGTCGGTAGTGGTGTTTGATGAAATTGAAGATGTCTTTCCCGATGATGATGAAAACCACCATCAGCGTTCCGGTTATCGTAAAGCGTGGGTAAATCAGCTTTTAGAAAGCAATCCGGTACCGGGGATTTGGATTGCTAACCGCGTGCATCAGATTGACCCTGCCTTTTTGCGTCGTTTCTCGTTTCACCTTGAAATTCCGGTTCCCCCGCTTGCTGTGCGTGGCAAAATTTTGGCCCGTCATTTGCACGACTTAACGGTGTCGTCGGCTACTGTGGCTCGTTTAGCGCAAGACGATAGCCTAGCGCCGGCACAAGTGGCCAGTGCAGCACGCTTTGCCCGTGCATCAGCAACCGCCGAGCAAGAAGCGGCTTTTATGTTGGCATTACAAAATGCAAAAGCCGCGTTACACCAGCCAGAATTGCCATCACAACACCATCAAGCCGCTGCCACCCGTTTTTCCACGGCTTTTCTCAATCTCAAAGGCGAGTTTTCTGCGGAAGAGGTCGTCGCGGCATTGCAACATCACGGCCAAGGTAGTTTGTGTTTGTACGGCCCACCCGGGACGGGTAAAACCTCGTTTGTGCAACATATTGCCGAACAGATGCAACGGCCTTTAGTCGCGAAAACGGCGGGGCAATTGTTGGATAAATATGTGGGCGAAACCGAAAAACATATTGCCGCTATGTTTCAAGAAGCCCAACAATCGCAAGCCATTTTGTTTTTGGATGAGGCTGACAGCTTATTGCGCTCACGTGAGGATGCGCAACGTTCATGGGAAGTGACTCAGGTGAACGAGTTGCTAAAACAGATGGAGCAGTTTTCGGGAGTGTTTATTTGTGCCACCAATTTATTCTCTGGTTTAGATCCGGCGGTATTGCGGCGTTTTGTGTTCAAAATTGAATTTCAGGCACTTAACATCGCGCAGCGCGAAACGCTGTTTGTGCAAGAGGCGTTACAAGGTAAAGCCGGTCGTTTGGGTTTGGAAATTAAACAACAGCTGGCGCGGTTGGATGGTTTAACCCCTGGTGATTTTGCAGTAGTGAAACGGCAGGCCTATTTACTGCGTAAAACGTTTTCTGCTGAGGGCTTCTTACAACGCTTGAGCGAAGAAGTGAAAACACGGCGCAGTCAGCGTGGTGGTCATGGTCAGATGATGGGATTTGTTTGATGAAAAAACTGTTGTACTTGCATGGTTTTTTATCCGGCCCCGAATCAGCTAAATCGCGGCAGTTGGCTGCAAAATTTGCCGAGTTGGGGCAATCTGAACAGTTATTCGCACCACAATTACCTGCCAACCCCGATGCTGTGATGCAGTTGTTGGATGGATGGTTGGCAGAACAAGATCTAACCCAGTTAGTCGTCATGGGTAGTTCATTAGGTGGGTTTTTCGCGACAGTGGTGGCTGAACGCTATGGCCTTGCGGCGGTGTTGATTAACCCTGCTGTCCGTCCCCATCAATTGGCCCATCATTTTTTAGGGACACATCGTTATTACTACTCTGCCCAAGAGGTCACCGTGACCCCCGAGATGATTGATGCCTTGGCTGTGCTCGAACCAAAGTCTATTCACCCTGAACGCTATTGGTTGATGTTGGCGAGTGGGGATGAAACCTTAGATGCGCAACAAGCGTTGGCTTACTATCGAGGTTGCCAGCGTTTGGACTATGTCGAGGGTGGTGATCATAGTTTTTCCTGTTTTCCCGAGTATCTACCTGCAGTGATAGACGTTTTGCGTTAGACATAAAAAATGGCGGGGTATCCCCCGCCATTTTTGCCACCATCGTGTTGCTTAGTGGATGTCTTTCCAGTATTCCTTCTTCAGGAAATAAGCGAAAGGTAACAGCAACAACACTAAGAACATCAAGACCACATAACCGATTTGCTGGCGTTTAACCTGCATTGGCTCTGCCATATAGACCATGTAATTGGTCAAGTCGGCCATCCGGCTATCAAATTCGGCGGTATTGGCTTTGCCGTTCTCGTCGATCTTAGTGAACGCACCCGCTTTCACCAATTTCAACTCGTGTGTGTCGTGGCCGTCTTTACCCTTGACGGTTTCCATGACTTGGTCGCCTTGCCATTCCCACATGATGTGAGGCATACCCACTTTGTCGAACACTTTATTGTTCCAACCGGTTGGGCGGCTTGGGTCGCGATAGAAGCCACGCAGATAGCTATACAGATAATCTGCGCCACGAGCACGGGCAATCAAAGACAAATCGGGTGGGGTAGCACCAAACCATTTTTTGCCGTCAGCCGGTGCCATTGCCACTTTCATGGTGTCACCGACTTTTTCGGTTGCAAACATCAGGTTTTCTTTGATTTGTTTTTCACTCAGTGCCAAATCGGTCAAGCGGTTGTAGCGCATGGCTTGCGCGCTGTGACAGCTTAGGCAGTAGTTAGTGAAAATCTGTGCACCGCGTTGCAAAGATTCAACGTTTTGAATGTCAATCGGCGCTTTGTCCAACGGCACCGAAGCACCTGCAGCAAACACCGAAGCCGGCACCGCGAGGGCTGCAGCGGCAATCAGATGACGGATAAACTTTTTCATTTCAGCCGGTTCCCTCGATTAAACAAACTTGGCAAACAGAGCAGCACCGCCAATTGCCAGTGCAAACAGCACCAAGAATTTCAACTGACGACCCAAATTGCTGTCGGTCACGCGTGCAGGCGGGGCGACAGGGCCAACGTCGTTCTTGGTATAGAACGGCATGCCAAGGAAGAAGGCAAAGTAGATGATCGACAGAATCTGTGCAATCACGGTACGGACGTTAGTGGATGGCAATGCACCCAAAATACCCAGACCGATGAAGCTGATCACAAACAACACCAACATGAACTTGAAGCGTGGACCGCGATAGCGCACCGATTTGACGGGTGATTTATCCAACCATGGCAGGAAGGCGATCAATACCACTGCTGCACCCATCCCCAACACACCCCAAACTTGGGTGCCGAAGAAGGAAGGAATAGCACGCAAAATGGCGTAGAACGGAGTGAAATACCACACTGGCGCGATGTGCGCAGGGGTTTTCAGCGGATCGGCTGGGTCGAAGTTTGGCCGCTCGAGGAAGTAGCCGCCCATCTCTGGTGCAAAGAACACGATGGACGAGAACACAATCAAGAACACCGCTACACCGAGAATATCTTTAACGGTGTAGTAAGGATGGAATGGAATGCCATCCAATGGGATGTGGGTTTCTGGATCTTTGTTCTTTTTGATCTCGATACCGTCTGGGTTGTTCGAACCCACTTCGTGCAGCGCTACCAAGTGAGCGACAACCAAAGCGATCAAAATCAGTGGAACAGCAATCACGTGCAGGGCAAAGAAGCGGTTGAGGGTTGCATCACCCACCACGAAGTCACCACGGATGAACACCGACAAATCTGGACCAATCACAGGAATTGCTGCGAACAAGTTCACAATCACCTGTGCACCCCAGAAGGACATTTGGCCCCAAGGTAACAGATAGCCCATAAAGGCTTCAGCCATCAGCACCAAGAAAATCAAGGTACCAAACACCCACACCAATTCGCGAGGTTGCTTGTAAGAACCGTAGATCAAACCACGGAACATATGCAGATACACCACCACAAAGAACATCGAGGCACCGGTGGAGTGCATATAGCGGATAATCCATCCCCCTGCTACGTCTCGCATGATGTATTCCACCGAATAGAAAGCGGTGGCCGCATCAGGCTTGTAGTTCATGGTCAGGAAAATACCGGTAACGACTTGAATCACCAACACTAACAGTGCCAGCGAGCCAAAGAAGTACCAGAAGTTAAAGTTTTTCGGTGCGTAGTATTCCGAAACGTGCGCCTTCCAGGTCGATGTCAGCGGGAAGCGGGCATCGATCCAGTCAAGGAGACCTTGTTGCTTGCTCATCTGTTTCTCACCCTTACTTAGTTATCGTCACCAATCAACAGCATGGTATCGCTGAGATATTTGTGTGGTGGAATTTCGAGGTTAGTCGGCGCAGGCACCCCCTTGTAAACGCGCGCTGCCAGATCAAACTTAGAACCGTGACAGGGGCAATAGTAACCACCTAACCAATCAGCACCTAAGTCGGCAGGTGCCAGATCGGGACGGTGGGTAGGGGAACAGCCCAAGTGGGTACAAATCCCGATGGTCACCAGAATTTCTGGTTTAATAGAACGATGTGCGTTTTTGCAGTAGGCAGGCTGCTGGGGCGCATCAGAAGCGGGATCGGCGAGGTTGCCATCAAGTTTGGCCAAGTTCTGTAGCTGTTCTGGGGTACGGCTTAATACCCAGACCGGCTTACCACGCCATTCAACAGTGACTTGCTGGCCAGGTTCGAGTTTACTGATGTCTAACTCAACTGGCGCACCGGCTGCTTTCGCGCGTTCGGATGGAAAAAAACTTAGCACAAAGGGTGTAGCAACGCCTGCTGCTGCCACGCCGCCGAGTGCACCAGTGGCTACGGTCAGAAACCGGCGACGCCCCTGATCAACGTGTTGTTCACTCATTACATTCACCTCAAAACGAGAAAAATCGAGCTAAAATCGCCTGATTCTACCCGATACCCTCCCACCTATTAAAGCGCGTATGCGAAAAAGTTAGTTGGTGGGTTTAGGACTGGTCAGAATCAGATTGGGTTCCAGAGATCGACAAACTCACAATCGAGCTCTTCATGTCGGTCTAGCCAAGCTGCCATTGCCCGCACGCCACCGCGTTCTGTTGCGTGGTGTCCGGCGGCAATAAATGCGACATCACTTTCTGCCGCGAGATGCGCGCAAGGTTCGGATGCCTCTCCCGTGATAAACAGATCCACCCCAAGTTCGATGGCTTGAGGAAAAAAGCTGTCTGCGCCGCCTGTACACCACGCAATACGGTGGATGGCTCGGTCGGTTTTACCGAGAACAAGGGGCGCACGTTGTAAACGCTGTTCAATTGTGTTGGCAAAGTCTGCCAGCGATACTGTGGCTGAAGGATGTCCATACCACAGCAAGTTGTTTTCCCCAGTACAACCATCAACAATCCAACCGCATTCTTCGGCCAGTTGCACATTATTGCCCAGTTGTGGATGGGCATCTAAAGGCAGGTGGTAGGCAATAAGATTGATGTCATGTGCAAGCAGCTTTGCTAAACGACGACGTTTTATACCGAGAATTCGGCTGTCTTCATTTTTCCAGAAATAACCGTGATGCACGATGATTGCATCGGCTTGTTTGGCGATAGCGACATCAATCAATGCTTCACTCGCCGTTACCCCAAACAACACCTTTGTAATCTCGGCCTTGCCTTCGACTTGTAGGCCATTGGGTGCATAATCTTTATAACGATGAGGTTCAAGTGCGTCATCAAGTATGCCAATCAGCTCACTGCGATGCATTGCCGGTGTATCCCTGTTTGCAAAAAGGAGATTATGACATACCTCGCCGCTGCTTTTTGACTTGGCGCACAAAACCTGTTGCTTGCAGGACATTTTTTGCATTAGTACAGAATATTTTGTTTGGTACAGGCGGTTACATATCCATTTTCAATGAGCGCGGTGTGGTGATGGCCCCATGTTAAAATCGTGGCCTTGTCATTCTTGGTAAGCCTGTGCGGCTTGTTTTGTCTTCGTTATGAAAAAACTGTTCGATAAACGTAGCGAGCTGGGCGAAATACTGTTCGGTTTTCGCAAAACCTTTTACAAGGTCGGTGCTTTCAGCTTTGTGATTAACATGCTGATGCTGATGCCTTCGATTTATATGATGCAGGTCTATGACCGCGTGCTGGCATCGAGCAATGAATTTACTTTGTTGATGCTGACCGCGATGACCCTCGGGCTGTATGCCTTGATGTCATTATTAGAGCTGGTGCGCTCCTCGGTGTTAATCCGAGTGGGTAACCAGATGGACATGCAGCTCAACAACCGTACTTTTACAGCGGCATTTGAGCGTAACTTGCGCCGTACTGGTGGTAATGCGGCACAAGCGATTCACGATTTAACCTCGGTGCGCCAATTCTTAACGGGCCAAGGTCTGTTTGCCTTTTTTGATGCGCCGTGGACACCGATCTATCTGATTTTCTGTTTCTTCTTCCACCCCTTGTTAGGTTCGATTGTGGTGGTTGGGGCGTTGATTTTATTTGCCTTGGCTTATGCAACAGAAATCGCAACGCGCAAACCACTGGCTGAAGCAAACCAAGCCTCGATTGCCGCTGGTGCTTTCGCCAATAACAACTTGCGTAATGCAGAAGTGATCGAAGCGATGGGGATGTTGCCTGCCATCCGTGAAAAATGGTTTGCGCAGCACATGCGAATTTTGGAAAACCAAACGTTGGCTTCCGACCGCGCTGCAAAAATCAGTGCCATCACCAAGTTTGTACGGATTTCTCTGCAATCGTTGGCATTAGGTGCCGGTGCGTTGTTAGCGATTGAAGGCAAAATTACCCCGGGGATGATGATTGCGGCTTCGATTTTGATGGGCCGTGCGTTGCAGCCAGTGGAAATGGCCATCGGAACTTGGAAACAGTTGATTTCCGCCCGTGCTGCCTATTCCCGTCTGGAAGGCTTGTTAAAAGACCATCCTGTCCGTGGTGAAGGGATGCCATTGCCAAAACCAGAAGGCAATATGCTGGTTGAAAATGTGGTGGCAGGTGCTCCCGGTGGCCAAGTCCCGATTCTGAAAGGCCTCAATTTCACGATTCAGGCCGGTGATGTGGTGGGTGTGGTTGGGCCTTCGGCTTCGGGTAAATCGACGCTGGCACGACTATTGGTCGGGGTGTGGCCGGCACAAGCGGGTAAGGTGCGTTTGGACGGTGCAGACATTTTCCAATGGAATAAAGACGAGTTAGGGCCCTCCATCGGTTACTTGCCTCAAGACATTGAGTTGTTTGAAGGCACGATTGCAGAAAACATCGCCCGTTTCGGTGATATGGACTCCAATCAGGTGATTGATGCCGCACAACGTGCCGGTGTGCACGAGATGATTTTGCGCTTCCCACAAGGTTACGACACCCGCTTAGGGCCAGATGGTGGCATGTTATCCGGTGGTCAAAAACAGCGCATCGGCTTGGCGCGTACGTTGTATGGCAATCCTGCCTTAATTGTGTTGGATGAGCCGAACTCGAATTTGGATGATGTGGGTGAAGCGGCGTTGGTAGGTGCCATTCGTGATCTAAAAGCACGAGGGAAAACCGTGATTTTGATTACCCATCGTACCAATATCATCAATGCTGTTGATAAGTTGATGGTGTTGCGTGATGGTGTGATGCAGTTATATGGCCCACGTGACCAAGTCTTAGCCGCTTTGATGCAGCAAGCACAGCAGGCACAACAAGCCGCCGCACAGCAAGCGGCAGCCGCCCCAACACAAGTGGTTCCCGCTGCCCGCCCTGCGGTTGGCGATGCGTCTGCTTGATGGTCAGAGAAGGACAATAGGCGATGAAGTGGTTAGAAAATTTATTTGAACGCGGTCGCAGCCAAACCCCCGAAGGACAAAATCCGAAAGTGGATACTGATGCAAGTCGGGTTTCTCGTTGGGGGATGTGGGTATTGGTCGGTGGCTTTGGTTTGTTTATGTTGTGGGCAGCCACTGCTCCGTTGGATGCTGGGGTGCCAGCAAACGGGACGGTCACTGTCGCGGGTAACCGCAAAACCATTCAACACTTAACCGGTGGCACCATCGATGCAATCGAAGTAAAAGATGGTCAGGCGGTGAAAAAAGACCAAGTGTTGGTGCGCTTGAATGCTACACAGGCCGAAGCTCAATTGGGTATGACTCAGGCGCAATACATCATTGCTGCCGCCGTAGAAGCGCGTTTATCGGCTGAACGGATGAATGCTGAGAAAATTGATTTTTCTCCCATGCTCGACAAAATCCAACAGCAAGATGAGCGGGTTGCCAATGCAATTGCTTTACAAGAGCAGTTATTTCAATCTCGCCGTACCGCTTTGCGTAATGAAATCAGCATTCTGAATGAAAATCTGGCTGGTGCACAGCAACAGTTACGCGGCTTGGAAGAAGTTAAGGTCAACCGCGAATCACAGTTGCGCTCGTTAAAACAAGAACTCGCTAATATCCGTGATATGGCAGATAAAGGTTTTGTGCCGCGCAATCGGATGTTCGAGTTAGAGCGTAATGTGTCGCAAATTGCCGCTGGTTTAGCGGAGGACATTGCCAATATCGGCCGGACTCGCAACCAAATTTCCGAGCTGAAATTGCGGGTGTTAAACCGACAACAGGAATATCAAAAAGAGGTTGAGTCTCAGCTTACTGATGTGCAAAAAGAAGTGCAGTCGTTGGCTGACCGCATGGCGGCATTGGATTATGAAGCGAAAAATACGCTGATTCGTTCGCCGATTGATGGGACAGTGGTGGGGTTAAACATCCATACCGTGGGCGGTGTGATTCGCAGCGGTGAACCATTGATGGATGTGGTGCCGCACAACGAGCCGTTGATTATTCAAGCGCAAGTGCCAACCAATCTGATTGATAAGGTGCATGTTGGTTTACCGGTGGAAATTCAGTTCCCTGCGTTCAGCCACAGCCAAACGCCAAACATTCCGGGTACGGTGCAAGTGGTAGCGGCTGACAGTGTGGTCGATCAAAAAACGGGGATGCCGTATTACTCGGTTAAGGTTCAGGTGACACCGGAAGGCATGAAAATGTTAGGTGTACACAAAATTCGTCCCGGGATGCCCGCTACCGCATTATTGATAACGGGTGAGCGAACTATGTTAAATTACCTGCTGAAACCCCTTATTGACCGTATGAATATTGCGTTTACCGGAGACTAATCTCGATGGCGCGTCTTTCGCTAAAACCCCTTGTTGGTGCTGTTTTGGTGTCGTTATGTGCGATGCCAGCCTATGCGCTGAATTTGTTGGAGGCCTATCAGGCCGCCAAACAAAATGATCCAACCTATCGCGCGGCAATGGCTGAGCATCAAGCTGGCCAGAAAAATGATGAGTTAGCTGTGGCTGGCCTGTTACCACAGGTATCGGCTAGCTTATATCGTGGTAAGACTGTTGGTGTCCGGTTACAACCTGGCTTTACTGGTCGAATCACCCAATCTGATTTGGATTACGACAGTAAGAACTATGGTATCCAGTTGCGTCAATCATTGTTTGATTGGCGCAAAGTCAGCGAGTTTCGGCAAGGGCGCGCCCGTGTCAGTTACAGTGATGCGGTATTTGCAGCAAAAAGCAATGAATTAGCCATTCGGGTGGCAGGTGCTTACTTTGATGCGCTGCTCGCGCAAAACACCTTATCCCTGTTGGATGCGCGTGTACGTGCCTATGAAGAACAGTTGGTACGGGCAGAAAATCTCTACCGTGCTGGCGATGGCACGGTAACGGATATGGACGAGGCGCGGGCGCGGCGTGATATTGCTATCGCGCAGCGTTATGAAGCACAAGACCGATTGAAAGTTGCTTTGCGTAGTTTGCAGGAATTAACCGGTGCTGTGCCCGATGCCTTGCATATCTTGGGTGATGAGTTCCCCTTGTCCGCACCCGTACCCGCCACACTAGAAGAATGGGTCGATGTTGCACGACAAAACAGCCCAGATATTCGTGCAGGTGAACATGCGTTAGAGATTGCTGCGCGAGAAGTCGATAAGGCGCGGGCAGGTCATCTACCCACGGTGGACATGATCGGCTCGCTGAGTAAAACAGTCTCGGATACGGTCTCAACACTCAACCAAGAAAACCGCACGCGATCTATCGGCGTACAAGTGAGTATTCCGATTTTCAGCGGTGGTTATAGCTGGGCATTGAGCGATCAAACTTTAGCGAAACGCGAACAAGCGCGGCAAGAGCTCGAAGCGGCTCGCCATCGGGTGGAGTTGGACATTACGCGCTATTTCACAGCCTCGCTCAGTGGTGTGAGTAAAGTGCGAGGTTATGAACAAGCGGTGAAGTCCAGCGAACGTGCGTTACATTCGACAAAAATGGGCTTTACTGCTGGTTTGCGCACCAATGTTGATATCCTGAATGCCGAAGAACAACTGTTCCAAGCTCGCCGTGATTTAGCGGAGGCCCGTTATCAATACTTGGTCAGCACGCTGCGTTTACGCGCCAGTGCTGGTGTGTTGGTCGAAGATGATATTGCTCGATTAAACGGTTTCTTGGCCGGTGCGACTGCTGCTAAAGCTGAGACAACCGCACCTGCGGCGACTGTAACCAAGGCAGATAAGAAAAGCTGATTGTTCGTTTTTCTTGGGCAATAAAAAACCGCAGTGTGTCATTACCCTGCGGTTTTTTGTTGCTGATCTCGATTAAGCCGTGAGACGGGTGAGCGCTTCGCGGTATTTGTCAGCGGTTTTTTGTGCCACTTCAGCCGGTACGGTGGGGGCTGGGGGGGTTTTGTTCCAACCCGTTGATTCTAACCAGTCACGCACAAATTGCTTATCAAAGCTAGGTGGGTTACTGCCGGGGGCATAGCTATCTGCTGGCCAAAAACGGCTGGAGTCGGGTGTCAACGCTTCATCCATCAGCGTTAACGTCCCCTCTTCGTCCAAACCAAATTCAAATTTGGTGTCACAGATAATAATGCCACGGCTGGCAGCATATTCTGCTGCTGCGACATACAAGGCAATCGCTGTATCACGTACCTTGTTGGCCAATTCAGTCCCAATCAAGGCCTCACACTGTGCAAACGAAATATTCTCATCGTGATCGCCGACGGCGGCTTTGGTCGAGGGTGTAAAGATGGGTTCAGGCAGCTGATCGGCTTCACGCAAACCAGCCGGTAGCGCAATACCACAGACGCTGCCGTGTTGTTGGTATTCTTTCCAACCGGAACCAGCCAAATAGCCGCGAACAATCGCTTCGACTGGGATGGCTTTGAGGCGTTTAGCCACCACCGAACGGCCCTCGGCTTGGGCTAAGTCGTCGCCTGACAGCACATCGGCAACCTGCTCTCCCGTCAAGTGGTTAGGTACCACATGCTGTAATTTGGCAAACCAGAAGTTAGAAATGGCGGTCAGGATTTTGCCTTTTTCTGGGATGGGTTCATTCAAAATCACATCGAAAGCAGACAAACGATCAGTTGCAACCATTAACATGCGTTTGTCGTCAATTTCATACAAATCCCGCACCTTGCCCGAATAAATTTTTTTCAAACTATTGAGGTGCGATGTGGTGAGGCCGGTCATGACATGTCCTTACAAGAGGCAATCAGTTAAATCGAGCTAATTGGAGGATAGCTACTGGTGTTCGGTGGGTATGGTAGCAGCGTGTTGGTGGGCCCGATGCCAACACCATCACGAATAGGGCGTGGGCAGGTTGAACGTAGGCCATCAATATGCTCGAACAATTCTGGGGGAATCGATTTCCACATCGGGTCGAGCACAAAGTCGATGCCTTCTCGTCGTGCCAATTTAGCAGCAGGGACGAAATCAGCATCACCGGCAAATAACACAATTTGGTCAGCTAACTTCTTATACGCCAACGAGGCGATATCTTGTCCAATCCGAATATCGACCCCTTTTTGCCGCACATCGTAGGCAAAGTCTTCATCGCGCAAGCTGTTGTATTGTCTTTCCCCACGCAACAGTGCCCGCATCACGGTTGGCTTAATGGTCCATTGTCCGGTGTCGGCGAGATACCCCAGCCGCAATGCCAGTTTACGTTTGCGCCGCAGCTCATCAAACAAACCGTGTCGGAACTGGGCTTCGTGGGTTTCAGCAAAATCGAATGGCGTATTGCTGATTGGCAAGGTGACTTTTTTGTCCAAGGGTGGGCAATCGTAGTAAAAAATACGATACAAGTCGCGACGCTCATCATTTTGGTTGAGATGAGACAGTGCCCACCGCATCATCATCGACGCCACATCCTCTGGGTTATGCTGGGTCGATTCAGTCATTAAAGCGCGATAGCGGTGCAGGAAAAACGCACCATCAATTAAAATAGCTGTTGCCATAGTTCTCTCTGTGTTCAGTCATAAAAAAGGATGTGGAAGCGACTTATCCGCCGTCTATTAGAGCGTTTCTTGAATCGCGCGGGCTTGCTCTAAGGCTTCATCTGCGGTGGCAGATAAGACGGTAAAGTGTCCCATTTTACGGCCGGGACGTGCCGATTTTTTACCATAAAGATGTAAATGCACGTTAGGAGCTTCCATCAACACCGCCCAATTGGGTTCGCTTTGATCTTCCCCCCAGCTGTCTCCCAACAGATTTACCATAACCACAGGGGATAATAAACGGCTGTCCCCGGGTAGTAAGCCACACATAGCGCGAACTTGCTGTTGGAATTGGTCACAGGCACAGGCATCGAGGGTATAGTGCCCTGAATTATGGGGCCGTGGTGCAATTTCATTGATCACTAAACGATCATCAGCCAAGACAAAGAACTCAACTGCCAACACCCCAACATAGTTCAGTGCGCTTGCCAGTTGTTTTGCCATCGTTTGCGCTTGTTCGGCCAATTCTGCAGAGACTCGTGCCGGCACAATCGAGACATCTAAAATACCGTTAGCGTGATGGTTTTCTGCCACAGGAAAACAACTGATTTGTGCATCAGAGACTCGGGTGACGATAGCAGAGACTTCGCTCTTTAACGCCAACATTTTTTCTAGCACACAGTCGTTGGCACCTAATTGTTGATAGGCCGCAGCGACTTCCGCCGCTGTTTGCACACGAATTTGGCCTTTGCCGTCATAGCCAAGGCGGGCTGTTTTGAGGATGCCGGGAAGATAAGGGGTCAGGTCTGTGGCGAGATCCGCCTCAGAGGTAATAGCAAGATAAGGGGCAGTGGCGAGGCCGGCTTTGTTAATCCATGTTTTTTCGCTGATGCGGTTTTGTGCAATCGCGACACAGTCACCAGAGGGCGAAACCGGTACAAACTGACCGAGCCAGCGCATGGAGTCTGCGTTGACATTTTCAAATTCGGTGGTAATCGCTGCACAGGTTTTCGCTAAGGTCTGGAGTGCTTCGCTGTCATCATAGGCATGACAGAGGTGCACATCAGCAAATTCAGCAGCAGGGGCAATCGGGTCGGGGTCTAACACCGTGACACGATACCCCATTGTTTTGGCGGCCACGGTAAACATCCGCCCGAGCTGACCGCCACCTAAAATACCTAGCATGGCAGGAGGAAGAATCGCTGCCATCACTCAACCTCCGGCAGGGTCATTGCCAAGACGGTTTCGCTTTGTTTGAGTCGGAAAGCAGCAAGGGCATCGCGTAATGCCGGTTGTTCATTTGCTAACATGGCAACGGCAAACAGGGCGGCATTGGCGGCACCGGCCTCACCAATGGCAAACGTAGCCACTGGAATACCTTTGGGCATTTGCACAATCGACAGCAAAGAATCTTCGCCACGCAGGTATTTCGACGGTACCGGCACGCCTAACACAGGCACAGCCGTTTTTGCCGCTAACATACCGGGTAAGTGAGCCGCCCCCCCTGCACCAGCAATAATGGCTTTGAGGCCGCGTTGCTCAGCAGTCGCGGCATAGTCAAATAACAAATCAGGGGTGCGGTGAGCAGACACCACGCGTGTTTCAAACGCAACACCAAAGTCACGCAGAATACGCGCTGCATGTTCCATTACGGGCCAATCGCTGTTGCTGCCCATCACAATACCGATGTCAATCATGGCAAAAAATCCGTCAAAAAAGACTCATGATTGTACCGCAAATTTTCCTAGGGCTTGGTGGCTGTCTGATGAGACAAGACCGTGTGTCTTATCTTGAGATGTGCAAGACCCTATCGTGCCGGTTTGGTACAGTCTGTTTAACCGTTTTGGGCAGCTAATTGTTGTTTGACTTTGGCTGCGGCTTCGCTTTTCGGGAAGCGTTTTAATAGACTATCCCAAGCTGTTTTCATGCCAGCTTTATCACCCAATTCGCGGTAACAATTTCCGATATTGCGTAATGCTTCTGGGACTTTAGCGTGATTGGGGTGGCCATCAACGAAAGATTTATGTGCCGCGATGGCGTTTTTCCACTGCCGTTCGGCGGTATAGGCGACACCAAGCCAGTATTGGGCATCGGCCACTTGTGGGGCATTGCTGCGGCTATCGATAAAGTTTTTCAGTGCCGGAATCGCTTGATTAAATTGGCGTGCACGCAAGCTTTCTAAGGCTTTGCTGTATTCGAGTTGTACGGGGTCGGGGGCGACGGCGGGCGCAGGGCTGGTCGCTGTGGCGGGATTGCCATTGCTCATGCTGGGGTCAGTTGTAATCGAACCAGAGCCCCCAGCGGGTTTCCCTTCAAGCGGAGCAAGGCGTAAATCGAGATCGTTATATAAATCGTTTTGCCGTTTTTGCGTGGTTTGTAAGGTGTAGTTTAAAACCTCCATATCACCACGCAATTTAGCAATATCTTGGCTCATACGATCGACCTGATTCACCAATTCTAATAAGCGTTCATTGCTCAGGCGGCTTTCTAGTGTGGTAAATCGCTCTTGTGAACGTTGATTTAATTCAGCCAATTGACGGCGTGTTGCGTCGACCTCTCCCACGCTGGCACAACTGGCTAATAAGACACTGCTACATACCAACACCATCGGCAGTTTAATCTTTTTCACTTTTCCACTCATCCGTCAATCAATCACTATTGGAAGAAAAATACACGCTTTATAGACAGCTTGGGCGGTCTATTTTGACCGCCCAAGGCATGTTCTTCAATCCTACAATACGAGATTATTCGCCGTTGTACACAATATCACTGCGACGGTTTTGTGCGTGGTCGGCTTCACCCATACCGGTGGCACGGGGTTTTTCTTTACCATAGCTGACCGCTTCCAACTGATTTTCTGGGACACCAATCACGCGCATCATGCTTTTCACGCTTTCAGCGCGGCGTTGACCCAAGGCCAAGTTGTACTCGCTGCTGCCGCGTACGTCAGTATTACCTTGGATAATCACTTTGCGAGTTTGGTTTTTCTTCAAAAATTCGCTGTGAGCTTGTACCAAAGGTTTGTATTCGTCTTTGACCAACGAGCTATCAAAGTCAAAAAATACGCTGCGTTTGGACAGCACGCTCTTAGGATCGGTCAGTGGATTGCCGCTGCCATCCGCGCCCATCCCGTTCCCACTGCCATTCAGACCACCTTGACCGTACATACCACTGGCGTTGGCACCATTTTTACCATTCATGCCAGCAGCACCGGCGGCGTTGGGATCAGTTGGGCCTTTGGGGCTAGAGCAAGCGGCTAACGAACCTGCAACCATCGTGGCCAATAAGACTTTTTTCCACATCATGAAATTCTCCAATCAACATTCACAATCAAAAAACACGGTTTGCCTAACGTGGATATGGCCCCCACACCGGTGCACGAATATCACCGCCACTGGTGGTTAAGCGGGTTTTTGTCGATCCATCGCGGGTAACCGTAAATAAAACCCCTCGCCCGCCTTGCTCGCTGGCATAGACCAACATTTGTCCATTCGGTGCAAAGCTAGGTGATTCATCATAATGGGTGTCAGTAACATAGTTCGCTTGGCCGGTGGCCGTTTCTTGCACCATCACACGGAAACGACCTGCCTCACGGCGGACAAAGGCTAATGCGGTGCCATCTGGTGCAGGTGTAGGCGAGACATTGTAGTTGCCTTCGAAAGTCACCCGTTGTGCGCTTCCCCCACCGGCGCCCATCACATAAATTTGTGGCCCACCGGCGCGGTCAGACGTGAAATAAATCCGGCTGCCGTCGGCGCTGTAAGCGGGTTCGGTATCAATGGCGTTGCTGTTAGACAAGCGGACTGCTTCGCCACCATTGGCCGAGACAGCATAAATTTGTGAATGACCATCGCGCGTTAAGACCACGGCAAGGCGGCTACCATCGGGACTCCATGCTGGCGCTGAGTTGGAGCCTTTGAAGTTAGCAACCGCACGGCGGCTACCGCTGCTGACATCATGCACATAGACAACCGGTTTTTTGCTTTCAAAAGAAACATACGCCAAGCGTCCTCCCTCGGGGCTCCAAGCTGGCGAGATAATCGGCTCGGAAGAACGCAATAGCGTAAACCCGTTGGCTCCATCGGCATCCGCCACTTGTAGGGAATAGCTGTTGGCGCTGTGCTTAATCACATAGGCAATACGTGTGCCGAAAATCCCTTTTTTGCCGGTAATCGCTTCATAAATCATGTCAGCAATACGGTGAGCTAATTGGCGCGACTGGTTAGGTTGAATGCTAAAGCTGGCACCAGTTAAGCGGGTTTTTCGTGCCGCATCGAATAAATGAAATTCGACCGTAATCGTACCACCAGCACCTGCCGTCACTTTGCCGACTGCAATTGACATCGTGCCAGCACCTAGCCACGCGGGGTAATCAATTTGCGCTGGGTCAATCGGACGGTTATTGACCTTATTGGGATCGACAAACGAAAACACACCGGTACGTGCCAGATCGCTTTGGATAATCGGCGTTAGGCCCCCGGGCAAAGCACTTTCGAGGCCAAACTCCGGCAATGCGATGGCATGGCGGTTGGTACCACCGCCCACCACTTCAATGGTTAAATCATTGGCGCGTACCGATAGGCTGCATAGCAGCAGCAAAGGCAACAAGACATAGTGAAATAAAAACTTTGGCATAAAATCAATTATCCTCTTACCGATGACCATAGCAATAACGGGTTAACTGCCCATTAACGTGGGCGGAATTCTAAGCGAATTTTACGCACATCCGAGAAATTCATCCCTGTTAATAAAGGTGGGAAGGTTTTTGCCGACCAAACAGCGCGTTGTACCGCATCATCATAGCCAGCATGACCCGATGACTGCAGCAGTTTGACCTCTCGCACTTCTAAACTCGGTAATAACGTCACTTCTAACACTGCTTTGGGATTACCTGTGACATCATCTGGCACTTGCACCCGTGGTTTAACCCGTGCAATCACCAAATCTGCATAGCCCTTGGTATGACCACCGCTGCTCCCCCCCCCGGCGACACCATTGGGCGCCCCCGCTTGGGTTTTGGTGCTGTTAGGTTTGTGCGTGCTATTGGTGCTATCAAGGTCTGCTAATAAATCATCTGCAAATGGATTATCCGCTTTCACCGGTTTGCTTCCCGTCCCCCCAACCTTATTGACTGGCGAAGCAACGGTTTTTTCTGCGCCTTTGCTATCACCTTTTTCATTACCTTTATTGTCTTTGGCGCTGCTCTCGGTTTTTTTGCTGTCTTTCGCCTCAGGTTTGTTTTCTACCTTTTTATTAGGTTCAGGTTTTGCTTCTGTTTTCTTAGGTTCGACCTTTTTTTCTTCCACTTTTGGTTCTGGTTTTTTCTCAACCTTCTTTTCTTCTACCTTCTTCTCCGGTTCGGGTTTCTTTTCAGGTTTCGGTTCAACTTTCTTTTCGACTTTTTTCTCAGGTTCTTTCTTCTCTTCTTTTGGTTTTGGTGGCTCGACCTTCTTCTCTTTCACTTCCGGCTCAACCTCTTTTTTCTTCAGCGCAATATCCGTCTTCACCGGTGGTGTGGGTAGCGGTGTGGGTGTTGGCGTGGGTGCTTCGATTTCAGGTGGCGGCGGCGGTGGTGGCGTAGGCTTGCTTTCGCTCACTGGGGCCGCGCTGGTCGTAGCGGTTTGGCTACCTAGCAATGGCGGCGGTGGTGGAGGCGGTGGTGCCGACCACAACTCCACACCAATCGCACTCGGTTGTGGTTTGGGTGGGGAAGTAAATTGCAACAAAAAAGCCCCTAACAGCAGCAGGTGCAGCAGAATAGAGATGGCTAACCCACGCCAATTATGTTGCTCGTTGTCGTGCTTCATCATTCGGTTTTAACCAGCAGGCCAACTCGGGCAATATTTGCTTTTTGTAACACAGACATCACATCCATTACCTTTTCATAGGCAACGGTTTTGTCAGCAGAAATCACCACGGGTCGTTGTCCTTGTGGGCCAAGGTGGGCTTGTACCAGTGGCAAGACTGCGTCTAAGGATGTTGCTGTTTCGGTTTTTCCCTTATCGCTGACAGCATAGTGACCCTCTTTGTCGACTGTGACTTGGATCGGTTCACTTTCCACTTGCGCGGCTTGCCCGACACTTGGCAAATTAACGATGCCAGGTGAAAACATCGGTGTTGTCACCATGAAAATCACCAGTAATACCAACATGACGTCGATATACGGCACCACATTCATTTGGCTCATAGAGCGACGGGCACGGCGGTTGAGCATAGTTGTGGATAAATTCAAAAAATTAAGAAAAAGTCATAAAACAAAAAACCCGGCGTTGACCGGGTTGTTGACGGTTCCCCACTTGTAAAGTGGGGATGTCGCACAGCGGGTCAAACACCGCACCAAGCTTACTCGGGTTGGTAAACATAGGGCTTTTGTTTCACTTTGGCTGCGTTAAAGCGTTTTTGCTCATCCAAATCCACTTTTTTATCCCACCAAGTCAAACGAAAGCGACGGCGTTCTTCGTCGATATGGGGGTTCTTTTCCAAAAATTCATTCATGAATCGGGTGAAATCGGATTCATACATTGCCATGACTGCTTACTCCAAAAAAAGATCCTGCAACATCATCAGAAAAAAATTTAGACCAACCACTCACGCTTATCGTGTTTTTGTACCAAAGTCCGATAGGCCTGTAGCAGTTTTTGATATTTCCCACTGGTTGGGTCTTGTTTACGCACTTTATCTAAATAGCCATGTGCTTTGGCGATATAACTCTCATGCCAGCCTTTTTGATGGACAAAGCCTAAAATCGCATTGACCGCGTTCAACATAATTTGGCTGTTCGATGGCAATTCTTCCACCGCTTTAATAAACATACTGACCGCTTCTTCCAGTTTGCCGGATTGTGCCAAACGCACCGCATCGTTGTTAAGATCCACCACGCTTTGGACGTTTTCCGCAATCAAGGCCAGACCATCTGCCTCACGGCCTTCAACACGAAACACGGTGGCAATTTTATCCAACACTTCTTCATTATCGTGGTTATTTTTGACCAGTTTTTCTACCACTTGCTGGCCAATGTCATCACGACCTTGTTGATAGCTGGCGTGAACCAATTCTAACTGCGCATCTTGTGACAACAGTGGCGCAAGGTCTTGATACTGCATGACAGCTTGATCGAGTAGTTCGCGGGCGCGGTGTGGGTTACCCATTTGTTTTTGAATTTGGCTTTCAACCAAATCAGCCATCCATTTTGCCACCGGATCACTGCGAAATTCTCTGCGGACGACCGAAGCCGTTTGCAAAGCCTCTTCCATATCACCTTTTAACCGCTGTAAGCGGGCAAGGTTGGCATAGTCTTCCGCACAGCGATAGGTTGAGTATTTTGCAATATCAATGGTCTTACTCATCGCTTTGGTGGCGGTTTCGTAATCTCCATTGAGCACGGCCGCCTCACTCAACGCTTTTTGCCGATGTAACACCACCGGTGACAATTCAACTGCCCGTTCTGTCACCTGTTGTGCTTCTTGAAACTCTTGTCGAGCATGGTGAATTCTTGCCAACCAATCATAAGCCTCCATGATTTGGTCGTTTTCTTTAATCACCTCATTAAATAAGACGGCAGCTTCATCATATTGTTTGGCGAGGGTGAGGCACTTCCCTAACCCCATTTGTGCCCACGCCAAGGGCTTGACCGCCAAAATTTGTTCATAGACTGATTTAGCGCCAAGGTGGTCACCGATTTTTAGACAAAGGCTGCCTTTTAACTTCATAAAATCAATGGTGTATTCATCTTTGGCGAGGATTTTTTTATCACATTCTGCAATCGCAGCGAGGTACTCATGCCGCAGCATAAAATCATCGACACATTTCATCGCTTCTTTGCGAATCATGGCCCGTTCTAACCGCACCCGCAGTTGTTCGCCGGTAAAGGGCTTTAAGACATAGCCATCGGGCGATAACTCAGCCGCACCAATTACCCGCTGTGCTCGGCGCTCACCAGTCACAATCATAAAGACGCAAGATTGTTTAATGAGGTTCTTTTCTTTAATTTCGGCTAGAAGATGTAAACCGTCATAGCCGTTACCTAAATCATAATCACATAAAATGATATCAACATCAAAGCGCCCCAACTTTGATAAAGCATCACCTGCGCGCATGGCGTATTCCACCTTATTGGCGCCGAAGCTGGCTAAGGTCATCGACAGTGCCCTTTGCATTTCCGGCACACTGTCAATGATCAATACCAGCTTAGAGGCATAGGGGTTTTTATCCTCAACACGCAGAGTCTGGATGCCAGAATGACCGCTTTTCAAAGTATTCATGATTTTTTCAAACTGCTTTCTATCATCTATTTATTTGTCTTGGGGTGATCGACGCAAACCGCAGGTCGAGCCATTTTAGCCCGTGTTGCACAAAATTGACGTGAATTCTTACACTTTGTCCGCGTTCGATTTGTGCAATGCTGCCACAACCAAATACTGGATGTTCAACCGTTTGCCCAATAAACCAACCATCAACTGCGGTGTGTGGCATGTGTGGTGCAATCGGTGAACGTGCAACCCCAATGGTTTGTAAAATATTGGCAGGAATATCATCCACAAAACGCGAGCGCAGCGGATAACGCATTTGGCCATGTAAAAAGCGGGCTTGGGCATGGCTCAAAAATAATTGTTGTCTGGCACGGGTCAACGCAACATATAACAAGCGTCTTTCTTCTTCTAAACCGCTGTGTTCACTCAGCGCATTTTCATGGGGGAATAAACTTTCTTCGAGGCCCACTAAAAAGACGCTGTGAAACTCAAGCCCTTTCGCTGCGTGTACCGTCATCAGTTGTACCGCATCTTCCCCTGGTTTTGCGCCATGTTCCCCAGCTTCGAGTGCTGCATGTGCCAAGAAATCGGCCAATGGCCATTCTGGATTCGTTTGGCTAAATAGGGCCGCCGCATTCACCAACTCATCCAAATTGTCCAAGCGCTCGCGGCCTTCCTTTTCTTGGCCGTAAAACTCGCGTAAACCCGACCCTTTCACCACCGCTTCAACTTGACTGGCAAAATCCAACGATTGGCAGGCTTCTTGTAGCCGTTCGATCAGTAAGGTAAAGGTCAGGAATTTACTGGCCACACGACCAGTGAGTTGGCTACAACTTTGCCACAGCGATTGCTGTTGTTGTTGGGCAAATTGTTGTAATTGTTCTACGCTGCGGCTGCCGATCCCTCGTGCCGGGACATTGACCACCCGTAAAAATGCTGCATCATCATCGGGGTCGAGAATTAAACGTAAATAAGCCAACGCATGTTTAATTTCTTGCCGTTCAAAGAAACGCAACCCACCATACACCCGATACGGGATACCCGCTTGAAATAAATGATGTTCCAACAAGCGTGATTGGGCGTTAGAGCGATATAACACTGCAATCTCGCTATACGGCAGGGCCTGTTGGCGTAAAGCACGCACTTGTTCAACCACATGCTCGGCTTCGTTTTGTTCATTATTGGCTTGGAACAGTTTAAGCGGCGCACCCTCTGCCGCTTCTGTCCACAGCTGTTTTCCTAGGCGTTGCTGGTTACGGGCAATAACGGCATTGGCTGCTTGCAAAATAGCACCGGTGGAACGGTAGTTTTGTTCAAGTTTAATCGGTTGCTCGATGGCATAGTCCTGCATCAGACGTCGCATATTGCCAATTTCTGCCCCGCGAAACCCATAAATGGATTGGTCATCATCACCAACAGCAAAAATTTGATTATCACTTCCTGACAACAAAGTCAGCCAACGGTATTGCAATGCATTGGTGTCTTGAAATTCATCAATTAAAAGATGGGCAAATCGTTGTTGATAATGCTCGCGTAGTGCAGCGTGTGCCGCCAGCAATTCATAACTGCGTAGTAACAATTCGGCAAAATCGACCGTATGTTCCTGCTCGCATTGTGCTTGATAGGCAAGGTAGAGTTGTTGCAATTGTTTGCCATAGACATCATGCGCTGGTGGGAGTTGTTGGGGGCGCAGACCTTGTTCTTTATTTTGATTGATAAAAAACTGAATTTGTTTTGGTGGATAGCGTTCGCTATCGATATTGTGTTGCTTCAACAGTCGTTTGATGGCACTGAGCTGATCTTGCATATCGATGATGGCAAAATTTTGTGCTAAGCCAGCATCTCGCCAATGTTGGCGCAAAAAACGATGGCACAGGCCATGAAATGTGCCAATCCACATCCCTCGGCACGATTGCCCAATCAAGCCCTCAATCCGTGTTTGCATCTCGCGGGCCGCTTTGTTGGTAAAGGTGACCGCTAAGATGCGATAAGCTGGCACTTGTTTTACCTGTAACAACCAAGCAATGCGGGTGGTTAATACGCGGGTCTTGCCACTGCCTGCGCCAGCAAGAACCAGCGCAGAGCCTTGCTCAAGGGTGACGGCGTGACGCTGTGGTGGGTTGAGACCCGCTAATAAGGAATCAGACATAAAATAAACTCGGCATGAAATTTGCTGAAAATTGTACGATTTTTTTCACTCAACTCCGATTTTTGACTTGAATTCAAACAGTCGTTTAAGGCATGATGCACAGGATATAAAATATGACAAGGATGGAGTTCATGACCTACTTTACCTTAGAAAAACGTGACAGCGTTTATCTGTTGACCATGGTGAACAGTGGGGTGGCCAATGCACTTGACGACGATATGTTAGAAGAAATGCACCGCCATCTCGATACCATTGAATCCGACCCCGCACCACATTTGGCGTTGGTGATTGCCAGCGCCGATCCAAAATTTTTCAGCAATGGCATCAATCTCGATTTTATCCGTAGCCGTGGTATGGATTATCTGTTTGCCAGCTTTGTCCCACGCTTAGATGCTTTGTTGGCTCGTTTGGCTTGGCTGAATGTACCAACACTTGCCGCGATCAATGGCCATGCTTATGGCGGTGGTGCGTTGATGGCGGCGGCCTGTGATTTCCGTTTTATGCGTGCCGACCGAGGCCGTATTTGTTTCCCTGAAGTCGATCTGAAGTTGAGTTTGTCTGATGTGATGGTCGAATGCTTAGGTAATTTACCCAATGAAAAAATCCGTTGGGAGATGGCGGTGACCGGTTTGGCTTTGGGGGGCGATGAAGCGGCGGCGGTTGGCGTGGTGGATAAAACCCTGTCAGAAGAGAGCCTGTTAGAAGAAAGCTTGACCTATGCGGCCTACCTCGCCAGCAAAGACCGCCGTGCCTATACCCGTATCAAACGCGCTATGCGCGGTGCACGTTGGGCCCGTTTTATCCCAAAAAATGACAATTAACCTTAACGTCATGGTTTTATCGCGTTATTTTAATGAATAAGCATTAGGTTTTTGTGCAATAAGGGCTATAACTGAATTGCGAGTGATCGCGAATGATCCAGCAGGTAAAACAGCAATATGGCTTGAATGAAGAGTCTGCTGTTTGATACACGATATTGTGACGTGGCTGGAAAAAGCAGTAAGGCTGTTTGGTAGTAAGCTGTTAGGAAGTTGTCAGCGCGGTAGTTTGTTCTTTAGAAAGTAGTTTGTTGAAGAAGGGTTAGACCGAGCGTGTTGGGCTGTTGAAGTTGTTGTGTGAAGTTGAAGTGCGTATCAAAACTCGGTCTAGCAGTGATCAACTTTTGCGCATGAGTTGCGCGGACGATCTTTCAGAAGTGTAGTTTGCCGTATTGTTTCCGACTAACCTGTTGTTTTCTGTCTTTCTGCCAACCGAGGGCCGCGCAATGCGGCCCTCTGCACATCTGGTACTCAGTTAAACACCTTCTTCTGCCACGATCGGCGGTTCAACATCGCACAAACCAAGATAACGGCATTCCAACTGCTGTTCTAACTCGTCCATACTGATAATTTGCAAGCGCAACCGCGTGCCCGGTGTCAGTTCGCTAGGTAAACCAGCCAAACGGAAGGTAAACGGCAAATTCTCAAGGCGTACTAAATCTTCTTTCAGCCAAGTTGCCGTGGTGTCGGTGATATTTTCCTGTTGCAACCAACGTAAACACCAATAGCGTTCCATTTTTGATTGGAATTGGCCATAGGCGGTATAGGCGGCATCAAAATCACGCAGCACTGCAAACAAGCTTGCATCATTCCGTGCAAAGCGCGGTGGGGTGTCTGTCACCATGGCAATCAATTGTTGTTGATTGACAAAATCGACTGCTCGCCGCAACGGGGAGCTGGACCAAGCGTATTGTTCAACACCCAAGCCGACATGCGGCAGTGGGCTGGTGGTCATTTTGACCTTACCGTTGGTTTGTGCACGATAGAGCCCACCAATCCCTGCCTGTGCTAAATCCCCGCCCCAAGTGCTGTTGACCAAAATCATCAATTCAGACACCAACTTATCCATTGGCGCACCGCGTTTGCGGCGGGTGATAATCACTCGTTCACCCTCAAGGGCAAAGTTGTAATCTACCTGTGGTGGGCGATTCGGATCTGCTTTGCCACGTTTTTGCTCCAGCACATTGGCAAATTGCCATAGCCAGTTTAATTCTTCTTTGTAGGGATAGGCTTCTCCCTGTTGTTGTCCCACCGTTTCTTCGTTGAAAAACACTTCTAAACGGTCATGGCGTAGGTTATCTGCGATAAAAACCTGTTCTAACACGCTGTGATGGCCAAGAATCTCCCACTCTGGGCTGACATCGATATACATGCTCAAAGCAGGGACGTAATGTCCTTCTTTAAGTGTGAAGTGTGTGACCACCTCTTCCGGCAACATGGTGATCTTGTCGCCGGGGAAATACACGGTGGATAACCGTTGTTGAATGATTTTTTCTAAATCACTTTGGGCTGAAATACCGAGCGCAGGTGCAGCGATGTGAATCCCAACCTGATAATGCCCATTATCTTGTTTGACCAGTGAGAAAGCATCGTCAATTTCTGTGGTGGCAGCATCATCAATCGAGAATGCGCGGACATTCGCCTGTGGTAGTTCATGTTGCAGTGTCGGGGCTTGATAGGATGGAAAACCACGACCTTTGGGAAAGTGTTCTAACAAGAAACAAGACAGCAAAAACTGTGGGACGGAAGGAATCCCGCCGCGTTTGGCTAATAGGCGCAGGGGTGACTCGGCTAAATGTTGGCTGGCCTGATCGAGTGCTTTATATTCCAAGGTGTTTTTGTCTGGTTTAGTCAGCAAAGCAGGAATATGTGGCAACCAGTTCGGTGGAACTTGACCTTGGGTTAAATCAGCTAACCATTGGTCGATTTGTTGTTGTTCGCGCTTTTTGCGTTCAATACCGGCCAAAGCCGCTTGCAGAGATTCTTCAGGCGCAGCCTTATAACGGCCACGACCTTTGCGATAGAAATACATCGGTGCGCCATGCAAGCGAATAGCAACCGCTGCCTGTTGCACTGCACTGGCCTGTGTCCCGTAATACTCTTGTGCCAAGCTATCGAAAGAAAACTCGTCACTGCCACAACATGACCAGAGAAAATCGATATCGAGCTCGGCAGCGAGCGCTTCCGCCTGTGGTAAAAAGTCGGCTGCGGTACCTTCAAAACGTAATAGAACCTGTGCTGTTTTGATTTTACTGCGCTTTCCATGTGGCGCTTCGACTTGTAGGCTGGCATCGGTTGCCGTCATGATACTGCCTACCTTAAAGTTGCCATCTTCTTCATAAAATACGTTTTTCATCGCCGCCTTCGCTTCGCTATCAGGTTGCCGATTATAGCAGTACAGTGATTTTCGTAAGGCCAGACCACACTATGACACTCTTAATTTCCCCTCCCTTTGTGCCTGTTTTATCCGAGTTAGAGGCGGTTTGCTCAAAATTGGTAAAACAGATCAGTTTGGCTGAGTTGGCCCATGCGGAATATTTGGCACTCAATTTGAAGTGTCTGGCTGAACATGAAAATAACGACGGGCTGGCCAACGAAGCCAAGCGTTTGGCGCATTTCTTACATGGTTGTGTTGCCGATTTGCCGCAAGATAAGAATGATTTTGTCGTGACACTTGCTGCTCATCGCAATTTATTGCGGCAACGTGCCAGCCAAGCCACAACGCCCGTTGCTCCGACTGAACCAAGCCAGCCACGCTTACGCCAAGGCTTGGTGTTATTGGCGCCCGAGTCTTTCCAAGTGGGGCCGTTGCCCAGTCAATTACAGTGGTTTGGCTATGAAGTCCATCAGGTCAATGATGTCAACGCGCTATTCGCCTTGCCACGTCCCGAAGCCTTATTGGTGTTCAATCGCTTTGATGGGGCAGATTTGCCGCTGTTGAGCCGTTTGAAAGTGTTATGCGCGGGGCCTTTAGCAGGTGTGCCGCTGATTTTTCTATGTCCACAACCCAATTTTGAAATTCAACTGGCCGCCTTGCGGGTGGGGGCGGCGGCAGTATTGACGTGGCCAGTCGGACGGGAAGAAATCGTTGAGGTATTGGAACATGCCCGCCGTGAACAAGACGCGGCGCCTTGGCGGATGATGCTGTTATGTGACAGTCAAACGACGCAACACCCATTTCAAGAATCACTCAAAAAACACGGGGCAGAGCTATTGGTTTTGCACGACCCTGCTTTACTGATGAACCGGATGATTTCTTTCAAACCAGAAATGGTATTGATTGAAGAGCAATTAGCCGAGTGCACAGGGCTCGAGGTGGTGAAACTGATTCGACAACAGGCCAGTTTAGCGCCGGTGCCGGTTTTATTGTTATGCCATGATCGACAACAAGCCGCATGGTTAGCCGAAACTGCCCCAGCGGCGATTGATGGCACCTTATGTAAGCCGGTGGCGATTGAAACCTTGCTGCAGGCGCTAGACAGTCGTATTCAACGCTACCGTAACAGTCAGTTGCGTTGGATGACTGATTTGTTGACTGGCCTACCGACTCGCGCTGCTTTGGCATCGGTGTTCCAAGTTGAACGTGAGCGTGCTCATGAGCATGGCGAGAGCCTGAGTGTGGCCTTGATTGAGTTAGATAAAATGAAACAGCTGAACGAGCTGTATGGCCACGGCACAGGTGATCGTATTTTGCGTGCTGCTGCCCGTTTCTTGAAAGCCAGTTTGCCCCGTGGACGCTGGGTGGGTCGGTATAGTGGAGGGCGTTTTGTGGCCTTGCTACCGAATGCGTCCCCTGCTATCTCTGGTCGTCGTTTGGATGATGTCCGCGATGCCTACAGCCGTGTAATCCATCCCCATGCCAGTCAACCGATTTATCAAACCTGCACTATCGCTGTGGTTGAAGCCAGCTCGATTGAACCATTAGAAGGATTATTGGTACGGCTAGAAGCGGCGCTACATCGGGCACGACAAGCGGGGGGAAATTGTGTTGAGGTTGATATTCTCTCCACCCCACGTTAAACATGAGGCCATGGGTTGTTGATAAGGTTTTTTTCTTTCCCGAATTAGGGTGAATGATGAAGCGATTTTTAAAAGGGTGTCGTTGGCTCTGTCTGGCCGGCGTGGTATTGGGGTTAAGCGCGTGTGTCACGCCAACTGGGGTTAAGTCTGACGGGAAGACCGCAGCGGTAAAAACAGTCAAACCTTTGGCAAATAAAAAACCGCGTCCGGTGATACAAGTTCCAGTGTTGCAAACTGAAGAGGATTTTTTGCAGCAACTGTCGCAATCGCATCGTGAAGCCTTGAACTTAGCCCTCGGTGCAACAGGGAAAATTGGCCATCCGGCGTTAAATGCTATGTTGACCGACACCCTGAAAGGGGGGGCTGCTGAATTGGCGCAGCTGCGTAGTTGGCGGCAACGTTGGTATCCTGAACAGACCATTGCCGACTTTTTACCTGCACCCGTGGAATTCCAAGGCGCACGAGCACAAGTGGAACAAGACTTGATCGAGCGTCTATTAGCACAACATGAACGATCTCTGGCCTTTTTAGAACAAGCTCAAGACGTCAAATTACGGCCAGAACTACAACAGTTGGTGGAAACCATTCGCCAACGGCAACAACAAGAAAGTGAGCGTTTATTAGTGTGGTCAGAAGATGGGTTACCTGCTTATACCCCTTCAACCCGCCGTATCTCACGGCCTGCAACCACACCACGCAATCAAACCAAGGCCACACAACAGAAAGCGAAAAAAACAACTGCCAAGTCCAATCAAAAAAGACGGCGTTAAGTTTTTGAGTCGATGATGCGTGGTTTAGGTGGGTCGTCAGACTTAGCAAAAGGAAAATCGATCATGGATTTCAAACGAATTGCCCTTTTTTTAGTGACCAACCTTGCCGTTGTCCTCGTGTTATCGATTACGGCCAGTGTGTTGGGGGTGAATCGATTTTTGACCTCAAACGGTCTTAATCTGGGTATGTTGCTGATATTTGCCGCCCTAATGGGTTTCGGTGGTAGTTTTATCTCGTTGTTGATGTCCAAGCCGATGGCTAAGTGGTCAACGGGTGCCCAAGTGATTCAACAACCGAGTAATGAACTGGAGCATTGGTTAGTCTCTACCGTGGCACGACAAGCCCAAATTGCTGGGGTTGGTATGCCAGAGGTGGCGATTTATGAAGGTGAGCCAAACGCTTTTGCCACAGGGGCCAGCCGTGACAATGCACTGGTAGCCGTCTCAACGGGACTGCTATACAACATGAGCCGTGATGAAGTAGAGGCCGTGTTAGCACATGAAGTCGCACATGTGGCCAATGGTGATATGGTGACGCTGACCTTGATTCAAGGCGTGGTGAATACCTTTGTGATCTTTTTTGCGCGGATTGTGGGCTATTTTGTCGATCAAATGCTGCGTAAAGATGATGAGGAGAACACGGGGCCAGGGTTGGGTTATATGGTGACAGTGATTGTCTGTGAGATTGTGTTTGGAATTTTGGCTTCGGTCATTGTTATGTATTTCTCGCGTCAACGTGAATTTCGCGCAGATGAAGGCGCCGCTCGTATTATGGGTACCACACAGCCGATGATTCGTGCACTACAGCGTTTGGGCGGCGTAGAGGTCTCGTCTTTACCAAAAGAAATGGCTGCATCGGGGATTGCCGGTGGGCGTGGCTGGAGTGAGTGGTTTGCCAGCCATCCCAGTATTGAAGACCGAATCCACGCTTTGGCACAATTGCGTTAAAGCGACTGGCTCAGTGAAAAGTTGCTTTGTTGTCGTACTATGATGCTGAAAAATAGCGAATTTTAAGGAAAATTAGCGTTTTCTTTGGGTACGCTTTGTTGCATTGCACTATCGGAAACAGTTGGCAAACCCCGCCAACTGTTCTAAAACAGGGACTCCCGTGATTAAAACGACTCATCATCAGATGATGGGTACCGCAAAAAACCGCTCGTGAAGGGCGGTAAGGACGTTAAGAGGAGATTCATCAGTGGAACGTCGTGCCTTTTTAAAACAAGCCGCTGGCGCTGGCTTAGTGGCCGGTACTATTGCCGCCCCTGCCATTGCTTCAGAACCACAAGTCCGTTGGCGTTTAACTTCCAGCTTCCCGAAAGGACTGGACACCATTTACGGTGGTGCTGACGTATTGGCAAAACGGGTAGCTGAACTGACCGACGGTAAATTTCAAATTCGTGTCTTTGCCGCTGGTGAGATTGTGCCGGGGTTACAAGCCCTCGATGCAGTACAAAATGGCACGGTTGAAATGTGCCACACCTGCGGTTACTACTACGTTGGCAAAAACAAAGCCTTTGGTTTTGATACCTCGATGCCTTTCGGTTTGACCGCACGGCAACAGAATGCGTGGATGTACTTTGGCAACGGTCGTAAATTGATGGCCGAACTGTTTGACCAATACAAAGTTTATGCGCTGCCGGGGGGGAATACGGGTGCGCAAATGGGGGGGTGGTTCCGTAATCCGCTAAAAGGGCTGGCCGATCTCAAAGGCCTGAAAATGCGTATCCCTGGCCTCGGTGGCGAGGTGATGGCTAAGTTGGGTGCGGTGCCACAAAGTATTCCGGGTGGCGATATTTATCCTGCACTGGAAAAAGGTTCGATTGACGCGACTGAATGGGTGGGGCCTTACGATGATGAAAAACTGGGCTTTTTCAAAATCGTGAAAAACTACTACTACCCTGGTTTCTGGGAACCCGGTCCACAAATCAGCTTCTACATCAATAAAGATCAATGGGCAAAACTGCCGAAGGCCTATCAGGCTGCACTAGAAGCCGCCGCCGCAGAAGCCAACGTTAATATGTTGGCAGAGTACGATCACAAAAACCCACAAGCCTTGGCCCGCTTGGTGGGTAATGGTGTGAAATTACATCGTTATCCAAAAGATATTTTGGTGGCAGCTCAAAAAGCCGCTATCGAGATTTACGAAGAAGAATCGGCAAAAAATCCGCTGTTTAAGAAGATCTACACCGATTGGGTTTCTTATCGTAATGTGCAACACCGTTGGTTTAGCCTGACGGATGCCTCTTTGGAACAATTTATGTATTCCACGCCATTCCGTAAATAAGCCACGCAAAACCCCATTAGCTGGGGGCTTGAATGTGAGTTGAAAAGCCCAGTCAAATAAGACTGGGTTTTTCTTTGCTTTGTTTTGGCTCTTTATGTTTAATAAAGTTAGCGCCACACTTTAAGAAAGCGAGCTCAGTGATGAATACCATTGCTCTTGCAGAAGCTAAGGTCAAGTTATCGCAATTAGTGGATAAAGCATTGGATGGATCGGAAACCATTATTGCCAAGCATGGCCGGCCAGTTGCTAAATTGGTGCCACTCAATCCCATCAAGTTACAGCGATTTGGCGCATTGAAAGGCAAACTGACAGTTCCAGATGACTTTGACAAACCGCTAGCAGATGATGAGTTAATGTTGTTTCAAGGAAAAGTTTAATGCGAGTGTTGTTGGATACTCATATCTTATTGTGGTGTCTGGCAGATGATCCAAAGTTGTCTAATCAAGCGCGGCGTTTGATTGAGAATGCAACCGAGGTGTATATCAGTGCCGCTAGTTATTGGGAGTTGGCGATTAAGATTGGACTAGGCAAATTAGAAGTCGATTTGCTCGAAATTCGCCAAGCTGCAGAGCAAAGTGGTTTTATAGAGGTTCCTATTAGCAGTGAACATGCGATTGCGATATTGGGATTAGCAAATCATCATAAAGATCCATTTGATCGATTAATAGTTGCTACTGCAATAACTGAACCGATGCGTTTAATCACTGCAGATAAATTGGTGGCTCAATATACTGAATTAGCGACTTTAGTTTGAAAAAAGCCCAGTCTGATGTTGACTGGGCTTTTTTGTTAAGGCTTGGGTGTTGACCATCCCCCGCCTAGAGCAAGATACACCGACACCACGGCATCAAGCTGTGCTTGGCGAGTTTGTACCCAGTCGATCTCGGCAGAAAACAAATTCCGCTGTGCATCGAGGACTTCTAGATAACTCGAATAACCATTGTCATAGCGCAACTGTGCTAAGCGCAAGGCCCGCCGCAGCGCATCAACCTGTGCGGTTTGCGCCACAAATTGTTCGCGGCTGGTGCGATGGGCTTGCAGCGCAACATAGGTTTCACGGAAAGCATTTTGTACCGCTTGTGTGTAATCGGCCAATGCTTGTCTTTGTTGTGCAGAAGCCGCATCGACTGCTGCGCCCGTTTTACCAAAGTCAAAGATCGGCATTGCCAGTTGCCCCACAAACGACCAAGTTTGTGCGGGAGCAGAGAACAAATCTGCCAAGCGTAGGCTTTCGCTGCCTAAATTCCCCGTCAAACTGATATTTGGGAAATAAGCCGCTTTAGCCACACCAATCCGAGCATTGGCAGCGATCAGGCGCGCTTCTGCTGCGCGTAAATCGGGGCGCTGCTCTAACAGCTGTGACGGTAACTCAGCTGGAATCAGTGGTGGCGTAGTCAGTTCTGTGACGGTTTTCCCTCGTGGCACTTGGCTGGTCATCAGCTCGCGAGGGCTGGCACCTATTAACACTTGCAGTGCTTTTTCTGCTGCCGCTTGTGCTTGTTGCAAGCGTGGCACAGCCGCCTGAGTGGCTGCGGTTTCTGCCTGTGCCTGACGGTATTCCAGCTCGGAACTGACACCGCCACGATAGCGTTTTTCGCGCAATGCTAAAGAGGCTTGCCGCGATTGCAGCGTTTGTTCAGCAATTTGCAGCTGTTGATCTAAGGCGCGTAGGGTGAAGTAGCCTTGAGCAACCTGAGCGGCCACTGACAAATTGACCGTATCTTTGGCAAATTGGCTGGCTAATAACTCTGCTCGTGCCGCTTCGCTGGCACGGCGATAGCGTCCCCATAAGTCCAACTGATACGACAGTGTGGCTTGTCCTGTTTGCATTGAACCAATGACTTTTTCACCACGGTCAAGGCTGGTATTACTGCCTACACTTGAAAGGCGTGCCCGTTGGTATTGCCCATTCACGCCTAACTGGGGTAACTGGTCGGCACGTGCGCTGGTGAGGCCTGCGCTGGCCTCATCCAAACGGGCAAGCGCACGGGCAATATCCTGATTATGTTGTTGTGCCCGTTGAATCAAGTCGTTGAGTACAGGATCTTGAAATTGTGTCCACCAGTCCTGTGTCAGGGTTGCCGTGGGGGCAACAGGGGTAGAAGGCAAATCCAACACCGGACGTTGGTAGTCGGGCCCGATAGCGCAAGCAGAGAGCGCCATCACCACCGTCACCGCAGCAAGGGCTGGCCGCCAAGGGCGGAATGACAATTTACTCATGGCGGTTCTCCTCGATGTGTGGTGTTACCTCACGTGGTTTTTTGTTCAGTCCCATAATCAACTTAAAGAATAACGGGATGAATAGTGTGGCGAGGAAAGTCGCCGCTAACATGCCACCGATCACCCCCGTGCCAATCGAATGGCGGCTGGCCGAACCGGCACCGCTTGAGATAGCCAACGGCACACAACCCAACACAAAGGCCAGCGAGGTCATAATAATCGGGCGGAAGCGTAGGCGTGCCGCTTCAATCGCTGCATCAAACAACGATAGCCCTTCTTCATACTTCAACACAGCAAACTCAATAATCAAAATCGCATTTTTTGCTGCTAGACCAATCAGCGTAACCAAAGCAATTTGGAAATACACATCATTGGCTTGCCCGCGCATCCAGTTGGCCAAGGCCGCACCGAACACAGCAAAGGGCACCGCCATCAACACCGCCAATGGCAAGCTCCATTTTTCATACTGTGCCGCTAAGATCAGGAACACCATCACCAAACCAATGACGAACACCAGCGCCGACGCCCCACCAGTCAATTTTTCCTGATAGGACGAGCCTGTCCAAGCAATGGTGTAGCCTTCTGGTAAGACTTCGGCCGCGAGTTGCTCCATGATTTTTAAAGCTTCGCCTGAGCTATGACCGGGGGCTGGGCCACCGACAATTTTTGCTGCAGGGAACACATTGAAGCGTTCGACAATTTCCGGGCCCGTTGTGCGTTCAATCGTCACCAAGGCTGATAACGGTATCATCTGGCCGTTTTGTGAGCGAACATAGACATTCCGTAGGTCTTCCGGTTTAGAACGGAAATCGGCTTCCGACTGTAACTGCACGCGGAAAGTACGACCAAATTTATTGAAGTCATTGACATACAGTGCACCAAAAGTGCTTTGCATGGCGTCGAACACCTGATTGACCGGTACACCTAAGGCTTTTGCTTTATCGCGGTCGAGGTTGACAAAAATTTGTGGCACATTGGCACTAAACGTTGAAGATAAACCGGTGAGTTCAGGCCGTTTGCTGGCGGCTTCCAACAGTTTTGCTGTTGCAGCGGCCAATTCTTTACTGCTGCCACCGACACGATTTTGGACATAACCTTCAAAGCCCCCCGTGGTTGACATCCCCGAGATCGGCGGTGGGTTAAACACCAAAACTAAACCTTGTTTGATGCTGGCAGCGGCACCGAATAAATAGCCGACAATCGACTTTGCATGGTCTTCTGGCGCGGTACGTTCTGCCCACGGTTTTAAGGTCACAAAGCTGGCGCCCGAACTGCTTTTCATTGAACCGGTCAAAAAGTCATAACCAGAGAAGGTCACCACGTCTGAGACCGCTTTATGATTCAGCGCTAATTTATCGAGTTGTGCCGTGACTTCCTGTGTCCGCGACAAAGAAGAGCCATCAGGCATGATCGTGATGGCAAAGATATAGCCCTGATCCTCATCTGGTACCAAAGTGCTAGGTGTGATGCGGAACAGGCCGAGGGTGGCGGCGATTAACCCAACAAACAATACCAAACCTAGCACTGAGCGTTTTAACAAAAACCGCACACCGCTGGTATAACGGCTAGTTTGGCGGTTAAACCAAGTATTAAAACGATCAAAGAATGCAAAGCTTGCCTGATGACCGGGTTTCAGTAACGCAGCACATAACGCAGGGGTCAGGGTCAACGCAACAATACCCGAGATCACCACCGATACCGCAATGGTGATGGCAAATTGTTTATACATTTGCCCCGCTAAACCGCCCATGAACGCAACAGGGATAAACACAGCACACAGCACCAATACAATTGCAATCACGGGACCGGTCACTTCTTGCATGGCTTTGAATGTCGCTTGGGCCGGTGCTAGACCTTCTTCCTCCATAATCCGTTCGACGTTTTCTAATACCACAATCGCATCATCCACCACGATACCGATGGCGAGCACCATGCCGAACAAAGTTAAGGTATTGATTGAGAAGCCCAGTAAATACATACCGGCAAATGTCCCGACAATCGAAACAGGGACTGCCAAGCACGGGATCAGTGTCGCACGCCAGTTTTGCAAGAACAAATACACCACTAAAAACACCAACACCATGGCTTCAGCAAGGGTTTTAATCACTTCATCAATCGAAATTTTGACGAAACGGGTGGTGTCGTAAGGGACTTTATATTCCAAGCCGGCTGGGAATTTCTTTGCCAACTCAGCCATTTTGGTATTCACTGCCTCGGCAGTATCGAGCTGATTAGCACCGGGGGCCAAGAAGATCCCGAGGGGAATCGTGGGGTTGCCGTTACGGGTGGCGGTAAAGTCGTAGTCTTTCGCGCCCAACTCAATCCGCGCCACATCTTTCAGCCGCAGCTTAGAACCGTCTGGTAGCGAACGCAGAATGATTTTCTCAAATTCTTCTGGCGTTTGCAGACGGCCTTGTGTGGTCACCGATAAGGTGAAATCGACCATATTGGGTGTGGGTTGTGCGCCGATTTTACCGGTGGCAAATTGCGAGTTTTGTTCGCGGATGGCTGCCACAATATCGCTCGGCGTCATTTTCAGTTGTGCCAAACGATCGGGTTTAAGCCACACCCGCATCGAATAATCTTTGGCACCGAAAATAATCGCATCCCCCACCCCGGGCACACGTTTCAGCTCATCAAGAATATTCACCAGTGCATAGTTACTGATGAACACTTGATCGTAGCGTTGGCTTGGTGAATCGAGGGTAATGATTTGCAGGAAATTAGACGACTTTTTCTGAACCGTGACCCCTTGGCGGCGCACTTCTTCGGGCAATTGCGACAGCGCAGTTTGCACACGGTTGTTGACGTTAATTGTCGCTTGGTCGGGGTTGGTGCCAATGTTAAAAGTCACTGTCATGTTCAACTGACCATTTGAAGCACTGGCCGAGTTGATATACAGCATATTGTCCACCCCGTTAATTTGTTGTTCTAACGGTGCAGCAACTGTTTGGGCAACGACTTCTGCCGACGCTCCCGGATAGTTCGCCACCACTTGTACCTGTGGCGGCACAATCGGTGGATATTGTGCAATGGGCAACCCTCGCATGGCGAAAAAACCAGCCATCATAATGATGATGGAAATCACCGTGGCGAAGATGGGCCGCTTAATAAAAAAGCCTGAGAACATACTGAGGGCTCCGATTAAGGCTGTTTAGCGGGACTGGCGCTTGTGGCAGGGGCAGCGGCTAATTCAACTGGCTTCACTGGCTGACCCGGACGGGATTTCATCGCACCATCGACAATCAGACGTTCGCCGCCTTTTAAGCCAGATAACACCACGAAATTGCGCTCGATTTCTTCACCCACTTGGATTGGGCGAGGTTCTGCCTTGCCTTGCTCATTGACGATGAAAACAATCGTGCCTTGGGCCGTCGATAACACCGCACGTTGTGGAATTAAAATCGCGTTTTTCTGAATCGCACCCTTCATAAACACACGAACAAATTGTCCGGGGAGTAATTCCGCTTCGGGGTTGGCAAATTCAGCACGTGCCCGCAGGGTGCCGGTGGTGGGGTCGATAATGTTATCGGTGAAGTTCATGCGACCAATCCGTTGATATTGGCTGCCATCCGCTAAGCGCAGTTCAATATCAAATTTGCCGCCTTCGGGCGCAACCAAGACACCTTCTTGAATCAACTTACGGAAACGCAAGGCGTCGTTATCGGCCATCGAAAAATTGACGTAAATGGGATCGGTTTGGGAAATCACCGTCAACAAACTGTTGGGGGATAACAAACTGCCCTCGGAGACCACTTCTTTCGAGGTCATTCCTGAAATAGGTGCGGTGACGCGGCTATAGCTGCGGTTGATGTCTGCCTCACGCAACTTCGCTCGTGCTGCGGCTACCGAAGCTTGAGCCGATTCCAATGCTGTGACGGCATCGTCACGGTCTTTTTGTGACACGGCATTTTCTGCAAACAATGGCAAAACTCGATCATGTTCTTGCTTGGCCCGTGTCAGCCGAGCTTGTTCAACGGCTAATTGTCCTTTGGCTTGGTCAACAGCTGCTGTGAGTTGTTCGGGATCAATTAAAAACAGCGCGTCACCTTGTTTAACAGCTTTGCCTTCGGTGTAGAGCCGTTTTTGCAAAATGCCGCCGACACGGGCACGCACTTCTACGTCACGATAGCCTGCCACTTGGCCGACATATTCAAATACTCGCGGCACATCCGCCGCTTTTACCGTTGTCACAGTCACTTCTGGCGGTGGCATGCCGCCGCTTTTAGGTTGTGAATCACCACCAGAGCAGGCACTGAGCACAGTGGCAATGGTGATGGCCAAAAGAGTGGAGGTGAGTCGTGTGCGAACAGAGCTAAGCATATTGATGATGCTTTCTGAAATGAGAACTGCTGTTATTATAGATACATTCGTGTATGTATGTATAGAGGGATTTCCGCTATCATCGCGGTATCAATCGTGTATACCGGAGGGGAAATCAATATTATGGTCAGACGAACACGCGAAGAGGCTGAAAAAACTCGGCAAGCGTTGTTAGATGCTGCCTTGCGTGTGTTTAGTGCCAAGGGCGTTGCACATTCTTCTTTGGCCGATGTAGCACAAGAGGCAGGGCTGACGCGGGGCGCAATTTATTGGCACTTTAGTAATAAAACTGAACTGTTTCATGCCATGCATGAGCGGGTGCAACTGCCATTTGAATTTTTAATGGAATATCTCGGCCAACATCAAGACCAGCTGTCCTGTTGTCAATTACGCCAAGTCTGTTACGACAGCCTCGCCCGCGTGGTGCATGAGCTACACTGCCGTACTGTGCTGGAAATCCTGTTACAAAAGTGTGAATTCACCGAAGAAATGGAGCCCGTGCGCGAGCGGCTGGTGACCTTATGCGAGCCGCTGCCGCGACAACTCAGCCACACTTTTCAGGTGTTGGCGGCACAGGGGCTGTTACGACCGGGGGTTGAGCCTGAAATCGCCGCCCACGGTTTAACCTTGTACTTACATGGAATTGTCAGTGGTTGGCTGTTTAATCCAGAAAAATTTGATTTGGCCAACCACGCCCCAGCTTTAATCAATTTGCTGCTGGATGGTTTGTTGTTGGATGACTCAGTGCCGAACCCAACTGCCACAACAGTTGTTCACAGCGATGTAGCTGTGCCACGCTGACAAATTCATTTGGACGATGGGCTTGGGCAATGTCACCGGGTCCACATACCACGGTAGCGATACCCGCGCGTTGAAAGAAACCCGCCTCGGTGGCATACGCCACCCGTGAGGGGCGGCTACCGGTCAGGGCTTGGGCAAATCGGATAAAGTCTTGCTCGGTATCGGCGGCAAAAGCCAGTGCATGGGTGGTTTGTTCAACCTCAATGCCACATTCTGCTGCGGTGGTTTGCATCTGCTGGCTTAAATGAGCGGCATAACGGCGAATCTGTGCGATCAGTCGTTCTGGATCTTGCCCCGGCAAATAACGATATTCAAAGTTAAATTCACAATCGCGGGGAATGATATTGCTGGCAATACCGCCGTGAATTTGGGTGGTGGCAAGGGTGGAAAAGGGGACATCGTAACCCGCTTGGGGAAATTGCTGTTCGGCAATCGCCAGCTCTTGCAAGCGTACGATCATCTTGGCGGCGTATTCAATCGCATTGACTGCATGAGGGGCAAGAGAGGAATGGGCTTCTTTACCGCGCACGCGACAACGATAACTTTGCCGTCCTTTGTGCGCGATGATGGTGTTCATGCCGGTGGGCTCACCGACAATGCAACCATCTGGCCGAATGCCGGCTTGTTGCAAATCCTGTAACAAAGTGCGTACACCCAAACAACCGATTTCCTCATCATAGGTAAACGCCAGATGCAGCGGCTGTCGTAGTTCATAACGGGCTGTGATTTGCGGCACGATTGCCATGCAAACGGCTAAAAACCCTTTCATATCACAGCTACCTCGACCATAGACGCGGTCATGCTCCCAGTGAGCGATAAAGGGATCGCTATGCCATTCTTGTCCGGTCACCGGCACCACATCGCTGTGCCCTGCCAGTACCAATCCACCATCTGGCTGATCTGGGCCAAAGCTGGCAAACAGATTGGCTTTTGTACCATCTTGATCAAAGCTCAAGCGACAGCGCGCACCTTGTGCGTGTAAATAGTCGCGTGCCCACTCGATCAGGCCAAGATTCGAATCGCGGCTGATGGTGGGAAAGGCAATCAGTTGGTCGAGACAAGTACGGGTATCGGGGTGAACCATAGCAGTCATTCGGGGTATCCTGCATCTAAGCGACAATCGGCAGCCTTTAGCATACGGGGCAAGGGCAAGCGGCGGCAATGTGTTAGGCTAGACAATCTGGTTTTATTTGTGCCGAGGGCCTTTAGGATGCAGTTTGCTACGCTTGCCGTTCATGCCGGCTATCAACCTTTAGATGACCGTCACCATGCGGTGATGTCTCCGATTTATCAAAGCTCGATTTTTGTTCATGAAACATTGGATAGCCAACAACCGTTTAGCTATTCCCGCAGTGCCAACCCAACCCGCAGCGCATTAGAAAACACCGTCGCTGCTTTAGAAGGGGGACGTTTTGGCTTTGCCTTTGCCAGCGGCATGGCAGCGATTGATACCGTACTGCGCGCCACCCTTCAACCGGGGGATGAGGTGATTGCCGTTGCGGATTTATACGGCGGCGCCTATCGTTTGTTGACCCGTTTATATGCAGAAAGTGGTATCAAAGTCACATTCGCCGACTTACGCCAACCGGAAACCCTACGCAGTTTACTCAATCCTGCGGTGAAATTAGTGTGGCTAGAATCCCCGTCAAACCCCTTGTTGAATCTGGTGGATATCGCCGCTTTGGCCGACATTGCCCATCAAGCAGGGGTGAAAGTTGCCATCGACAACACCTTTGCTACCCCCTACTTACAACAGCCATTGGCGTTAGGGGTGGATATTGTGATGCACTCGGCAACCAAATATCTCGGTGGACATTCTGATGTGATTTTAGGTGTAGTGATTGTCAATGATGAAGCCCTTGCTGCCCGTATCAAATTGGTTCAAAACAGTGCCGGTGCGGTGGCTGGGCCGCAAGACAGTTTTTTAGTGTCACGCGGCATCAAAACCTTACACCTGCGTATGGATCGCCATTGTCAAACTGCGTTGCAACTGGCGCAGTGGTTAGAAACACACCCTGCCGTGGCGCATGTGTTTTACCCGGGTTTAGCCTCCCATCCACAACATGCGTTGGCAACACGCCAAATGAAAGCCTTTGGCGGCATTGTGTCGATTTATCTCAAAGAAGACAGTCGCGCCGCAGCCGAGCGTGTCGCACAACGCTTGCAGTTATTTGCGCTCGGTGAATCGCTTGGGGGGGTGGAATCCATCGTCAATCACTCCGCCACCATGTCGCATGGCTCTATGCCAGCAGCAGTGAAAACGGCGTGTGGCATTCGTGAGGGCTTGTTGCGTTTGTCGTTTGGAGTGGAAGATGCAGCGGATTTACAGGCAGATTTGGCGCAGGCTTTGGCGTAATTAAGAAAGGAAAAGGGATGCAGGTTGAAGTCATCAAAGACTATTTCACCGATTTACAACAGCGAATCGTGGCTGGTTTAGAACAGTTAGATGGCGGCAAAGTCGCTTTTTTACGCGATAGTTGGCAGCGTGCCGAAGGCGGTGGCGGTTTATCGTGTGTGATTGAAAACGGCGCATTGTTTGAACGCGGTGGAGTGAATTTCTCGCATGTGCAAGGGGCCGCCTTACCACCATCGGCAACCGCTGTGCGGCCAGAGCTGGCAGGCCGCCACTTTGAAGCCATGGGGGTGTCGTTAGTCTTACACCCACGTAATCCCTATGTGCCAACGGTACATATGAATGTGCGTTTTTTTATTGCCTATAAAGAGGGCGCCGAACCAGTGTGGTGGTTTGGCGGCGGCATGGATTTAACACCGTATTATGGTTTTGAGGAGGATGCGGTGCATTTTCATCGCACCTGTCAACAAGCACTGCAGCCGTTTGGTGAACAGTGGTATCCCGAATTTAAACAATGGTGTGACCGTTATTTCTTCCTCAAACACCGCAACGAGGCGCGGGGGGTGGGGGGCATTTTCTTTGATGATTTTAACTCTCTGCCATTCGAGCAATGTTTTGCCCTGACTCGCAGTGTGGGGGATCACTTCTTGCTTGCCTACCAACCGATTGTGGCAAGACGACGTGAGTTGCCATACGGCGAAACGCAACGCGATTGGCAGGCCTTCCGTCGTGGTCGCTATGTTGAATTTAATTTAGTGTGGGACCGTGGCACGTTGTTTGGTTTGCAATCGGGTGGTCGTACAGAATCGATTTTGATGTCGATGCCGCCGGTGGTGAAATGGCGTTATGACTGGCAGCCCGAACCCAATACACCCGAGGCCGATTTGTTGCATGCTTACTTACCTGAACGGCAATGGGTTTAATTTGCACTTTTATAGTGCAATAAACGCACAAAATCAGTGCATTGCACTTATTTTGTGCGTTTATCTGCTTTGCGTGTCGTTTTTATAGAGAAAAACGTCCGTTTTACAAAAAATCTTTTTTCATTTACTGTCAAAAAACCGTCAAAAATCAATATAAGTATTTGATTTTTAATGTTTTGTGCCATGCACAAAAAAGGTTTGCTGATTTTGTCTTGCCGGCCGTACAATCGAAATATCCTGTTAATCATTCGACGCATAGGCAATTCGGTATGGAAAGACAAAATTGGTTGCAGGGCACCCTCTATCGCCCGCAATTTGAGCAGGACAGCTGTGGTTTTGGCCTGATCGCTCAACTCGATGACAAACCGAGCCATTGGCTGGTAAAAACGGCGATGAGTTCGCTGGCCCAACTGACCCACCGTGGTGCGGTGGCAGCAGACGGCAAGTCGGGCGATGGTTGTGGTTTGTTATTTCGTAAACCGGATGGCTTTTTGCGCGAAGTGGCCGCCGAAGCGGGGATTGCACTGAAAAAACACTATGCCGCAGGTTTGGTGTTTTCTCATCGTGATGACGCTATCGGAGCACAAAGCCGCGCAACCCTGACTGCCCAGCTCGAGGCACAAGGCCTTGAAGTGGCTGGTTTTCGCTTGGTGCCGACCGATGCCGGTGCGTGCGGTGAATATGCCTTAAAAACACTGCCAGCCATTCATCAAATTTTTGTCAATTGCCCGTTTGGGATGGATGAAGCGGTATTTCAGCGTCGCCTGTATATGGGCCGCCGGCAAGCCGAAAAAGCCAATCAAAGCGATACCTCGTTTTACATTCCAACACTCAACCCTCACACCTTGTCTTACAAGGGGTTAGTGACGCCGGATAATCTTTCTCGCTTTTTCCTCGACCTAAACGATGAACGGTTTGAGTCGAGTCTGTCGGTTTTCCATCAGCGTTTTTCGACCAACACTTGGCCACAGTGGAAATTGGCACAGCCGTTCCGTTTCTTGGCGCACAACGGCGAAATCAATACCGTACAAGGCAACCGCTTTTGGGCTCATGCCCGTGAGCATGTGATGGCCTCGCCGTTGTTGGATATGGAAGCCGTGCGTCCGATGGTGCAAACCGACGGTTCGGACTCGATGAGTTTAGACAATATGCTCGAAGGGCTGTTGATGGGCGGCATTCCGCTGTTCCGTGCCCTGCGCTTATTGGTGCCGCCTGCTTGGCAAAATGTCGATTCAACAGATAAAGACCTGCGTGCGTTTTATGAATTTAATTCGATGCACATGGAACCGTGGGACGGCCCAGCGGGGATTGTCTTAACCGATGGTCGTTATGCAGCATGTATGCTCGATCGCAATGGTTTGCGTCCAGCACGCTATGTGGTGACCAAAGACCGTATTTTGACCATTTCCTCTGAAGTGGGCGTTTGGGATTATGCGCCTGAAGATGTGGTGTTAAAGGGACGAGTAAAGCCGGGGCAAATTTTTGCTGCCGATTTAACCACCGGACAGCTGTTGTTCCCCGAAGACATTGATGCTTTGTTGAAATCGGCCAAACCCTACCGGCAATGGATTAAAGACAACGCTAAAAAACTCGAATTCTCTCTCGAAGACGATACCAAACTGGAAGCGATGACCAGCGATGAGCTGTTGGTCTATCAAAAAATGTTTGGCTTATCGTTTGAAGAACGCGATCAAATCATCCGTGTGTTAGCGGAAGATGGCCAAGAAGCCGTCGGTTCGATGGGAGATGACACGCCAATGGCGGTGTTGTCACAACAAGCACGCTCACCGTTTGATTATCTGCGGCAACAATTTGCTCAAGTCACCAACCCACCGATCGACCCGATTCGCGAAGCGATTGTGATGTCGCTGGCAACGGCGTTTGGCCCAGAGCGCAATCCGTTTGAAGAAACCGCCGAACACGCCAAACGCTTGGAAGTACGCAGTCCGGTGTTGTCACATGAAAAATTTACTCATGTTACGACCCGCCCCGAACCGTATCTGAAAGCCACCACTTTCGATCTTTGCTACGACCCACTCGAAACCGATTTGGAAGGGGCGATTCGTCGCCTGTGTCAGCATGTGATTGAAGCCGTGCGTGAAGACACGGTGATTGTGGTGTTATCAGATCGCAATATCGCCGCACAACGTCTGCCAATTCATGCTTTGTTTGCCGTGGGTGCCGTGCATCATGCGTTGATTGAGGCAGGGTTACGTTGTAAAGCCAATATCTTGGTTGAAACCGCCACCGCGCGCGACCCACATCAATTTGCGTGTTTAATTGGCTACGGCGCAACGGCGGTGTATCCCTACTTGGCCTACAAAACCATTGTTGATTTGGTCAACACGGGTGTGGTCAATAAGAAAATTAACGAAGCATTGCAGTATTACCGCAAGGGGATTAACAAAGGCTTGTTGAAAGTCCTCTCGAAGATGGGTATTTCAACTGTGGCCAGCTACCGAGGTGCACAACTGTTTGAAGCGGTTGGGGTGCATCACGATGTGGTAAATCTGTGTTTGAAAGACACCGTGAGTCGAGTGTCTGGTGCGCGTTTTGAGGATTTTGAAGCCGATCAAAAGAAACTGGCGCGGGCGGCATTTAATCCAATGCGTGCAGTGCAGCAGGGCGGTTTGTTGAAATACGTCCACGGCGAGGAATATCACGCTTATAACCCCGACGTCGTGATGATGTTGCAAAAAGCGGTACAAAACGACGATTACGACGCTTATCAAACCTATGCACATCTGGTGAACACGCGCCCAGTGGCGATGTTCCGTGATTTGATGGGGCTCAAACTCGATCCTAGCCAAGCTATTCCAATTGAAGAAGTCGAACCAATTGAAGCGATTTTAAAACGCTTCGATTCGGCGGGGATGTCGTTGGGGGCCTTGTCGCCTGAGGCACACGAGGCTTTAGCCGAAGCCATGAATCGTTTAGGCGGGCGTTCCAATTCTGGCGAAGGTGGCGAAGACCCTGCGCGCTACGGCACGGTCAAGATGTCGAAGATTAAGCAAGTGGCTTCCGGTCGCTTTGGGGTAACCCCCCATTATTTGGTGAATGCTGAAGTGCTGCAAATCAAGGTGGCACAGGGCGCGAAACCGGGCGAGGGTGGACAGTTGCCGGGGGATAAAGTCAGCCCGCTGATTGCACGCTTACGCTGTTCCAAACCCGGTATCAGCCTGATTTCGCCACCACCACACCATGACATCTATTCGATTGAAGATTTGGCACAACTGATTTTCGACCTGAAACAAGTCAACCCGACTGCATTGGTATCGGTGAAATTGGTGGCCGAACCCGGGGTGGGGACGATTGCGGCTGGGGTGGCAAAAGCCTATGCCGATTTAATTACTATCTCTGGTTACGATGGTGGCACAGGCGCTTCGCCGCTAACGTCAGTGAAATATGCCGGTACGCCGTGGGAGCTGGGCCTGACCGAGGCTCAACAAGTCTTGCGTGCCAATGGTCTGCGCGGTCGGGTGCGGATGCAAACTGATGGCGGCTTAAAAACCGGTTTGGATGTGGTGAAAGCGGCCATTTTGGGGGCGGAGTCGTTTGGTTTTGGTACCGGCCCGATGGTGGCCTTGGGATGTAAATTCCTGCGGATTTGTCACCTCAACAACTGCGCCACCGGTGTGGCAACGCAAGAGGTCAAACTGCGTAGCAAGTATTTTATTGGCTTGCCAGAAATGGTGATGAACTACTTCCTGTTTATTGCCCGTGAAACACGCGAATGGATGGCGAAGTTAGGCGTACGCAGTATGGAAGAGCTGATTGGCCGTTTGGATTTGCTGCACATTGCTACACCGCAAAGCGACAAACAACAAAAACTCGATCTCTCCGCATTGATGACCCAAGGCGATATTCCAGCAGACGAACCACGTTTTTGTGTTGTCGATGCTAACCCGTCTTTTGATAAGGGTGAGCTAGCGGAACAGATGGTAGCCGATGCGCTGACCGCGATCCAAAACAAACAGATGCTGCATTTGAGCTACCCAATTCGCAATATCCATCGCTCAATTGGGGCCCGTGTTTCTGGTGAAATTGCGCGACAGCATGGTGCCGATGGCCTGCCAGAAGGATGTTTGACCTTTAAATTCAATGGTTCTGCCGGCCAAAGCTTTGGGGTGTGGAATGCTAAAGGGTTGACCTTAGAACTCGAAGGCGATGCCAACGACTATGTTGGCAAGGGCATGGCCGGTGGTCGGATTGTGATTTATCCGCCGAAGGTTTCACCCCTTAAGAGCAACGAATCCATCATTATCGGTAACACCTGCTTATATGGTGCAACCGGTGGTCAGTTGTTTGCGGCTGGGGTGGCTGGCGAACGCTTTGGGGTACGCAATTCTGGCGCGTTGGCGGTGATTGAAGGCGCGGGCGACCATTGTTGTGAATACATGACCGGTGGTGCGGTTGTGGTATTGGGTGAAACAGGGGTGAACTTTGGCGCGGGGATGACCGGCGGTGTGGCCTTTGTTTACGACCCCAACGAGCGTTTCCCATATCGCTATAACAACGAGCTGATTGATATTCATCTGATTAATGGTGAAGCAATGGGTCAATACCGTGCCTATTTGCTAGACAAAATTGCCAAGCATGTTGAACTGACTGGCAGCGATGTGGCGCGCGATATGTTGCAGAACTTCGATGATTATGTGGATTACTTCTGGGTCGTTAAACCGAAGGCCGCCACACTCGATAGCCTGTTGAAAGATTGAGAAACGGAAAAATCATGGGTGACGTATTTCAGTTTTTGAATGTGCAACGCAATCCGGGTGAAAAATTTCCGGCAGAGGCGCGCAAACAGCAGTTTTTTGAAATTTACAAACCATTGGCAGAAGGCGAAGCCGCCGAACAAGCTGGCCGGTGTTTGGCGTGTGGTAATCCCTATTGTGAGTGGGAATGCCCCGTTCACAACTACATTCCTAATTGGTTGAAATTGGTAAAAGAAGGCAAGTTATTTGAAGCGGCGGAAATGTCGCACAAAACCAATAGCTTGCCGGAAATCTGTGGTCGGGTATGTCCGCAAGACCGGTTGTGTGAAGGTGCTTGCACGCTGAATCAAGGCGGCTTTGGTGCAGTAACAATTGGCTCGGTGGAAAAATACATTACCGATGAAGCCTTAAAAGCCGGTTGGCGGCCAGATATGTCGAAAGTGATCTGGACGGATAAAAAAGTCGCGGTGATTGGCGCGGGGCCGGCAGGGTTGGCATGTGCTGATGTCTTGGCGCGTAACGGTGTGAAACCGGTGGTGTTCGACCGTTATGAAGAAATTGGCGGTCTGCTGACGTTTGGTATCCCAGAGTTCAAATTAGAGAAAGATGTGGTTAAACGTCGCCGCATGATCATGGAGGGAATGGGGGTGGAGTTCCGTCTTAATATCGAGGTGGGACGCGACATTCATATCGAAGATTTACTCGAACGCTACGACGCAGTGTTTATGGGCATGGGCGCCTATCAATATATGAAGGGCGGCTTTGCGGGTGAGGATCTGCCCGGCGTGGTCGAAGCGTTACCATTCTTAGTCAATAACATCCGCCACACCCTCGGCACTTTGGGGGCAGAACCTTTCCTTTCGATGGCAGGTTTGCGTGTGGTAGTGTTGGGCGGCGGTGATACTGCGATGGACTGTAACCGTACCTCGATTCGCCAAGGTGCAGCCAGCGTGACCTGTGCTTATCGGCGTGATGAAGCCAATATGCCCGGATCGAAGCGCGAAGTGGCCAATGCCAAAGAAGAAGGGGTCAATTTCTTGTGGAATCGTCAGCCGATGGCGATTACCCAAGCCGACGATGGTTCATTGCGGTTGCAACTGGCAGAAACCCGTTTGGGCGAACCCGATGCCAAAGGGCGGCGTCATGCAGACATTATTCCGGGGTCGGAACAGATCGTAGAATGTGACCGCGTGATTATTGCCTTCGGTTTCCAAACCGAGCGGGCAGAGTGGTTCGATCATGTGCGGATTGATACCGATGCGCGTGGCCGGACAGTGGCACCGGAACAGCAGCGTTTTAAACATCAAACCAGCAATCCCAAAGTGTTTGCTGGGGGCGATATGGTGCGCGGTGCTGATTTGGTGGTACGCGCCGTCTTTGAAGGACGGCAAGCCGCGGAGGGGATTTTGAACTACCTCGAAGTTTGGTAGTCCCCCATTTGTCTGTCACACTTTCGCACCGCCTAGGCAACCGCTTAGGCGGTGTTTGCTTAATAGAGGTTTTTTCATGCGATGGTTAGCGGGTGGCTTGGTGGCAGCAACGGCACTGTTGTTGTCTGGGTGTGCAGTGGTGGCGGTGGCTGATGCAGCCGTTACCGTGGTGGCAACAACCGTGAAAATTGGCGCAAAAACAGTGGGGGCGGCGGTAGATGTCACCGCCGCTGGGGTGCGGGCGGTGACATCGTCTGATGAAGACGAAGAAAAGAAAGAAACAGAGCGTTAAATTTCGCTGATTACGTCGCTTTGTGGCAGGCGTGATTTTGGTAGATGCTTGTTGAAATCACTCTCGGCATGGTGGCCCAAGGCCAATAACACCGAAGCAGTATAACCCTGCTGGCGCAGGCCCAATTCTTCATTCAAGATGGCGGCATCAAAGCCTTCAATCGGGCAGGCATCAATCCCCAAGACACTGGCCCCTAACAAGGCGGTGCCGAGGGCAAGATAGACCTGCTTTTCCATCCAATGTTGCGCGTCTTTCAGCTCGTAACGGTGCATATTGACGAAATGGCTGCGGCCGGCGTGTTGATTTTGTTTTGCCTCAGCCGTTGGCAAGCGGCCATCTTGCTCTTCTTGGTTTAACAAGCGTTGCAGATGGTCGTCATCGATGCTCGCCCGTGTGCAAAACACCACCACATGCGAGGCATTCAACACTTTGGCAGCATTAAACTCATAACGGCCACTGGTGGCTTTGGCAATACGGGCCTTACCTTCTTCTGTCCCCGCCAGCACAAAGTGCCAAGGTTGGGAATTGGTGGAGGACGGGCTATAGCGCAGCAAGGTTTTTATTTCTTCGACTTGTGCTTGGCTCAGTTTGCGGCTGCTATCAAACGCTTTGCTGGTATAACGGCGAGTGACGAGTTCTGACAACATCATGGTGCTATCCTTAGTCTAAGGTGTTAAAAAATGAGAAGACAGTGTGATGCTGTTTTGTGTGTTCTTCAACCGATGGCCCAAAAAAATATTTTCCTTTTATCAATCAATCAATTATCGAGATTTATTCGCGAAACCCGTGGCTAAAGTGTTACACTCACACATTGTTTTTTTCTATTTTTTCATCTTGACAGGAGTTTTTTCATCATGATGACGCTTTATTCCGGTACCACCTGCCCGTTTAGCCATCGCTGTCGTATTGTCCTGTTCGAGAAAGGCATGGATTTCACCATCAACGATGTTGACGTGCACAACAAGCCGGAAGATTTGGCGGTGATGAATCCTTACAATGAAGTGCCCGTGTTGGTTGAGCGTGACCTGACTTTGTACGAATCCAACATCATCAACGAATACATCGACGAACGTTTCCCCCATCCACAACTGATGCCAGCAGACCCCATCATGCGGGCACGGGCACGGTTGTTCCTCTATCGTTTTGAGCAAGAATTGTTTGTGCATGTCCGCACATTAGAAGGCACACCGAAAAAAGCCGAAGCCGATCGTGCACGTGAAGCGATTCGCCAAAGCCTGACCCAAATTGCCCCTGTTTTTGCGCGTCAAAAATTTATGTTGGGTGATGAGTTTTCGATGATTGATGTGGCGGTGGCACCGTTAATGTGGCGCTTGGAACACTATCACATTGATTTGGGCAAAGCCGCTGCACCATTGTTGAAATACTCTGAGCGTCTGTTTAGCCGTCAAGCCTTTATCGATTCGCTGACGCCAGCTGAAAAAGCAATGCGTAAGTAAGGGAACCCAGCATGAACGCCAGTACCAAGCCCTATTTCATTCGTGCTTTGCATGAATGGTGTAGCGACCAAGGTTTCACGCCCTATCTTGCGGTGTGGGTGGACAGTCGAGTCAATGTGCCGATGGCCTATGTGCGCAACAATGAAATTGTGCTGAATATCGCCGACAGTGCAACCCGCGATCTCACCATCAACAACGATGCGATTTATTTCTCGGCACGTTTTTCTGGCATGGTACATGAGGTGTATGTGCCGATTGCGAATGTGATTTCGCTGTTTGCACGTGAAACGGGCGAAGGGATGCACTTTGATGTTGAGCCCTTAGCCGAGGGGAACGATGCGCCTCATGCTGCAGAGGCCACCGCTTTGCATTTAGCTTCTGCAGAGCAAGAAACCTCGAACGATGAGGAAGAGGACGACGATCCACCTCCATCACGGCCTCGTGGTCGGCCACAGTTGCGTGTGGTGAAGTGATGTCAACACGACAACGCCCCAAAAACGGGGCGTTGTTGTCGTGAACTGGACATGCCTTATTGCAGCATAGGGGCTTTGCCCGGTTGTTGTTCTGGGTTTCTGATAATGAGCAATGGAGAATAGGTGTGTCTCATCACGGCTTCGGCAACGCTGCCTAACATCAGATGCAGCATACCACCACGACCGTGGGTGCCCATCACAATCAGATCCACCATCAATTCGTTGGCTTCTTCCACAATTTGTTCAGCGACTTCGCTGCCACCGCCCCAACAAGAGCGCGTGTTGGATGAAGTTTCGATGCCGGCGGCTTGGGCGGTTGCTCGAGCATTGGCCAAGACTTTTTCGCTATAGGTTTTGGCTTGGTTACGCAGACCTGTTGGGTCTGGCATACCAACATCTGCGCTTGCCAGATCAAACAAGTTCACAACGTGTAACAAGTGCAGACGGGCATCGCACAGTTTGGCTTGTTTGATGGCTTGTTCGAGTGCTAATTGTGCGTTAGCACTATCGTCAAGGGCGGCAAGAATCAGTTTATACATTAAAAAATCTCCGCAATGTCGGAATAGTAGTGAATCGATGAAACGTAACCGATGATATTATCGGTTCAATCCCCAGTAATTTTACGAGGGTTTCTACCTAATTTGACACAAAATAGTATTTTAAACTGATTTGCGCAACATGGTTTGATGCAATACGCCACCATCGTCAAAAAGTTCACCCTGTGCGACAAAGCCAAATTGAGCATATAGCCCACATTTGTCATATTGTGCTGAGAGCATAATATCTTGTCGTGGCCATAACGATACTGTTTCTGTGAGGGCATAGGCAAACAGTTTTTTTCCCAACCCCAAATGTCGCCATGCCGGAGCAATAACCACGCGCCCAATAGCCGCACAATGGGGGTATTTTAGGTCGGGTGGTAAGAGGCGGGCATAGGCAACGAGGCCAGCGGTGGGGTGCCAAGCACAGACATGGTGTGAATCTATATCTAAACCATCAACATCGCCATATAAAGATAGTTGTTCTAATACAAAGACTTGGTTACGCAAGGCCAAGATGGCATATAGCTGCTCAACCCCTAGTTGATGAAACGGTTGGCACGTCCAGTGCAAATCAGTGTCCATAGCTTTCCATTAAATTGATGAAATTGCCGACTTTAGCATTCCAAAAAGCGATTGCGCTTGTTGTGTGAAGGATATTTTTGCATGAGTGATTTGTTTTCTACTGCTGCGGCAGACAGTGAAGCGTCTTTACCATTAGATCGTTATGCCGAGCGTGCTTATCTAGAATATGCGATGAGCGTGGTGCGTGGGCGGGCGTTGCCTGAGCTGGCCGATGGCCAAAAGCCAGTGCAGCGGCGGATTTTATTTGCCATGAAAGAAATGGGGTTGTTGGCAGGTGCCAAACCAGTGAAATCGGCCCGTGTGGTCGGTGAAATTCTTGGTAAGTTCCATCCTCATGGTGACAGTTCAGCCTATGAAGCGTTGGTGCGGATGGCGCAGGATTTTACCTTGCGTTATCCCCTGATTGATGGGCAAGGTAATTTTGGCAGCCGTGATGGTGATGACGCGGCAGCCATGCGCTATACCGAAGCGCGCCTGACACCGATTGCCGCCTTATTACTGAGTGAATTGGATCAGGGGACGGTTGATTTTATCCCGAACTACGATGGCGCTTTTGACGAACCAAAGCTATTACCGGCGCGTTTGCCGATGGTGTTGCTCAATGGCGCCACAGGGATTGCGGTGGGGATGGCAACCGATATTCCGCCACACAATTTGCAAGAAGTAGCAGCGGCAGCAGTGGCCTTGTTGCGGCAGCCGAATCTGTCCTGTGCTGAGTTAATGCAATACATCCCGGGGCCAGATTTCCCCGGTGGTGGACAAATTATTACGCCGGCGGCCGACTGTCTTGCCATTTATGAACAAGGGCGTGGCAGTGTGCGGGTGCGGGCGCGTTGGAAAATTGAAACCTTGGCACGCAACCAATGGCGGGTGGTGGTGTATGAACTGCCCCCCGGTTGTTCGGCGAAAAAGGTGTTAGCAGAAATTGAAGAAGGGACCAATCCCAAGCCGCGTGCCAATAAAAAAGGATTGTCGGCAGAGCAACAAAATTTGAAGGCACTGTGGCTGAGTCAGTTAGAACGTGCTCGCGATGAATCTGATCAAAAACAGCCGGTGCGCTTGGTGTTTGAACCGAAATCGAGCCGTCAAGACCCCGATGTTTTTATCAATTTATTGCTGACCCACACCTCGTTAGAGTGCAATGTTTCGCTGAATTTTGTCATGTTGGGCATGGACGGCCGGCCACAGCAAAAGGGTTTACCCGCCATTTTGCAGGAGTGGATTGGCTTCCGTTTGGCGACAGTGACGCGCCGCTTGCAATATCACCTCGATCACACGCAAGCCCGCATCCATATTTTGCAAGGGCGGATGACGGTATTTTTGAATTTGGACGCGGTGATTGCGGTAATTCGTGATTCGGATACACCAAAAACCGATCTCATGCGGCAATTTGGTTTATCGCAAACCCAAGCCGAAGATATTTTAGAGATTCGCCTACGCCAGTTGGCACGGTTAGAACATGAAAAATTGGCAAACGAGTTACAGCAGTTGTCTGGTGAAGCCGAACGACTGACCCAGTTGTTGCAAGATGAACGGGCGAAGCAAAAGCTGGTGATTCGTGAAATTGAGGCGGATGCGGCGAAATATGGCGACCCTCGCCGTACGTTGATGCAGGCAGCGGAAAAAGCAACGTTGACGCAACAAGCCGCCGATGAGCCGGTCACGGTGATTTTGTCACAGAAGGGGTGGATTCGTAGCCGTGCTGGGCATGGTGTCGATGTGGCCACCTTGTCGTTTAAAGATGGGGATGCACTGCATAGTGTGGTGGAAACCCGCACTGTGTGGCCATTGGTCTTGCTCGATCAATATGGTCGTTGCTATTCCCTCGACTGCGCCACGCTGCCCGGGGGGCGTGGTGAAGGGGTGCCGCTGAGTTCGTTGATTGAAGTGCAGGAAAACGCTGAGATTGTCGCAATGTTGGCTGGGCCGGCTGAACAGCGTTATTTGGTCAGTGGCAGCGGCGGTTATGGCTTTATTGCCCCGTTAAAAGAGATGTTATCGCGAGTTCGAGCGGGTAAGGCTTTTTTAACGGTCAATGAAGAGGAACGTGCCCTGCCGCCGGTGCTCATTCCAGAACACGCGCAACAGGTGTTTGTGTTAACGCAGCAATCGCGTGCGCTTGCATTTGCCTTGTCTGAATTAAAAGAGATGAACAAAGGTCGTGGGCTACAGTTTTTGTCGTTGGAGGAAGGCGATAGCGTGCTGTCGGCGGTGGCCGTGGCAGGTGAACGGGTGGTGCTGACGATTCGGTTGCGGACGGGACGAGAAGATGAACTTTCCCTGTCCCTCGCCGACTTCGCCGCCAAACGCGGCCGCCGTGGTAAGCCCTTGCCGAAGAAGGTGCAGTTGCTTGCGGTGAAGGCTTAATTTACCCACGCTGCCCGCTCAGTGGCCAACCACCATGAGCGGGCGATTGGCTTAAAGGGCGTTCAAATCCAGCTTTTGTACGCCCATTAAATTGTCCTGCTTCAAATCGCTTTCTTCTGACACAGCGGCAAGGTTGATGACAGAAGGGGTGGTGGCTTTAGCAAACAAGCGCGCACCGGCAGGCGCAGCAGGGAAGTCCAAACGATGTAGTTTTAGCTCAGGATCACCCTCGGTCATGCCGGTTTGGGCACGCGGGCTGTTGGTTGCGCTGAGGTAGAACACCCCTTCTTGCAAGCGCCCGATTTCATGCCATGAGTCATAAGACGAACGCGGCGACAGCTTCGGTTCTAACTGGCCGCGCCGCATCCGCCCGACAAACCAAGCAAATGGCGCTTGGCCTTCGTGTTGGGCGTGAATATGGTTTTTCAGCAGAATATTTTTCCCGGGGGATACCCGCAGCAAGCCCAAGGCCACGCCGGTTTTGGCGGTGGGGGCGTGGGGATTTTTTTCGTCCATCGGCAACGGTGGATGCACAATGATTTCTGGCACTGGGTTACCCTCACCAAAGGCTTTTGTTAACGCTTCGTTGAGATGGCTTTCTTCAAAAAATGCTGTGACATAGCGTGAACGGCTGCCGTTGCCTGCCAACAAAACGTGAATCGACTTCTCTTTTGGTAACAATTCATTTACCGTTGCTAATTCCACTAAGAAAGCCTCGCCACCACGGAAAATACGCTGTTGCAGTAATTTTTCTAAGGCTTCCGTATTAATTGCAATATCACAGCGGATTTTCTCTCCATCAGTTTTGATCAAATCCATTTTGATTTGGCTTTCGCACGACGAGAGAACATCTTCGCTACTGGCCTCTAAAAAAGGTCGCAGTTTGGCGGCAAGCATCACGGTGTTGGTTTGTGCGGCTTGGGTTTTGGCCAAAAATGCTTCGCTGCCGGAAAAAAGTTGTGCGTCTAAAGGTTGGGTAAACTGGATTTTGTGTTTGCGAAGCTCTTCTAAATTTTGGCAAAACGTCTGATACACCAAATGTTCCAGCAGATTTTCCCCACCCAAGAAATTGTCGCCGCCGCTGGCCAAATGCTCGAAAACTTGTTCATACCCTTGGTCGTCTTCGTCATCGGTTGCCCACCGCAAGAAGCCAAAATCAAAGTCTGTTGTGCCGCCGCCAAAATCAAATACCGCATACGGCACGCCATCATCCGTTGGTTTAACGTCAAAATGTGCTAGGGCTGCTGCGGCATAGGCGGCGGGTTCGCTGGCTAACTCGTTGACTTCAAATTCGTTTAATACTTGGGGATGGTTGTCGATCAGCGTTTGCGGCAGGCTACGTTGTAGGCCTCGGCGGAAGCTGGCCAAAATGCGTTCTTTGACCTCTCGCGGATATTTAACGGGGAAGCTCAAATAGTATTTGAGGAACAGACCACGCTCACGGTGGTTGATGGCCATACCCAAATACCACGCATATAGCTCAATCGGGTCGAAAGGATCGTTTTGATTGATTTTTAATGGCTGGCCGCGCACGGGATTGCGTTCGCTGTGGGCCGGTAATTCAATCTCGCGGCCTTTGCGGTCGGTGATGCGGACACGGCGTTGTTCGGAGCGCAGCGCCCATTGTTTCAGGCGCGGCAAAATCGAAGCCAAAATCTCGGTGTCGCCTTGGTTATCGCGGAAGTTGGTTTGTGCTTCATGCGCGGCGCGCATCCAATTCCAATTTAACGCTGGCCGATAGGCTTTTTCAGTCCACGCCGTCCAAAACGAGGTGAAGTCCACACATTCCAACACAGTTGGGTTTTCAAAATCGGTGGCTTTAACGGTTTGGTAAAAATCTCGTACGCCAATACGCAGTAATTCGCGTTGGCCGGAACGGGTATCCATCGCTACGACTGTGCCACTGGTGCCAAAATCAATCGCAACAGCCTGTTTTTTAACATCTAAGAGAGGATCTCTAGCCACTAACTTTGAAGAAGTCCATTGTTCAGACTCTTGATTTGAAGCTGTCCACAGCTCCCACAATCCTTTGCTTGGATCGGTCAATTGCGCTTTACTTAGTTTTGGTAAACGGCAAGGTGTGTAATCAAGTAACATCAAGGGATGTTCTTCTTTGTATTTTTCTGATTCAGGTTTTTCGATTATTGAATTTGATAAGATTTTTTTTGAAATGGTAAATGTTGATTGGCTCGGTCCTGTATTTTTCTCAAATTCGCTAGATTCCAATTTAGAAAAAGGAATAACGTTAAATTTTTCCTTTAGTTTCTCCAAAGAAAGTTCACTGTTTTTACCTTTTAATAATGGCCAGCGTTTATCGATTTCAAAAATATTTCCATTCTTGACTGATCTCAAATCCCACTGTTTTGAGATTAAGTCTAAGAGGATTTTCTCTATTGGAGCATTTATCCATTGGCGATGGCAGGCAAAAACAATCCCTCGACGATGTACATTAATAGACCATGACGTTATGTCAATACAACCAGCATCAACCAAACACTCAGTAAAAAATCTTCCATTTATTGACTGTAAACGATATGGATTTCCTTTTCGCCAAGGGTTTTCATTGTTAGATATAAAAAAATATAATTCTTCTTGTGTTGGTAGCTGCCAGCCCTTTAAGCTCGCCCAATATGCGGTTGAAATGCAATCCTTGCCACCTTGTAAAGTATAATTTCGATTGCTATTTTCGTTACTCCATAGTAATCGACTTTTAATTTCAGTATCAAACACTGCCAATGCTATATGGTTTTTTTCGACAACAATGAAACGATTGTCTTTTAGAAATTTATCTAGTTCTGCAACAGGTGGGATGCAATGCGCTGTTTTCGAATCGAATAAAGCGATAGCTTTTTCAATAGAATTTTCTCCTTTGGGTAATACATGCCAAAATTGCACATTTTCTTCGCTCTTCTGATCAAGAACATTGTAGTTTTTTTTCATGGTATCCTCTGTAAAAATAATTTTTCTGCGAATTTTTTATTCGGTCATTACCAAGGGTTTACGCAAAAGCATTCCATTGTTATCTGAGATGCCAAATAAACACATTTCAGAAATGTAGTCCCCTGTTGGGGTGTTTTTGCTCTTTGTTTGCAAATTAAAATCAAAAGCAGAGTTAGGGTGAGCTATCGTTTTTTTGAATGGCGTTTTGGGCCAATAAAAATTTAACCAGTCAATAGCGGATGTTAATAGTGCAGATTCATCTTTGGTTGCACATCTTTTCTCATTTTCACATCGCTCTTTTATTACGTCCCAAAGGTCAGTAATGCTGTTTTTTTGTGAGAATACTGCTACTGTCCTTATTAATGCCTCTGTATTATCTTGCGGTAAGTCGTTTAGTTCAAACTTGGCAGCTAAATCCTCATTTTGACGCAGAAATATAACGCTAGGATTTGCTTTTTCTATTTTTTCACGATATAAGGTAAGCTCTTTTTCTATTTTTTTTATTTCTGATTTAAGATTATTGTTTTCGTTTTTTATGTTATGAATTTCTTTTTCTAGTTTAATTTTTTCGCATATTGAGATATTTATTTCTTCCTGTTTTCTATGTAATTGATTGGTTAAGGAAAGTTTAATTTCAATTAAGTTTTTATCTAAGGTTTCTTCTCGTTTTAAGAGATTTTGTTTTTCTTTTATTAAATCTTTGTTTGCTGTTCTTAAGGTATCTATTTCAGTATTTTTTTCTTCTAATTTTTGACGAAGATCTTTTATTTCTTGCTCAATAGATTCAACATAATTGCCATAGGGTTCTTTAACAGAAACAGACGCAAAGCTACGAATTAGGTCTTGTAGCGGTAGAAAATTTTTGAGCATCAAATGTAAATCAGAAACTTTAAAGCTAATATCTGCTGAGATTTGTTCGCTATCCCATGCCTCAGATAGTTTTTTTAGACGTTCCTGGTTTTGAAAACTTAGTTCCATTGTATTCATTAAATACTCTCCAATTGAACAATGTGGGCGCGCATTTCGGGGCGAAGGTTGAGTTTTTGGTATTGCGGGAGTTCTTGCACGAAATGCAAAATGTGCCGCTGCATTTCATTCGGCAAAGCACAAAACCGCCGTTGTAAAGTCCGCAAGGTTTCTTCGCTGGGCTCTGGATAGGGATTGGGTATATCAAAAGGCTCAACCCGTCCACACAGCGCCGCTAAATCGCTTGGGCCCAAAATGGTGAATACCCGAGAAAACAACGCTGGCAGATAGGTCAATAAACGCTCGGTGTCGATGTGTTGAATCGCTGCGTTTTGTGTCCGCAGACGTTCGTTTTCTTGCTGCAAATGAAGGCGCTCATATTCCAGTCTCGCCGACTCGGTTTGATGTTCCTTTAACAAAGCCGCCTGCATTTGCTCGCGTTCGCTGTTATTTTCCAAAGACAAAAACCACGGCAATAAACGCGATTCGATCAAACTCACTTCAGACAAATCCGGCGCGGCACCCAACGCAAAACGCTCCGCCAGCCATTCCCAGCTCAAACCCTGCATCACATGACCACCGCTCAAAAGTTCAGGCGCCGCCTTCGCCCAAAGCGGGCGGCTGGCAGCGTCAAACAGCCAATGGACATGGCTCGGGGTGATGCCGTCGCCATGCAAACGCGCCAGCACATCACGAAAAGCCTCGGTTAATGCCGCCGATGAATCGACTTTGAAGCAGGTTTCAGCTTGAATTTTGCAGCGGATCGGGGCTTTTTTTGGCTCCAGCCGCCAAGCGACAAGCGTGTTTGTCGCCAATAAAAAAACAATTGCATTCATGGTCAGGTATTTTTCTGTAAATCTAAAAATTTCTTGAAAAAATTAGGCGGTTGAATCTGGATTATTTCTGGCTTCAACTTGTTTAGCCAATTCCGCCCATTTTTCGCGGGCACTGTCTAAGGCATCGTATAAATCATCTAGTTTTTGACCAGTCAATACTGTGCCATCCTTATCAACAGCTAGTTTATTTTCAAAATTCCGACTTTCACTTGCTGCAAGGTTTTTATTTAAGTAAGACAGTATGTCTCCTTTTAAACTATCTGTCTTAAGCAAATAGGTCATGCGCTCAGGTGTAAAATAATTAGGGTTGGCAATAGGTAGTAACCAGATACCATTGAAGCTACCTCGTTCAGCATTAAATTTATCTTCAACAGCTAATGTAGCAACACCCAAGCCGGCGATGACTTTTGTCACATCACTGGTATTAGCACTCACAACAGGATCAATATCAAAATTTCGCAAAGCCGCCATATACTCGTCAAAATTTTTAAATTTGTCTGGCGTGATACCGTTATCTGCTGCCTGTAAAGCACGGTCGCCTAAGTCCTCAACCTTTTCACCTGCTTTGAAAATACCCAAAGCTTGCAAAAAAGCACCAGCAAAGCGACAAACGGTTGCAAAGACTGAATTTGACGTTGTGATAATTGGAACCACGGCAGGCGCTACTTTTGCAATAAAAGACGACACTTCGCTGCCAACCTTAGAAACCGTATTGCAAACACTGTTAACAACGCTGCTACAAAAATTTCCAACACTGCTCCAAAAGCCCATTTTATAACTCCTTCAATTAAAAGTTTAAAAATCAAAAATGAATACTAAATGCTCTTGAAACGCAAAAAATGCTCAATATGCGCCTTTACATCTCTCTGGTTTTTTTGCTGAAGTGCTGAGCAAAAAACTGCCAAATTTTCAGCCTTATGCAAAAAAGTCAGTATATTCAAAATTGGTAATTGCAAAAACGCCCGTTCAGCAGGAGTGTTCAACGGTGGCACATCTTTTTCTTCGGTGTGGGTGCGTGGGTTTGCATCGAGCAATAAAGCGATCCAACCCTCGGCTAACTGTGCGACACCGGCTGGAATGTCTTGTTGATTGGTAATTGGCATCGTCAAAGGAAACGCCTCAACCTGTGGTGCCCATTGATCTAACCATTTTTTCAAACGGATAAAAGCACCTTCTGCACGCGGCCATTGCTTGCTGTTTTGGGCGACTACGCCTTGTGTTTGGCGTGATAAACAGTGCAAAAACTGGTTTTGTGCTTGTCGGGTGCTGCGGACCCATTCAGCAAAAAGCCGTTGGCGGTTTTCCTCCGAGGTAAACCAATTCAATTGGCAGAACTGCGGATAATAACGCTCACGTTCATGCCACAATTGTTGTACGCTTTTCTGTTCCAAATCAAAGTCAACATGGCCATCCGTTCGTGCGCGGTCGTTGCGAATCGCAACATGGCTTGAGCCATGCCAACCACCACAAAACACAATCGCCTCACCTGTCTGCAAATTGGGCAGGAAATTGCGTTGTTCCTCATCCATCATCATCGCTTCACCCATTGCACGGCGGTCGTCTTCAGCAAACAAGCGATGGACGATTTTGCAATGCGTGTTTTTGATGACATCGGGAATCAGCTTAGCCGGAATTTGATCGGCAATAATCAGGCCTGTGCCATATTTACGCACCTCGGCCAGCATATCGGCAAAAGACTCAACTGCAAGGGCGGCGGCTTTGTCGCCGGCTTCGGGGCGAGATAACAGGCGGTGGGCTTCTTCAATCAAGGTGAGCTGGCGAAAATCGGGATTGTTGGCGTGATGATCGCGCATGGTTTCGTTGATTGCGCCAAGCAAAAACGCCATGATCAGGGCTTTTTCTTCGCCGCTTTGTAATTCTTCTAACTCAATCACACTGCATCGCGTTAACAGACTGTGAAAGTCCATCGACTGTGGCACATCCAACACGCGACCAAGGGTGCCATCGGTCAGACTGCGTAACCGCGAAACTAAAGAACCACGGTATTTTTCTTCAAACTCTTTGCCCAAGCCATAAGTTGGAATCAGTCGATCCAACTGTTCGATCATCATGCTCATCGTTGGCCAAGCATTGCTCAAAGGGTCGAAAGGGTTATCGCCAAGCAGGTATTCGTTTTCGTCGAGATCCCAACCTTTTTCCTCATACGCCGCCAAAATCGCCGCCTCAACCATCATCGGCATCGAGGCTTCCATCGGAAACACCGCCGCAAAAGCATTTTTCAGAAAACCAGCATGGCTTTTGATGCGCTGGCCTTGTCGTACTAAGGCAAAAGGATTCAGCCGGAAGCTTTGGTATTGGTCACCATTCGGGCGGTAGTATTCCACCGCCTGTTCTGCCTCGGCTAACGCACGATATTCGGTTTTTGCCGGCTCGATGACTAAGAATGGCAAACCCGATTCAAGCAGCAAATTTAAGCAGGTGGTGGTTTTGCCCGCACCGGTCACACCGGTGACAAAAACGTGTTTGTTCAAATCAGAGCGTGCTAACTGGACACGGTTTTTTGGATTTTTGCGGCCTCGGTCAATGACAGCACCTAAGTCTAACCCTGTTGAATCGGTGACTGCCGGCAGATCGACAGCAAAATCGACCGTTTTGCGGCGGCGAATGCCTTGCAATTCACGTTGCGGCAAGCTGGCGACAATCGCCAATTCATCAGCGGTTAGCAGGCTGCCTAAAGTGCCGTGAGCCCCTTTTTCTAAACTATGGAACAGTAATTCCTGTGCACTTACTTGTGGGGTAATCTTCGGCAAGCACAAAAATTGCCCATGTGCTTCAGCTGGCAAATCGTAAATTTCTAGCGGGCTAAGTGTGGTTTCACTGCCTTGAAACGTCGCGCAGACGTTTTTTTTCAGGCGTTGATAGGTCGAGCGGTCTTCTGCCGCCAAATAAACCGCCGTGTGAAACAGCCCTTTGGTCAGACCCTTTTGCAAACGGACAATCAACTGTTTGTCGAGGTATTCGACCAGATGCTGAGCGCGTTTGTTGGCGATTTCTTGGGTAAAGCCCACGCTTTGGCCTTCGGTGTCGGACAGACTGTCATTTTGGGAAACTGTCTTGGTAATCGAGCTGCCTTTAGTGGTGCTGGTGCCTTCGCTGATGCCGTATGTTTTGCTTTTTGATGTTCCAACATTTTGAGAGTAGGAAGTGCTGCTATTGCTACTACTTCCTTCATTTGTACTTGATGTCTTCGTTGTTGAATGGCCAGTATTTTTGGATGTAGAGCTCCCTGTGTTGTAGCTGCTGCCTTCGCTTATTCCAGAATTTTTTGTTTGGGACCCCTTTGTCTCTGACCCTCCCTCGTTTTTACTCTTATTGATGGTTGTACCTTCATTGGTACTTGACGACGTTCCATAATTCTCGGTTTCAGAATGACCATTGTTTTTTGACCAATTTTTGCTTTCCCCTGTGGTCGTACTCGATGAACTTCCCTTATTTTCGGTTTGTGATTCGTTTTCATTTTTTCCCCAGTTTTTACCTTCGCTCTCACTGGTACCTGTTGCTTCGCTGCTGCCAATCGACGTACTTTTCTGGCGGCTGGTGTTATCGCTGGATTGCACGCTGGTTTTGACCAGAGTTGTCAGACGAGAAGACAGTTCGTACGCGCTATCGAGTTGTTGGCGGATGTGGGCACGTCCCAAAGGCTGGCTGACCACGGCCAATTTCCAACGGCCTTCGCTTTGTGTGTCTTTACTGTTGCTCGATTGCAGCGCACGCACCAGCCGATCAAACCCCTGAAAACTGTCTTCTTCGTTGGCATCGTCTTGGCCTTGTGCGGTTGGTGCACCGAACATTACCCCCTGTTGCGAGGCTGTGCTGAAAGCTTTGAACAACGCATCGCGGTTTTCTGCGCTGACATCGTCACCAAAATTGATGCCGGTCAGTTGGCCTTCTAACGCCCCACGCAGATTTTTCATTGCCTCGTGAACATCACCATTTTCTGTGTCGGACACCACACCAAAATACAACTCAACACCGGATGCACTGCCACAGAGCAAATATAAAAAGCGTACGGCTTGTTCTGCATCCAATGTGCCATACACATTCGCTAAGGCTTGCCGATAGGCCTGATGGCCTTCTTCGTTGATTTCATCGACGCGAATCAAACGTGATTGAAAAGGTAAGGGCAAAGGTTTTTCAAAACTTGGCTGAGGCGTTTTCACCAAATCCAGCATCCATTCGGAGTTCTTTAACCAATCTGCATTAGATAATTTGGTGACAGTGGACAGCGCATTTTTCATTGGCTTTGCCTTTCTCGTGAGCGGATAGCGACACAACAGCGATTGGTAAGGTGTGTTGAGAAAAATAAACGCATTTTGTTGGAATAGAAATTCCATATCAATGTTTTTTGTATTTTTCTTTGAGCAAAAGATCGCCATGCTGATATTGCAGGCAGATTGATGGATGGGGAAATGCGAGGCTTTTGCTAGAAGAGGGAGGTGTAGCTGATAAAGCTACGTTTGTAGCCAATCAAGCTACATTCATAGCGAGTTGTAACGTAGATGTGTGAGCTTGCTGCAATACAGCGTCTATTAGCGGCAGCTGAGCGAAATGTGTTAGATGCTGGGAATTGTGAGCGGCGAGGTGATTAGCGACAGCATGGTCGAGACGTGTTGCCAGCAAGCGGCGATATTGCTGCATGAAACCCGCGAGTGGTTACAGCAATATCGCCCCGAGCTATTGCAAGGCTAGGCGTGTGTGGATTAACGCTTTAGCAATGGCCGATTTTTGTGGATGGACATTAAAATCCCAAAGCCGGTCAAAATGGTCACCATCGCGGTACCGCCATAGCTTAATAACGGCAGCGGAACACCCACCACAGGCAAAATACCGCTGACCATGCCCATATTGACAAAAGCGTAGGTGAAAAACGAGAGCGTGATTGCACCAGCGAGGAGGCGGCCAAAGAGGGTGCTGGCGTGGGCGGCGATGATCAGACCACGCATGATGACGCACAGATACAGCAACAATAACACCGCATTGCCCACCAGCCCGAATTCCTCACCATAAACAGCAAAAATAAAGTCGGTGGTTCGTTCTGGGATAAATTCAAGATGGGTTTGTGTGCCAGAGAGCCAGCCTTTGCCAAAGATACCGCCTGAACCAATAGCAATCATTGACTGAATAATATGGTAACCATCACCGAGTGGGTCTGCCGTTGGGTCGAGCAGGGTCAACACGCGCCGTCGCTGATAATCATGCAATAAATTCCACACCACTGGCAGACTTGAGGCAAAACCAATCAACAAAACCGCAATCACTTTCCACGGTAAGCCGGCAAAGAAAATCACAAACACCCCAGCAAAGATAATCAAACTGGCGGTGCCTAGGTCGGGTTGTTTCAGCACAAAAGCCGCTGGTAGCGCAATAATGACTGTGGCCATCACAAACTGTCGCCAACCGATATGCCCTTCATGCTTTTGAAAGTACCACGCTAACATCATCGGGACGGCCAGTTTCATAATTTCCGATGGCTGAATCCGTGTGACACCGATATGCAACCAGCGTCGTGAACCGTTCACAATTTCACCAAATAGCGCCACCCCAAGCAACAAACACAGACCACCGACATACATCGGCACGGCGAACAACATCAACTGTTGTGGTTTGATATTGGCAATGCACCACATCAAGCTCATGGCAAACACAATGAATGTCAGCTTGTTGGTGAGGCGGTTTGGGTTTTCATTCGACGCGCTGTAGAGCACAACCAAACCCAAAACAAACAAAACACAAGTCAATAAAAACAGCCAGCCATCAATCGGCTGGCAGATACGTTTCCAAAGTCGTTCAATCAGATGTGCGTTCATCGCTTTGACCTTCACCACTTGGCTGGCTAGTGGTGTTTTGTGTGCTAGTGGCTGTCGGTTTGCTAGGTTTTTTCTTAGGCTTCGCCGCAGCAGTTTGTGCGGCGGCTTCTTCAGGCTCGATGCGTTTACCTAACAAATAAAAATCCATCACATTGCGTGCCAGCGGTGCAGCAGCAGCAGCGCCCCAACCGCCGTTTTCCACAATCACGGCCACGGCAATCTTGGGTTGTTCTACAGGGGCAAAAGCAATAAACCATGAGTGATCGCGATGCTGTTCCGCCAAGGCGGCGGCATTGTACTTAGCCCCTTGTTTAATCTGCACCACCTGTGCCGTACCTGTCTTGCCCGCCATACGGTATTGCAAACCTGCACCGATACGATTGGCTGTCCCACCGGGCTTTAACACCGCTTCCATCGCATCCTTCACAAACTCAACATGCTTGCGTTTGAAGTGATAATCCGCTGCGGGTTGGGGTTCGATAATTCGTTCTTGGCGATTGGCTGGCGATACCACTTTTTTGACAATATGTGGCCGATACGCAACCCCATTGTTGGCCAAAATTGACGTTGCCCATGCCATTTGCAGCGGCGTGTAGGTGTTATATCCCTGTCCAATCCCAATTGGCACCACATCGGCAGGCAACCAGCGGCGATGTTCGGGTTTATAACGCTTGCCAGCAAAGCGTTTGGCTTTCCATTCCTTGGTGGGCAATACCCCCTTGGCTTCGCCATCAAGGTCAATCCCTGTTTTCTCGCCTAAACCGAATTTAGCCAACTCTGGTGCAATGCGGTCGATACCCATATCCCATGCCAATTTGTAGTAATAGGTATCTGATGAAACTTGGATGGATTTATACATATTGACCGAGCCATGTCCGGTTGGCTTGGAGTCGCGGAAGCGGTGGTTTGAACCCGGGAGAGAGAAATAACCCGGGTCGGGAATGGTGTAATCCGCAGAACGGAATCCGGTTTCGAGCGCAGCCATCGCCATAAATGGCTTGAAAGTAGAACCCGGGGGATAGAGCCCGCGCAAGGCACGATTGATCAATGGTCGTTGCCAATCTTCATTCAGATCTTTCCAGACCTGAGGATCAAGACCATCAATAAACAGGCTGGGATCAAATGTCGGTTTGGAGACAAAGGCCAATACCCCGCCGGTTTCTGGTTCAATTGCCACTAAAGCACCGCGACGATTGCCAAATAATTGGTCGGTGTATTCTTGCAGTCGAATATCTAATGCCAGATGCAGATCGCTGCCATTGACTGGCGGTGTGCGGCGCAGGGTGCGTACTGCATGGCCGCTGGCATCGACTTCGACTTCTTCAAAACCGGTTTTGCCATGTAAATCTTGTTCATAACTGAACTCTAAGCCGGTTTTACCAGTATGCGTGCTACCACGATATTCTGAATAACGTTCTTCTTCTTTAAAACGGTTTTGGTCTTTTTGGTTGATGCGGCCAATATAGCCAATCACATGGCTGGTGATTTCGCGGTAGGGATAATCACGGAACAAACGCGCTTTAATCTCCACCCCGGGAAACCGATAGGCTTGGGCGGCAAAGCGTGCCACTTCTTCATCGGTGAGACGGGTACGGATTGGCAGGCTCTCAAAATTTCGGCTTTCTTCTTGCAATTTCCGAAACCGCTTACGGTCGCGTGGTTCAATCGTGATTAACTTAGCCAACTCATTTAGCGTGTGTTCTAAATTGGGCGTTTGGCTGGGTGTGATTTCTAGCGTATAGGCAGAATAATTCTGTGCCAACACAATACCATTGCGGTCGTAAATCACCCCACGATTCGGCGGAATAGGGACCAGCGAAATACGGTTGTTTTGTGCGGCGGTCATAAAGTGTTCGTATTGCAACACTTGCAACCAAGTAAAGCGGCTGAACAACACCCCAAAGGCCGCCACAATTAAGACAAAGGCAATAATCAACCGCAGGCGAAATTCATTTTCTCGAGCGGGTGCGCGTGTTTTAGGCGTTTTAGGCCGACGGCGGAAATCAGGACGGACACGACGATACGACACCATAATGCGAAGTTATCCTGCCTGATGATAGCGTTGCGGGACCAACAGCAAATTGGTGAGAAGTGGCCACAACAAAGCCCCAACAAATGGGGAAAGGAAAAAGCCCCAACCAATGAAGGGTGCACCCAATACTATCCGTGCCACTAACATCACGATCTGATTGCCCATGAGTAAGCCAAAAACGACTAACGATTGTTGGCCAAGGTTGTACATCACCACTTGTCGTTGCCGAGATTCAACAGCATAAGCGCTGATGCTATAGGCCAAAGCGTGTTGTCCTAACAGGCTGGCGCTGGCAATGTCAGTCAACAAACCGGTGAAAAAACCAGCAAAAATACCAAAACGACTGGGCCGGTTAATCGTCCAATACAACACCACCATCGCAGCCAGATCGGGAATCCACCGCACCGTGCCACGGTTAAATGGCAATAACTCCAACAACAAGGCAATCACAATGCTCAACACAACATAGCGAACCTTAACCGGTTTCAACAATTCCTTAGGGCGATCCATGACTTACGGCTTACCTTTTTTGGCAGATGGGGCTGGTGTGGTTTGAGCGGCTTCTTCTGGCCGTGGTGGAAGTTCAATTTTTTCAGTGAGTACCAAGGCAAAACGGCGACTATCCACGGCACCAATAGGCGTACAGCGCACAACAGAGAAAGGATTGCCGGCGTGACGTTCAACACTGCTGACCCGTGCAACATCCAATCCAGCAGGATAGACCCCATCAATGCCCGACGTAACCAACAGATCGCCAGCGCGAATATCAGCGCTGCCACTGACAAAGCGCAATTCAATACCGTTACCCGTACCAAAGAGCACCGTGCGCAGTCCGTTGCGTTGCACCATCACCGGTACGGAATGATTTTTTTCAATAATGAGGGTGACTTCTGAGGTCAGCGGTGAAACACGTGTAATTTGACCAATCAAACCACGATCATCCACCACCGGAAAGCCAGATTCAATGCTGTCTTGGCTTCCTTTGTCGATCACGATTTTGTGGCTAAATGGGTCACGGCCGGTATATAACACCTCAGCCAGACGTGCCTCGCCTTCCCGCGCTTGGGCTAATTGATGTAAGGCGCGCAGTTGGCGGTTTTCTTGGGCAAGTTCTTCATGGCGTTGTAAACGTGCAGACAAAATCAGCGCATGTTCACGCAAGGCACGGTTTTCTGCTTGTAGCTCACTTTGCTTTACCATGAACTCGCTGCCTTGCCGAATCAAGCTGGTTGGCGTATTCACCACCCATTGTAATGGGTAGAGCAGCAGCGACAGGGTATCGCGCAGCGGAACCAATAAACCTAGCCGGCCATCGGCAATTAAACAGGCTATCGACAGCACAGCGCAAATCATCAGCTTGGTGAGCGGACGTAGACCACGGCGAAAAAAGGGAGGCGGGGAAGATGCAATGTCCATACACACTCAAGATGAAACAAGCGACGCCGCACAAGGCGGCGTCGAATGGAACGCAAAAAAGCAATTAGTCGTTGGTAAAGATGGTACCAACTGCCTTGTCCATTTTTTCTAAGGCTTTGCCCGAGCCGCGCACCACACAAGTCAGTGGGTCTTCTGCCACAAACACGGGCAATCCAGTTTCTTCGGCTAACAAGCGGTCGATGTCACGCAATAAAGCCCCACCACCGGTCAACACCATGCCTTTGTCGGCAATATCTGCCCCCAATTCTGGTGGTGTTTGTTCCAAGGCAATTTTCACTGCCGAGACAATTTGATTCAATGGTTCGGTGAGGGCCTCGAGAATTTCATTACTCGAAATGGTGAAAGCACGTGGAATCCCCTCGGCGAGGTTACGGCCTTTGACTTCCATCTCTTTCACTTCCGGTGCGGGGAAGGCCGAACCAATCGTTTTCTTGATTTCTTCAGCCGTGGTTTCACCAATCAACATGCCATAGTTACGGCGAATATAATTGATGATGGATTCATCGAATTTATCACCGCCGACGCGAACCGAGTTTGAATAAACGATGCCACCGAGTGAAATCACCCCGACTTCGGTTGTCCCACCGCCGATATCGACCACCATCGACCCCGTGGCCTCTTCCACTGGCAGGCCAGCACCAATCGCTGCTGCCATCGGTTCTTCGATCAGTTCTACGCGGCGGGCACCTGCGCCCAAGGCCGACTCACGAATGGCGCGGCGTTCTACTTGAGTGGAACCACAAGGCACACAAATCACAATGCGTGGACTAGAAGCAAAAAAGCGGCTTGGGCTGACTTTTTTAATAAACTGTTTGAGCATTTGCTCGGTGACAGTGAAGTCAGCAATCACACCATCTTTCATTGGGCGAATCGCCGAGATAGAACCGGGGGTTCGACCTAGCATTTTTTTAGCTTCAAGACCGACGGCCAGAATCGATTTTTTGTTGCTGCTGGCTTCGTGTTGAATCGAGACCACAGAAGGCTCGTTAAGGACAATGCCTTTTCCGTTGACGTAAATCAACGTGTTGGCAGTGCCCAAGTCAATGGCAAGATCGTGAGAAAAATAGCCGGTGATGGAGCGAAACATGGTTAACCTGTCGTGTGTGTGCGAAAAAGTCGTATTGTCAGGTACAAAACGGCTCGAATTGAGTTCGTGGTATTAAGCGGACGTCTGAGCTTGGCCGAGAATGGGCAGAAATAAGCGCTCTATGATACCCTACAAAGCTTGGATTATTAAAGTTTTCACGGGGTTCTTATGTCTTTATCTGCTGCAGACATTACACGTCTTGCGCGTTTGGCAAGAATTGGCATCGAAGCTGGGGAAGTGGATGCGGTAGCCAATAAACTCAACAATGTGTTTGGTTTGATTGAAAAGATGCGTGCCGTGGATACCACTGGTGTGGCGCCAATGTCGCATCCTCAGCCATTAGGATTACGGTTACGTGACGATGTGGTCAGTGTCGAGAACCAACGCGAAGCGTTTTTGGCCTGTGCCCCACAAACTGAAGCTGGCCTCTATTTAGTGCCACGCGTTATTGAATAATCGAGTTGATTCTGTTCCTCGCCCTAGGATGTTTATGATTCACGCTACGCTAAAAGAGCTGACCCGTGCCTTAGCTGCGCGGGAGCTATCCAGCCGTGAGCTGGTGAGTGCTTACCTTGATCGCATTGCTGCGGTTAACCCGACTTTAAATGCTTTTATTTCTGTTGCCGAGCGCGAGAGTGCCTTAGCGGCGGCAGATGCGGCAGATGCGGCACGCGCAGCTGGCCAAGCCGGTTTGTTTACTGGTATCCCCTTGGCACATAAAGATTTATTTGTCACCCGCCAATTGCCGACCACCTGTGGCTCAAAAATGTTGGCCAACTTTGTTTCACCCTACGACGCCACCGTAGTCGAGCGCTGTCAAGCCGCTGGTTTTATCAATTTAGGTAAAACCAATATGGACGAATTCGCGATGGGGTCGACCAACGAGAGCAGTTATTTTGGTGCGGTGAAAAACCCTTGGGATGTGCAAGCCGTGCCGGGGGGCAGTTCTGGTGGTTCGGCGGCGGCGGTGGCCGCTCGGATGGTGCCGGTGGCAACAGGCACTGACACCGGTGGTTCGATTCGCCAACCGGCGGCATTTTGTGGGATTACCGGTATTAAACCTACGTATGGTCGTGTCAGTCGTTATGGCATGGTGGCTTATGCCAGCTCACTCGATCAAGGTGGGCCGATGGCACAAACTGCCGAAGATTGTGCGTTGTTGTTAAACGTGATGGCTGGCTTTGATGGCCGTGACTCGACCAGTCTTGATGTGGCAGCGGAAGATTTCTGCCGTGATTTACAGCAACCCTTGACCGGTTTGAAAGTCGGTTTGCCAAAAGAATTTTTTGCAGCTGGGTTAGATGGTGATGTGGCGCGGGTCATGGATGAGACCGTGCAACAGCTGAAACAACTGGGTTGCGACATCGTTGAGATCACGCTGCCTAAAACCGAATTGGCCATTCCTGCTTACTATGTGATTGCGCCAGCAGAAGCCAGCTCGAACTTAAGCCGCTATGACGGGGTGCGTTACGGTCATCGTGCAGCAGAATATCGTGATCTCAACGATATGTATGAACGTACGCGTGCCGAAGGCTTTGGGGCTGAAGTGAAGCGGCGTATTTTGGTCGGCACGTATGTGTTGTCGCATGGCTATTACGATGCGTATTACTTACAGGCGCAGAAAATTCGCCGCCTGATTGCCGACGATTTCCAAGCTGCCTTTGCGCAATGTGATGTGATTTTAGGGCCTGTGGCCCCCACGCCGGCATGGAATTTGGGCGAAAAAGCCGACGATCCTGTGCAAATGTATTTAGCTGATATCTACACGTTATCGGTCAACTTAGCTGGCTTACCGGCAATGAGCGTACCGGCTGGGCTATCGGCGCAACAACGGCCAATTGGTGTGCAACTGATCGGAAACTATCAACAAGAAGCGCGTTTGTTGAATGTGGCCCACCAGTTCCAACAAGTGACCGACTGGCATCAGCGTCGCCCTGCTCTCTAATCTCTGCCTCGTCTTGCAAGAAAGATCCTGTCTATGAAATGGGAAGTTGTGATTGGTCTGGAAGTGCATGCGCAGCTTTCGACCCATTCTAAAATTTTCTCGGGTGCCAGTACGGCATTCGGTGCCGAGCCGAATACACAAACGGCAGCGGTGGATATTGCGCTCCCGGGTGTGTTGCCGGTGATGAATCGCGTGGCATTACAAAAAGCCATCCGTTTTGGCTTGGCGATTGGTGCCAAAATCAACCAAACCTCGGTATTTGCACGCAAAAACTATTTCTACCCTGACTTGCCAAAAGGCTATCAAATCAGTCAGTTAGATTTGCCGATTGTTGAAGGTGGGCAAATCACCATTACGGTAGGCGAAGCAGAAAAAACCGTGCGTTTAACCCGCGCCCATTTGGAAGAAGATGCGGGTAAGTCGTTGCATGAAGATTTTCATGGCATGACCGGCATCGACCTCAACCGTGCAGGCACACCGTTGCTAGAAATTGTGTCCGAACCCGATATGCGTTCGGCGGCAGAAGCCGTGGCGTATGCGCGTGCTTTACACGGTTTGGTGACTTGGTTGGGCATTTGTGACGGCAATATGCAGGAAGGCAGTTTCCGCGTAGATGCCAACGTCTCGGTCCGGCCTGAAGGTCAAGAGGCCTTTGGCACTCGCCGTGAGATTAAAAACCTCAATTCTTTCCGTTTCCTTGAACAAGCGATCAACTACGAAATTCAATGGCAAATTGAGACCTTAGAGGATGGCGGACGAGTGCAACAGGCCACCGTGCTGTTTGACCCTGATAGCGGTGAAACACGCCTGATGCGGACCAAAGAAGATGCCCACGATTATCGCTACTTCCCCGATCCTGATTTATTGCCCATGAAAATCAGTGATCAAGAAGTGGCCGCGATTCAAGCCGAACTGCCCGAATTGCCGAGCCAAATGAAAGCCCGTTTTGTCGAGCAATATGGGGTGTCTAGCTATGATGCTGCGTTATTGACAGCAAACCTAGACATTGCTCGTTTCTTCGAGGCCATTGTGGCCGAACAAGTCGAAGGCAAATTGGCTGCAAACTGGCTTAACGGTGAATTTGCCGCACGCTTGAACCGCGAAGAAAAAACCTTGGCCGATTCGCCAATCAATCCGGCGCGCTTTGCCTTGTTGTTACGCCGCATCAGCGATAACACTTTGTCGTCAAAATTAGCAAAACAAGTATTTGATGCAATGTGGAATAGCGAGCTATCAGCAGACGACATCATTGAACGCGATGGTTTGAAGCAAGTTTCTGATGTAGGCGCGATTGAAAAGCTGGTGGAAGAGGCGATTGCCGCCAATCCAAAAGCGGTGGAAGAATTCCGCGCTGGCAAAGAAAAAGCCCTGAATGCTTTGGCCGGTCAGGTGATGAAAGCCTCTAAGGGCAAAGCCAACCCTGCACAGGTGCAAGAGATTTTGCGCCAGAAATTAGCATAATGACGACGGTGGCAGCCAACACTTCTGCCCAATCTGCTTTCGTTCACCGCACTGTCCTCTTGGACGAGGCGGTGGGCGCCTTAGCGATACGGGCAGACGGGGTGTATGTTGATGGGACGTTTGGCCGTGGTGGACACTCGCGTTTGATTTTATCCAAACTCGGTGAACAGGGCCGTTTGGTGGTGTTTGATAAAGATCCTCAGGCCATTGCCTGTGCACAAGCGATAGCTGACCCTCGGCTGGTGATTGTGCATGATGGTTTTACCACTTTCCGCCAACAGTTAGATGCCTTGGGCATCGCACAAGTTGATGGTGTATTACTCGATTTGGGAGTGTCTTCCCCGCAAATTGATCAAGCAGAACGTGGTTTTAGTTTCCGCTTTAATGCGCCCTTGGATATGCGGATGGACACCACCCGTGGCATGACTGCAGCCGAGTGGTTAAATACAGCGGCAGAGGCTGACATTGCCGAGGTGATAAAGACATATGGCGAAGAACGGTTTGCTCGCAAAATTGCAGCGGCAATTGTGCAAATACGGGCCGAAAGCCCGCTTGAAACTACGGGCCAGCTCGCCCGCTTGTGTGCGGAAAACGTCCGCTCTCGCGAACCGGGTCAAGATCCGGCGACACGAACCTTCCAAGCTATTCGCATTTTCATCAATCGCGAACTTGAGGAATTAAAAGCGGTATTGCCGCAGATTGTCGCCAGTTTGCGTGCCGGTGGCCGCTTGGCGGTGATTAGCTTTCACTCGCTGGAAGACCGCATAGTCAAACATTTCCTGCGTGATCTAGAGCAAACCGACGATTTACCGTCATGGGTTGCGGTGCGCCGTGAAGACATTCCTGCATCGCCGATTACCACGGTGGGTAAGCCTATCAAAGCCTCTGCCGCCGAGGTTGCGGCCAATCCACGGGCACGCAGTGCCATTATGCGGGTGGCAGAACGCACAGCAACGGCATGGGAGCAGCCAGTGTGATTCGTACCAACTTGGTTTTGTTAGCCATTTTGATTGTGTGTGCGATGAGTGTCATCAGTGCCCGTCATCAGTCGCGCAAGCTGTATAGCGACCTACAGCGTGAGATCAAATTTGCTGCCCAACTCGAAGTGGAATATGGCCGCCTACAACTAGAACAAAGTACGTGGGCGGCACATGGTTTGATTGAGCGTGCCGCGACTGACCGTCTGCAAATGCAAATGCCCGAGCCAAAAGAAATTCAGGTGTTACCGAGCCGAGGTAGCTTACATCTTCCTGCGCCAAAAACCACTTCTGGGGGCCAGCGATGAGTCTGTGGCGTGGTTCTAGCAATCTTTTGCAGCAGCGTAACCGTGTCAATAAGCCAGCGAGCAGCACCGTTCGTCTTCCAACCATGCGTGTGCGTTTGGTGGCATTGGGTTTGGGTCTGCTTTTGGTGGCGCTGTTGAGCCGAGCGGTGTATCTACAAATCTACAAACAAGATTTTTTAGAGGGCCAAGGTGAGGCGCGTTATAGCCGTACTTTGCGTCTAGAAGCCAATCGAGGCCAAATTGTTGACCGCAACGGTGAACCCTTGGCGATTTCCACGCCGGTAAAATCAATTTGGGCCAGTCCTGCTGATATGGCACCGATTGAGCCTGCTAAATTACAGCAACTGGCACGTCTGTTAGAAATGTCGTCAGGTGAGGTGCAGGAAAAATTGGCCGACCAGCGGCGCGAATTTGTGTATCTCAAACGCCAAGTCAATCCTGATTTGGCAGACCAAATCATGGCCTTAAAAATTCCGGGTATTGCGGCACAGCAAGAATTCCGCCGTTTTTACCCTGCCGGTGAAATGATGGCGCATGTGATTGGCTATGTCAGTGTCGATGGCAAAGGTCAGGAAGGCTTGGAGCTGGCACGGGAAAATATGTTGGCTGGGCGGCCGGGCAGCCGCCATGTGATTAAAGACCGGCGTGGCTATATTGTTGAAGATGTGGCAGCGATTGAACATCCACGAGATGGCCAAACGCTGGCCTTATCGTTGGATCGCAAAATTCAATATTTGGCCTACCGTGAACTGAAGGCAACCGTCGAACAATTTAAAGCCAAAGCCGGTGGGTTGGTGGTGTTAGATGCCCACAGTGGTGAAGTGTTGGCGATGGTGAATTTGCCGACTTTCAATCCAAACAATCGTGCCAAGCTCGACCCCGCTATGCGCCGCAATCGCGCTTTGGTTGATTTATTCGAACCTGGTTCAACACTCAAGCCATTTCCGATTGCGTTGGCCTTAGAAAAAGGGCTGGTGCATCCAGACAAAGTATTCGATACCAACTCATTTACGATTGGGCCAGCACGGGTACGCGATTCTCACCCTGAGGCGTCGTTGTCGGTGACGGGGATTTTGCAAAAATCGAGCAACGTCGGCACCAGCAAAATCAGCTTGATGATGTCGCCGCAAGAAGTGTGGACATTCTATGACGAGCTTGGTTTTGGTCGTAAACCGCAAACCGGCTTCCCAGGCGAGGCCTCAGGCAAATTGCGTCCCCATAAGAACTGGCGTCCGATTGAACAGGCTACCATGAGCTTTGGTCATGGCATTTCATTGAGTCTGATGCAGTTAGCGCGGGGCTATACCATTTTTACCCACGATGGCCAGCTGTTGCCGATTTCCTTCTTGAAACAAACGGTCCCTCTACCTGGGCGGCAAGTGATCAGTGCAGAAACGGCACGCAAGATGCGCGAAATGCTGTTAACGGTGACTCAACCGGGGGGGACCGCCGTACGGGCACAGGTTTTAGGATATAGCGTGGGTGGCAAGACTGGTACGGCGCGTAAGTTAGAAAATGGTGTCTATAACCGCGATAAACATATCGCTTCGTTTGTGGGGTTTGCACCGGCGCACCAACCACGTTTGATTATCGCGGTGATGATTGATGAACCGACGGAAGGCTCGTACTACGGTGGTTTAGTCGCTGGGCCGGTGTTTAGCCGCGTGATGGCAGGGAGCTTGCGTATCTTAGGCGTTGAGCCCGATCAACCTCATCAAAACTCCATTATCCCGACCGATGCCCCAGAAATCCGAGAAGAAACATGATTAGCTGTTTAACCCCTTTATCTGCTTTTGATTTATCGCAGCTCAACACCGTTATTCCTGCAGGGGCACGGTTGGAAAACGACAGCCGCCGTGTTCAAGCCGGTGATGTCTTTGTCGCCTGCCGTGGTGAATACAGCGATGGCCGTGATTATATCGCTGCCGCCTTACAACAAGGGGCGGTTGCTGTGTTATGGGATGATGCCGACGGCTTTCAATGGCAACCTTCATGGCATGTGCCCAACTTGGCCATTCCCGCATTGCGGGCGCGGATTGGTGTGGTATTAGCACATGCTCTTCACTATCCATCACAGTCGTTGGATGTGGTGGGCGTGACGGGCACCAATGGTAAAACTTCGATTACCCATTGGTTGGCGCAAGCATGGCAAGCCGCAGGGCATACTGCGGCGGTGATTGGCACCGTTGGCAATGGTTTATGGGGGCAACTCTCTCCAGCGACCCACACCACGCCCGATCCCTTACGGGTGCAATACCTGTTGGCGCAATATCGCCAAGCAGGGGCACAGGCCGTGGCGATGGAAGTGTCGAGTCATGGTTTAGACCAATATCGTGTGAATGGTGTCGGGTTTCGCTGTGCAGTATTTACCAACCTGACCCGTGACCACCTTGATTATCATGGTGATATGCAGGCCTATGGTGAAAGTAAACGGCGTTTATTTTATTGGGAAGATCTGCAAACAGCAGTGATTAACCAAGATGACGCGTTTGGACAGCAGCTGTTACAACAAGGGTTGCCAGCTCGCTGCCTTTCTTATGGTCTGCTTGGGGGTGACATTCGGCCACTGGCGATGCAGATGGATTTATCGGGTTTTCAATTAGATATTGCCACGCCATGGGGCAATACCGAATTACACAGCCGCCTGTTGGGGCGCTTTAATGTGCAAAATCTCTTAGCGTGCTTGGGCGTGTTGCTCAGTGGTGGTATGCCGCTGGCGCAAGCCTCTGCCGCTTTAGCTGCGATTCAACCGGCACAGGGACGGATGCAAAGTTTTGGCGGTGGTGAACAGCCGCTGGTGTTGGTCGATTATGCCCATACCCCCGATGCGCTGGAAAAAGCCCTGTCCACTTTGGCAGAAATTCGCCCTGCAGGTGGGCGCTTGTGGGTGGTGTTTGGCTGTGGTGGCAATCGTGATCGCGGTAAACGGCCTTTAATGGGTGAAGTTGCTGGTCAATTAGCAGATATTGCGGTGGTCACCAGTGATAACCCACGTCATGAAGACCCCGAACAGATTGTGCAAGATGTGGTTGCTGGGATGCGCGCTGCCCGTGCGGAAGTCGTGGTACAGGTCGATCGTCGTCAAGCCATTCAGTGGGCGATTCAACAGGCCGCTGCCGGTGATGTGGTGTTAATTGCCGGTAAGGGGCACGAAGATTATCAAGAAATTGCAGGGGTAAAAACCCCATTTAGTGATGCTGAAGAAGTGCGCTCTGCCCTCAACGGCATGGCTTCTCCCCTCGATTCTGTGGAAAAAACATGATGTTTGCTCTGTCTCAAGCTGCAAGCTGGTTGGGTGTGGCATCGGTGCCCGAATGGTCGACAATCATCGTCAAGCGGGTTGTCACCGACAGCCGCGCCATTCAAGCGGGTGATCTATTCATTGCCCTAGTCGGTGATCGCTTTGATGGCCATGATTTTGTGGCACAAGCCTTGCGTGATGGTGCCGTGGCGGCAGTGGTTGCCCATTCGGTGGCGGATTGTACCGGCCCGTTGTTGCAGGTTGACGATACCTTGCTGGCGCTGGGGCAATTAGGGCGTTCGTGGCGAGAGCAATTCTCTTGTCCTGTGGTGGCCATTACTGGGTCGAACGGTAAAACGTCGGTGAAAGAAATGGTCGCGGCGATTTTACGCGCCGCTTGTGCTGATGATGCCGCTGTGCTGGCAACACATGGCAACCTCAATAACGAAATTGGTGTGCCACTGACCTTGCTGTCTTTGCGTCCACATCATCGTTTTGCCGTCATTGAAATGGGCATGAATCATCGTGGTGAGATTGCCCGTTTGACACAATTGGCACAGCCTTCGGTGGCTTTGGTCAATAATGCCATGCGCGCCCACTTGGGGCATTTCTCGGATGTCAGTGAGATTGCCGAGGCCAAGGGCGAGATTTTCCAAGGCTTGCAAGCTGATGGGGTGGCAGTGATCCCGCTGGATGATCCACATGCTGCACGATGGCAACAGTTGGCAGTGGGCTGTCAACAACTGACCTTTGGGATAGAGGGGGGGCAGGTGTATGCCTCCTCCGTGTCGTTAGCGGATGAAGGCAGTCGTGCAGAGTTTCACCTTGCGAGTGAAAGTGTGCTGGTGCAATTACCGTTGCCTGGTGAACATATGTTGCGTAATGCACTGGCTGCGGCAGCGATTGCCCATGCCTTGTCGATTCCTGCAACAGCGATAGTGACGGGTTTGGCACAGTTACAACCGGTCAAGGGGCGTTTATATCGGCATCGGTTGCCAGATCAACGGGTGGTGATTGATGACAGTTATAACGCTAACCCTGATTCTGTCCGCGCTGCGATTCGGGTATTAGCGGCAGGCCCCGAACCACGTTGTCTCATTTTTGGCGACATTGGTGAGTTGGGGGTATTTTCCGCTGCGGCACATCGTGAGATAGGCGACTATGCCGCTGAACAAGGGATTGATTATGTGCTGACATTGGGCGAGTCGAGCGCCTTAGCCAGCGCTGCATTTGGCGATGGCGGATGGCATTTTGGGCAGGATATCGAGGCCTTATTACGTGCCTATCATGCCTTACTGCCCTTGCCGCACACCACCTTAGTCAAAGGGTCGCGCTTTATGGCAATGGAGCGAGTGGTACAGCGATTGTTGGCGAATAAATAGTAAGCTTCTGCGCTACAATGTTGCACCGCAATGTCAACATTGCTGGCAAAGAAACCATTGATACCTGATAAGGCCGCCATTTGGGGCAAGGAGAGTTGTGTGTTGTTGTGGTTGGCCGATTGGCTAGGCGGCTATGTTCGCGCATTTAACGTTTTTAATTACATCACTCTGCGGGCCGTATTGGCATCGCTGACTGCCTTAGGGATTTCTCTGTGGTCGGGGCCGTGGGTGATCCGCAAATTAACTCAACTGAAAGTGGGACAGGCCGTCCGTGATGATGGCCCACAAACCCACTTAGTGAAGGCTGGCACCCCAACGATGGGGGGCACCTTAATCTTGCTGTCGATTGGGATTACCACGCTGTTATGGGCCGACTTATCGAATAAGTATATTTGGTTGTTGCTGGCCGTGTTATTTGGCACAGGTGCGATTGGTTTTTACGATGACTGGCAAAAGGTCGTCCACAAAGACCCAAAAGGGATTTCTGCCCGCGCTAAAATGTTTTGGCAATCGGCGATTGCGATTGGTTCGGGGGTATTTTTAGTCACCACCGCTTCGTTGCCGGCTTCAACTGAATTTATCGTGCCCTTTTTCAAAAATGTGATCTATCCCTTTGGGGCGATTGGGTTTTGTGTCCTGACTTACTTTGTCATTGTTGGGACATCAAATGCCGTCAATCTGACCGATGGCTTAGACGGTTTGGCGGCGATGCCAGTGGTGTTGGTGGCTGCAGCGTTATCTGTTTTTGCTTATGTGGCCGGCCATACAGTGTTTGCGCAATATTTAGGACTACCCCATATTCCGGGGGCACACGAAGTTGTCGTATTCTGTGCCGCGATGTGTGGGGCGTGTTTAGGTTTCTTGTGGTTTAACGCCTATCCCGCGCAAGTCTTTATGGGCGATGTCGGTGCTTTGGCTTTAGGTGCGGCGTTGGGTGCAGTGGCGGTGATTGTGCGGCAAGAGATCGTACTATTTGTCATGGGTGGCGTTTTTGTGATGGAAGCTGTCTCGGTGATGCTGCAAGTTGCGTCCTTTAAATTGACCGGCAAACGTATTTTCCGAATGGCACCACTTCATCACCATTTTGAATTAAAAGGTTGGAAAGAAACCCAAGTCGTGGTGCGCTTTTGGATTGTTACCATGATGTTGGTGTTGGCTGGGTTGGCGACGTTAAAACTGCGCTAAGGCGAGGGCTTCAGCGTTTTTGCGGATGTGGCGGACGAAAAATGAACATGACGGCAACAACTTTATCGCGTGGCCTAGACGGTAAAACCGTGGGCATTGTGGGGTTAGGGGATTCTGGTGTCGCAACCGCACACTGGTTACGTGGACACACCAAACAGCTGATCTTGATCGACAGCAACCCCGATTCCCTCGCAGCACAACACCTACAAGAACTCGAGTTTCCCGCCGAGTTCCGTTTAGGCTCATTCACTGCAACCACCTTTGCGGGTTGTGATTGTTTGGTCGTCAGCCCGGGGGTGCCGTTGGCAACCCCCGAAATTGCCGCTTTCCGGCGTCAGGGCGGCGAAGTGGTCGGGGATGTCGAGCTGTTTGCTCGTACGCTGTCTCCACACGCAGTGAAGATCATCGCCATCACTGGTTCTAACGGCAAATCGACGGTAACCGAGCTGTGTGGGCATTTATGTCGTCATGTTGGGCTGGATACTGTGGTAGCAGGCAATATTGGTTTTCCGGTGTTAGCCGCGTTATTACAAGCAGAAAATAACGGCGCGTTGCCCGATATTTTTGTGTTGGAGCTGTCTAGTTTCCAACTGGAAACCACCACCTCGTTAAATGCCACGGCGGCAACGGTGCTGAATATCTCAGAAGACCATCTCAACCGTTATACCGATTTACTCGACTACGCTCATAGCAAGCGTGCCGTGTTTAATGGCAATGGGGTGCAAGTACTCAACCGCGACGATTTATTTGTCCGTGCGATGGCGCGACAAGGTCGTCCGGTAAAAACCTTTAGCCTGAGTTTTCCCGCTGATTATCGGATGGTGACCCGCGAAGGGGCGCCTTGGTTGAATATTGATGGCATTGCTGTCTTTGATTTAGCCAGTTTTCCGCTGACTGGTTTGCATAATGCGGCGAATGCGTTAGCTGCGCTGGCATTGTGTGAGGCCTGTGGTTTAGACCGTGAACAACTGTTGGTTGGATTAGCCTCGTTCCGTGGGTTACCACACCGAGTGGAGTGGGTTGCCAAAATTGGAACGGTTGATTTTTACGATGATTCAAAAGGCACCAATGTCGGTGCTACCGTGGCCGCATTGAATGGTATGTCACGCCGTGTGGTGTTGATTGCTGGCGGCGACGGAAAAGGACAGGACTTTACGCCACTGGCGCCAGCTTTGGCACGAATTGGTCGCGCAGTGTTATTGATTGGTCGTGACGGGCCGACAATTGAACAGGCCTTGGGCGAATTAGACATGCCGGTTGAACGCTGTGCTTCCCTCGAAGAAGCCACACAAAAAGCCTTGGAATATGCACAACCAAACGACGTGGTGTTGTTGTCTCCGGCGTGTGCCAGCTTTGATATGTTCCGCAGCTATGCCCATCGTGCCGAGGTATTTGTGATGGAAGTGTTGCGTTTGGCGGGTGAAGCCTCCGCCTAAATCACCCACCCCTATCCTGTGGGTTTTTCTTTGAGGTAACTATGAAATTGCGTTTGCGCTGGAATCAAAGCGTTGGACGCCCTTCTATTCCCCAAACCAGCTTAGATGAGCCTTTGATGTGGGTCATTGCTGCCCTGCTATCCATTGGGTTGGTCATGGTGTTTTCGGCATCAATTGCGTATGCCGAAGCGGGGCGTGATACCAACAGTCGTTATTTCTATCTCGTCCGTCACTCAATCGTATTAGTGATTGCACTGACGGGCGCTTGGGTGACTTTTCAATTTCCTTCTGAATTTTGGCGCAAGCATGCGCCAAAGTTGTTTATGTTTGCCATGTTTTTATTGGTGCTGGTGTTAGTACCCGGTATTGGTAAGGTGGTCAACGGTTCGCGGCGTTGGATTTCATTGGGGTTTATGAACTTACAACCGTCAGAAGTGATGAAGCTGGCCGTGGTGTTGTATGCCGCTGATTACACGGTACGCAAAGCCGAGTTTATGCACAGCATTGTCAAGGGCTTTGTCCCCATGGCGGTGGCGGTGTTACTGGCGGGGACGTTGTTGCTATTAGAACCCGATTTTGGTGCATTTGTGGTGGTGGCCTCGATTACGATGGGGACGCTGTTCCTCGGTGGCATTAACGGCAAAATTTTCACCGGTCTGATTTTTACCTCACTGGCTGGCTTTGTGTTGTTGATCATCAGCTCACCCTATCGTTTAGAGCGGGTGGTGGGGTTTATGGATCCGTGGCGTGATCCCTATGGCAAAGGTTATCAGCTGTCACATTCTCTTATCGCGATTGGTCGCGGGGGGTGGGATGGTGTTGGCTTGGGTAATAGTGTGGAAAAGCTGTTTTACCTACCAGAAGCACACACCGACTTTTTGATGGCAGTGATTGCAGAAGAATTTGGTCTCATTGGGGTGTCAACCGTAATTGGTTTGTTTGCATGGTTAGTCTGGCGTGCTTTTCAAATTGGCCTCACTGCGCGTTCACAAGAACGCTATTTCCAAGCGTTGGTGGCACAAGCAACCGGCATCTGGATTGGGGTTCAGGCATTTATCAATATCGGGGTGAATATGGGTCTGTTACCGACAAAAGGTCTGACCCTACCTTTATTGTCCTATGGTGGCAGTGCTTTATTAGCCAACTGTGCCATCTTGGCCATTTTATTGCGGATCGATTGGGAAAACCGGCGAATTTTACGGGGATATAAACTGTGAGCAAACGAACAGCACTGATTATGGCAGGGGGGACCGGTGGTCATATTTTCCCTGCTTTGGCTGTCGCGGATCAATTACGGGAAAAGGGCTGGGACATTATTTGGCTTGGTGCCGAAGGGGGTATGGAAACACGCATTGTCCCCCCGCGTGGTTATACGGTAAATACCTTGGCCATTAAAGGTTTGCGTGGCAATGGTTTGTTGGGGTGGTTAAAACTGCCATTCACCCTGTTGCGTGCGTTTAGTCAATGTGCGGCCTTGATTCTGAGCCGGCGGCCTGATGTGGCCTTTGGTTTTGGCGGCTACACTGCCTTTGCCGGCGGGGTGATGATGCGCTTTTTCTGGAAGCCGTTGGTAATTCATGAACAAAACTCGGTGGCTGGTTTAACCAACCGTGTGTTGGCGAAAATTGCTTCGCGCACGCTGTATGCTTTTCCAACCGCTTTTTCTGACAAAACGGGCTTAGTGGGTAACCCTGTACGCGAAGAGATTGCACGCTTGCCCCTGCCGGCACAACGCTTTGCCGAACGTCAAGGCCCATTACGAATCTTGGTGGTGGGTGGTAGCTTAGGGGCTAAAGTCTTTAATGATGTGGTGCCCGCTGCTTTGGCCTTATTGCCAGTAGAAAAACGCCCGACGGTGATTCATCAGGCAGGAAAACAACATATCGAAGCACTGCAACAGGCCTATCAAACAGCCGCTGTACAAGCCGACACCCGCGCTTTTATTGATGATATGGCTGCCGAATATGCCAAAGCCGATATTCTAATTTGTCGTGCCGGTGCTTTAACCATTGCTGAATTAGCAGCAGCGGGTTGTGCCAGCATTTTGGTGCCCTTTCCACATGCGGTTGACGATCATCAAACAGGCAATGCCCGTTTATTGTCCGATTGCGGTGCAGCATGGTTAATTCCTCAACCTGAATTAACTGCAGCAAAACTCGCCGAATTATTAAGCGGATTATCCCGTGACACCTGTTTAACGATGGCAGAAAAAGCACGACAACATGCATGCCCTGATGCGGCAAAGCGGGTTGCTGAAATCGGTATTTCACTCACTGCTTAAGTGAAAATACGGAAAAACCGCAAAAAATACGGTATTCTTACAAGCTGTTTATGAAGAACTCGGCAGTGGTAGAAACAGGCAATTACCTGTACTATTTCGCCCCTTTTCATGCTTAAGTCATCCCGTTTATCTGCCTAAATTTATAGAAGCGTTTGTGCAATGAAACATAAAGTTAAACATATTCATTTTGTCGGTATTGGTGGGGTTGGCATGTCGGGGATTGCTGAGGTGTTATTAAACCTTGGTTATCGTATTTCTGGGTCGGATGTCGCCGATGGGGTTGTGACTCAGGCGTTAAAACGCGCGGGTGCCGAGATTTTCTTTGGTCATGATGCCCATTATGTCGCTGGGGCGGATGTGGTGGTGACCTCAAGCGCGGTTAAAGCGGATAACCCTGAAGTGATGGCCGCACGGGTGGCTGGGGTGCCGGTGGTACCTCGCGCCATGATGTTGGCAGAGTTGATGCGCTTTAAGCAGGGGATTGCGATTGCCGGTACCCACGGCAAAACCACAACCACCAGTTTAGTGGCATCAATTTTAGCGGCTGCCGGCCTTGATCCGACTTTTGTGATTGGTGGGCGTTTAGAAGCGGCAGGGAGCAATGCCCGTTTAGGCTCGGGGGAATTCTTGGTTGCAGAGGCGGATGAATCTGATGCCTCGTTTTTGCATCTGATGCCGGTGATGTCGGTGGTGACGAATATTGATGCTGACCATATGGATACCTATGGTCATGACTTAGAGAAATTACGCCAAGCTTTTATCGATTTTTTACATCAGCTGCCTTTCTATGGTCGTGCTGTGTTGTGTATGGATGACCCCGGTGTGCAGGCGATTTTGCCGCAGGTAAAAAAACCCGTGACCACCTATGGCATCACCAGTGCAGCCCAATTACGGGCAGAAAATATCCAAGCGGTGGCAGGCACCATGTGCTTTGAAGCCTGTTGGAAAGAAGAGCAACAGAGTTATTGTTTACCGATTACCTTGAATCTACCCGGCCGCCACAATGTGTTGAACGCGCTGGCGGCGATTGCAATTGGGTTGGAATGTGGTGCCAGTCATGCCGCTATTGTGAAAGCGCTTGCGGAATTTTCTGGCGTGGGGCGACGTTTCCAGCGTTATGGTGAGTTGGCATTACCAGATGGCCGCCGTTTTACCTTGGTGGATGATTATGGTCACCACCCTGTTGAAATGGCTGCCACACTAGAAGCCGCTCGCGGGGCGTTTCCTGATCGACGCTTAGTTTTGGTGTTTCAGCCTCATCGCTATACCCGTACGCGTGATTTATTTGAAGACTTTGTGCGTGTGTTATCAAAAACCGATGCCCTGATTTTGACAGAAGTGTATGCCGCAGGTGAGCAGGCTATCGTGGCGGCGGATGGGCGTGCGTTGGCACGTGCTGTCCGTGTATCGGGCAAAGTAGAACCCGTGTTCGTGGAACAGATGGCGGAGTTACCTGCCTTGGTATTAGATCAAATCCATGATGGGGATGTGGTGATGACAATGGGGGCAGGGTCGATTGGCTCGTTGCCGAACAAATTAGTCCAAATGGTAAACGCATAAAGGATTGCAGCGTGGAAACACCGATTTCTTTTTCCATTGACCCCACCATGCAAGCTCGTTATGGCAAGGTGGCGGTGTTATTAGGTGGCCACTCTGCCGAACGTGAAGTGTCTTTGATGAGTGGTCAGGGGGTGTTACAAGCTTTACGCAGCCGAGGTGTTGCGGCTTATCCTTTTGATCCTGCGGAAAAACCGTTATGGGTGTTGAAAGAAGAAGGGTTTGACCGTTGTTTTTTGGTGTTGCATGGCCGTGGTGGTGAAGATGGCACCGTGCAAGCGGTATTAGAAGTGCTGGGTTTGCCCTACACCGGTTCTGGGGTTATGGCTTCTGCCATTGGGATGGATAAATTCCGTACTAAGCTGGTATGGCAAGCCTTAGGGATTTCAACCCCCGATTGTGTGGTATTGACAGCAAATAGTGACTTTACTGCATTAGAACAACAGCTCGGTTTGCCTTTGATGGTTAAACCTGCCCATGAAGGGTCGTCGATTGGGATTGTCAAAGTCACTCAGCCCGGGCAACTCGCATTGGCGTATCGTGAAGCGGCGAGCCGTGATTCGTTGGTGATTGCAGAAAAATTTGTACATGGTCAGGAATACACTGCGCCCGTGCTTGGTACACAAGCACTGCCCTTGGTGAGAATTGAAGCTCCGCAGGGCAATTATGATTATGAGCATAAATATTTTACTGATGATACCCAATACTTCTGCCCCAGTGGTCTAGATGCCGAACTTGAAGCCAACATCCAACAACTGGTGTTACAAGCGTTCAAGGCAGTAGGTGCAGAAGGGTGGGGACGCATTGATTTAATGTTAGATGCGGCACAACAACCGTGGCTATTAGAAATCAATACCACGCCGGGTATGACCAGCCACAGTTTGGTGCCGATGGCTGCTCGGGCCGCTGGTCTTGAATATGAAGACCTTTGTTTGGCGGTATTAGACAGTACCTTGGCCGATGACGGGAAGCGACACAAGGAATAACCCGCCATGTGGGATAATCATCAAGCCTTAAAAGCGATTGCTAACCTGTTGTTCACAGCGGCATTTTTGATGTTGCTGTATGCAGCAGGTTTTTGGCTTGCACACTCGCCTTATGTCCCAGTCAAAAAAATTCGCATTGATGGCGAATTGAATCATGTTACGGCTGAGCAGTTACGTGCGATTGCTGAAAATGAACTCAAAGGGACTTTCTTCACCTTGAATCTTGATGCAACCCGCGCTGCGTTTGAAAAGTTGCCGTGGGTGCGGCGTGCCGCAGTGCGCCGACAATGGCCAGATCAGCTCGATATTTGGATTGAGGAGCATGTGGCTGTTGCTCGTTGGGATGAGACCGGATTGTTATCGTCCAAGGGTGAATGGTTTGATGCCGCCACCAGTGAGGTATTGCCGCTGGCGCATGGCCCTAAAGGCAGTGAAAAACAACTGGCAGAAGGTCTTATAAAATTTACTGAGATTTTGGCCCGAGCCGATTTAAAGCCGGTCGAATTTCGCCTAGAAGCGCGTCAAGCTTGGGAGCTGGTGTTAGAAAATGGCATGGTATTAAAGCTTGGGCGGGTTGATGTCGAGCCACGGCTCCAACGATTTGTTGGGCAATGGACACGACATTTAGCCACTTTGCCTTATCGAATTGAGTATATCGATCTGCGTTATCCAAACGGATTCGCAGTTAAGATGCCCGACTACAAACCGGGTGTGAACAAGATGCCGTCGCGTCTGACGGCCCCAGCAGCCTAAGAGACATTGGGAGCGATGTGGTGAGCAAACCCAAGGAACACAATCAGATGCTAGTTGGCCTCGATATTGGCACGTCCAAAATCGTGGCGGTGGTGGCAGAAGTGCTTGAAGATGGTTCAATTAACATCATCGGCATGGGGAATGCCCCATCGCGTGGCTTGCGTAAAGGCATGGTGGTGAATATTGAATCCACCGTCAAAGCCATTCAGCGAGCGATTGAAGAAGCCGAACTGATGGCTGATTGCAAGATTCATGAAGTATTTACAGGGATTGCCGGCAGTCATATCAAGAGTGTGAATTCTCATGGCATGGTGGCAATTCGTGATGGAGAGGTGACACAAGCGGATATTGATCGGGTCATTGAAACCGCCCGCGCTGTGACTATTCCTCCCGATCATCAAGTTTTGCATATTCTGACTCAAGAATTTTGCATCGATGGACAAGAAGATGTGCGCGAGCCACTCGGCATGTCGGGGGTACGGCTTGAGGCACGGGTGCACATTGTGACCGGTGCGGTGTCGGCGGTGCAAAACATCAATAAATGTGTTCGTCGCTGTGGCTTGGATACCTTGGACTTGATTTTACAGCCGTTGGCTTCGGCCACAGCTGTTTTGACCGATGACGAGCGTGATTTGGGTGTCTGTTTGATTGATGTGGGTGGAGGAACAACCGATATCGCAGTGTTTGTGAATGGTTCGATTCGTCATACGGCGGTGATTCCGATTGCTGGTGATCAAATGACTAACGACATTGCGATGGCGTTACGGACACCCACCAAAGAAGCGGAAGAACTCAAAATTGCGCATGGTTGTGCCTTAGCCCGTTTGGCAGATCAAGGTGAGATGATCAATGTGCCGGGGGTGGGCGAACGCGGCACTCGGCAGCTCTCACGGGCTACGCTGGCAGAGGTAATTGAACCACGTGTTGAAGAGTTGTTTACCCTCGTCCAACAAGAGTTACGCCGCAGCGGGTTTGAGGATGTGATTTCATCCGGTGTAGTGTTGACTGGCGGCTCTGCTTTGATGCAAGGGATGTGTGAATTGGCAGAGGAAGTCTTTCATATGCCAGTTCGTGTTGGGGTGCCAAAGTACTTTGGCGGTTTAGCCGGTGCAGTGAAAAACCCTCGCTTCTCAACAGCAGTGGGTTTGTTGACGTTAGGTAAAGAACAAATTCACCGTCCTAGCCCAGTTGAGAAAAACGAAAACGGCTCAGTGGGGCATTTATTTAGTAAAATGAAAGCATGGTTTGCTGGCAACTTTTAAGCTAATTACCTCAATTTTTGGCAAATTTAACAAGGTTCCTGCGTAAACCACTGGCTAGGGATAACATTTTTTAATTCAAGATAACGTAGTTCGGGCAAAGATCTTTACGGAATTGAATCGAGGAGGCTGTGATGAGTATGGTGTTCGAAATGGTGGACGAGGCGCATGCCAAAGAAGCCATTATTAAAGTAATCGGTGTCGGTGGCGGAGGATGTAACGCAGTCGACAATATGATTGATGCCAGCGTGCAAGGTGTTGAGTTTATTTGTGCCAATACCGATGCAAAAGCATTAAAGCGCAATAAAGCCTCAACCCTGATTCAGCTTGGACAAACCCTCACTAAAGGTTTGGGCGCGGGTGCTTTGCCCGAAGTGGGGCGTAACGCTGCGATTGAAGACCGTGACCGCATTGCAGAATCTTTACGTGGTTCGAATATGGTGTTTATTGCCGCAGGGATGGGCGGTGGTACGGGAACCGGTGCGGCGCCGGTTGTCGCAGAAATTGCAAAAGATTTGGGAATTTTAACGGTTGCTGTGGTGACTAAACCGTTTATGCACGAAGGTAAACGGATGAAAATTGCGCAGGATGGCATCGACTCCCTACGCAAGCATGTTGACTCGCTGATTGTCATCCCCAATGAAAAGTTGATGGAAGTGTTAGGTGATGATGTCACCATGCGCGATGCCTTCCGTGAAGCAGATAATGTTCTGCGTGGTGCGGTTGCGGGGATTGCTGAAGTGATCACCACCCCTGGTTTAATCAGTGTTGACTTTGCTGATGTACGCACAGTGATGAGCGAAATGGGGATGGCAATGATGGGCTCGGCGCTGGCCAGTGGTGTTGATCGTGCGCGTGTAGCAGCGGAACAAGCAGTGGCAAGCCCATTGTTAGATGACATTACCTTAGATGGGGCTCGTGGCGTGTTGGTGAATATCTCGACTGCACCGGGTTGTCTGAAAATGAAGGAATACCACGAAGTGATGGGGATTATTCGTCAGTATGCTGATCCTGATGCACAGGTAAAATTCGGTACAGCAGAAGTCGAAGACATGGAAGAAGACGAGATTCGGGTGACTTTGATTGCCACCGGTTTGACTGCACGCAAACCGACTCGTGAAGACCGTCCGGATATTCGCGTCGTCCGCACTGGCACCGACAATTCTCCGCTAGAACCATTATCCGGTTTAGCTGAATTAGATCGTCAGCCAGCGGTGATGCGTCGCGCGCGTCGTCCAGCCACATCGGTTGAACCGGTTGATTTCACCAAACCAGAAATCAGTGAGTCTTACGATATTCCCGCTTTCTTGCGCAAGCAAGCGGATTAACCATGATCTATCAGCGAACACTCAAAACAGTGATAACAGCAAGCGGAGTGGGTCTGCACTCTGGCGACCGCATCCGCTTAACCCTTCGACCGGCACCGGTCGACTCGGGTATCGTTTTCTGCCGCACAGATTTGCCCGAACCTTGTGCGCTGAAAGCCGACCCCACGCTTGTGAATGACACGCGGCTATCCTCGACGCTAGTTAATCCACAAGGTGTGCGGGTTGGCACTATTGAACACTTGATGAGTGCGTTTGCTGGGTTGGGGATTGACAACATTGTGGTCGAAATGACGGCACAGGAAACCCCTATTATGGATGGGAGTGCTGCGCCGTTTATTTTTTTACTACAATCTGCGGGGATTATTGAACAAAAACCTGCTTTAAAAAAATTTATTCGTATTAAAGAGCCGTTATACGTGAGCGAAGGTGATAAATGGGTGCGTTTGGATCCTTATGAAGGATTTAAAGTCAAACTGTCCATTGAATTTAATCATCCCGTTTTTCGCCGCTCACCGCAGACGGTAGAAGTCGATTTCGCCCAACGTTCTTATATCGATGAAATTGCTCGTGCACGGACATTTGGTTTTATGCACGAAGTTGAAACCATGCGTAATCATGGGCTTGGTTTAGGTGGAAATCTTGATAATGCTATCGTGATTGATGATGAATATGTGTTGAATCAAGATGGCCTGCGTTTTCCCGATGAGTTTGTCAGACATAAACTACTCGACGCTATCGGTGATTTATATATCATTGGACATCCTCTGATTGCTGCTTTCTCTGGCCATAAATCTGGTCATGCCCTCAATAATCAGCTGCTACGGGTTTTATTGAACACCCCACAGGCTTGGGAATTTGTCACTTTCCAATCTTCCGATGCAGCCCCTTCTAGTTTTCATCAACTTCCTGAATCAATGACGGTCTAAACGCTTACCTCTTATCTATCTCCACAGATGTCAGGAGCGCATGATGCTGTTTTTTCGTCTTTGGTTAATTGGGTTGATTGTAGGTGGCGGTTGGGCATTGATTTGCTTCCTCTTTACCCGCGACCGCCGCTACCTACGCACTAGCCGTGCGATTGTACTTTCTTCCCTACTTTTTGCTGCTGTGTTGGTGGGATTGCGTTTTTTGCAACGAATTTTCTAGACAAAAATAAAAGTATCTTTGTTTAGGGTAACGTTCCAGCTTTGGGCAGTTAATGTTCCAACTAGAGAAATTTCGTTGAGCGTGATATTAGCAACGTCCAATTCATTTTGGATAAACCAGATATCTGCTTGTTTATTTCTAATATCTGTCGTGATAATAATTGATCTACCGGCGATGGCTGGAGTCGGGGGAGAAAAACTTGTCCCAAACAGTGCAAATATGTCATTAGATGTCGGTCGGTTTGGAATAATATTGTTTGACCAAACACCATTTGCTTCAATAACATAAACTCCACCATTTTCAATCGCTGTTATTGGTGTAATCCCTAATTCTATTGAAACTGCTTTTGGTGCTTTGCTATAACCAAGTAGCTTACTAAAATCTAAACTATCTTTTTCTGTACCAGAGCTGCCTCGATAGTCGGTAACCTGGGTATAACTCTTGCCTGATAAATATCCCGTTGCAAAATCGAATACAAACCTATCGGCACCTTCTCCCCCAGTTAACACATCTTTACCCTCACCACCATATAGGGTGTCAGCTCCTTTTCCTCCAGTAAGCGTATCATTCCCACTTCCTGTGGTAAAAGAGGCAGAGGTGTTGTCTAGCATCGGTGCTTTTAATACTAAATTTTGACCACTCTGATCATTGAACTTTATTGTGCTTTTGCCTGTTATATTTGAAAAGTCGAATGTCGTGATATCGCTCAGATCGTCTTTGCTGACTTTAAATGGTTTACCACCACTTGAAAGCGTGATGGTTTGCTTGCCATCTACTGATAAATAAGGAATGGCTGTGTTAATATCAATCGTTTTTACAGTTCCTTCTAGCTTAATTCCTGACTCTGATAGCTCTGCATCATAAAAATCTATCATTTTCAAATCAACCGATAAATTCGCTCCCATGACTTGGGCAGATTTTGCCCCAAAGAAGCTTTTATCTGAAAAAGAAAACTTGACCGTTGTATCTTTATCAGAGGTGTGTGTTTTTGCACTCCCTAAAAAAGTAATTTCTGCATGTTTACTATCCAGCTTAATAATTTCTGCCGTGATTCCAGAAGGCAAACCTGAAACAACCTTGGCATCGGTTATTTTTGCACCAATCACACCAGAGAAATCAACATTATCAAGTGCTAGTATCACTTTTTTTGAGAATGTTCCGTTGTTTGTGTTGTCTTCAAATAGTTGGCTATCACTTGCCGATAAGGAGGGCCAACCAGTGATAGGTGTTCTCATCAATGCCTGATCTGCTATGGTTTCAATAGAAGCATTTTCATAGGCTGTAATTTCGGCAGGTGTCGGTTCTCTCCCCGTTGCGGCAAGAAAAGCTAAACTGACTTTGACTTTCTCTGTGATAATCGATTTATCTTTGAAAGAGCTAGATAATAACGACTGGGTCAAATCTCCTCGCGTTTTCTCTCCATCGCTCAATTCTTGTAAGTATTTATTTAGCGTTGTACTATCGATCTTTCGACCTGTGATACCCTGATAAAGATTTTCGACAAATTTTTGATTATCTGGGAAAGCATCATTGCTATATTTCTTACCGGGAACAGAGAGCGCCAAATCAGCAATTTGACCCAATGATATCCCTGATTTATGTAGATTCATTGCCTCAAGATAGGTTGGGTAATCTGGGGCTCTGTCGAGTAGTGCAAAGAACATTGTGCCAATATCTTCGGCGCCGCCACCTATGCGAGAAGGTGATTTGTATAAACCGGTCAGGATATCTTTAAACACAGACATACCATCTTTGCTGAATTTTTTCACTGCAAGTGAAATTTCTGTGGCTGGTTGTGAACCGGTCATGACTCGATATATATTGCCAATCAGCAGTTCTGCATTTGCCAAATCAGTGGTGCTAGGAAAAATCATGGTTGTCATTTTGAATGCCTACCCTTGAAAGACTTGATCTATGTTACACATCTTGTTAAATCAACTCAAATCGATTGATTAATTGCTTCAATTTTCTCTTTGAATAACTCGTTAAAATGAAAAAAATCCTACTCGTTCATCAAAACTTCCCTGGTCAGTATAAACACCTTGCCCCAGCCCTCGCTGCTCGAGGTGATCAAGTGGTGGCCTTAACTATCAATCCTGCCCCCGCTATGTCGGGTGTACAAGTGTTTCGCTATGGACTCACTAGAGGTGCTTCTTCAGCGATTCATCCACTGATTGCAGAGCAAGAGGTGAAAGTTATCCGTGGTGAATCCTGCGCTCGTGCCGCTCGTGCATTAAGAGAACAAGGCTTTGTGCCTGACATCATTTGTGCACATCCGGGCTGGGGCGAAGCTTTGTTTTTAAAAGATGTATTTCCTGAAGCTGCTTTACTGTTGTTTCACGAATTTTTTTATCACGCCCGTGATTTTGATGTTGGCTTTGACCCAGAATTTCCTGCTCAGGGGTTGGAAAGCGATCAGCGTTTACGGATGAAAAACGCCCATCTTTTATTATCTTTCAATGCCGCAGATGCCCTCGTTACACCGACTTATTTTCAGCGAGATACGCTACCTGTCTGGGCACATCCCATCACGGAAGTGATTCATGATGGAATTGATACCCAGAATTTGTTGCCCGATCCCACCGTGTCTCTGACCATTGATGGTAAAGCGTTGCGTTATGGCGATCCTATCGTGACATTTGTGAACCGCAATCTTGAGCCATACCGTGGTTATCACCAATTCATGCGTGCTTTGCCATTATTACAACAACAATGCCCTGAAGCGCAGATTGTGATCGTAGGCGGCGATGATGTGAGTTATGGGGCACGACCGCCTGCCGGAAAAACATGGAAACAGATTTTCCTTGAAGAAGTAGAAAGTAAACTGGATCTGAGCCGGATTCATTTCGTGGGTACGTTGGCTTACCCACAGTTCATCACTTTACTGCGACTGTCCGCTGCTCATGTTTACTTAACCTATCCTTTTGTATTGTCTTGGTCGTTGATTGAGTCGATGAGCTTGCAGTGTCCGATTGTTGCTTCAGATACAGCGCCGGTCCGTGAGGCTATCCATCATGGTGAGAATGGATTATTGGTGGATTTCTTCCAGCCTCATCAATTAGCCGATGCCATCGCACGCCTACTCAAGCAACCCGACTATGGACGGCAGCTTGGTGCACAAGCAAGAAAAACCGCCGTTGCAAACTATGATCTAAAAACCGTATGTTTACCGCAACACTTGGCATTGATTGATCGTCTTATTGATATGAGAAAAGGCTAAATAGTCATGGAAAAAACACTCGTTGCGACCGCTGCCGGTTCAACTTCTCTTCCCCCTGCTTTTCCAAACCCAATCTTGAAAACCAAATTCAGTGGCGATTATCGTATTGATGCTTTAATTGAGGATATTGATTTTCGTTGGAATAAGGATAAACCTGTTGGCTCGGCAGTTGAAGTGACCTTCAGTTTTATGGAAGCAAAACCACTTTATGGTGGAACAGACGATGGTTCCGGTTCGGGGTTTTATCGTTTTTCTGAACAACAGAAACAGGCAGCGAGGAATATCCTCACAGAGATTTCCGCACAGACAGGTTTAACCTTTCGTGAAGTAAGTGACACTAGCCAAACTTATGGGCAACTTCGCTTTGGTAATAATAACCAAAGTTTTTCTGGTTATGCTTGGTTGCCGTATTCGAATACAGGTAGTAGTGCCGATTTAAATGGTGACGTTTGGATTAGTCGTGATTATTCAGATAAACAGACACCTGGAGAATTCAATTATGCCACGTTAGTCCATGAAACCTTACATGCCTTGGGTTTAAAACATCCGGGCAATTATGATGCTGGCGGTAATAATCAAACTAGCAGTGGTAATTATCTAGGCGTTAAAGAAGATAATTTGCAGTACACTACAATGTCCTACCGTGATGCTGCAAATGGTTTGGAGTTACAGCAAAAGGGGATGGGACTTTATGATTTATTAGCATTACAGTATCTATATGGCAGTAAAGCTTATCAAACTGGAGACAATGTCTATCGTTTTACAGATCAAGATGGTCAGGCAATTCAGTTGTTAAATGATACTGCAGGATATGATATTTTGAATTTTTCAGCTATTTCGACTGGCTTGACGATTGATATCAATGAAGGAGGATTTGCCTCATTTGGTAAAACCAATGACGGTAGAAACAGTGCTGATAATCTAGCAATGGCTTTTGGTACGCAAATTGAGGAAGTCGTTGCGACGGATAGCAATGATATTATCACCGGTAATTCTTTAGCGAATGTCGTTTATTTGCGACGCGGCACAGATCGTTTCAATGGTGAAAAAGGATTGGATACCGCTGTTTTAGAAGGACGAATGCAGGATTATCAACTGCAGTTGACTAATAGCAGCTCAATTATTGTGAATCCGATTTCTGCGCAATCAAATGGAAGCAAAACCCTGAACCAAGTCGAACGAGTGGGTTTTAGTGATGGTTATTTTGCCTTTGATGTAGGTATGAACCAAAACGGCGGTAAAGCATATGCATTATGGTATGCGGGATTTGACCGTGCGCCGGCACCCAAAGAAATTGGACGTTGGTTGGCTGAGTTTGATGCAGGAAAAACCATGTCACAAGTCGCTGATAGTATGTTAAAAGCGTATGCGCCAACGGTCAGTCACCAAGATTTAGTCAGTGTCTTGTATCACAATGTCGTGGGTTTTTGGCCAGACCAAGCGGTATTAAATCTTTATACTGGTATGTTACAACGAGGTGAGCAGACACAAGCGAGTCTATTTGCCTTAGCCGCCACGACAGCTGAGAACCAGAATCAGGTTATTGCTGTGGTTGGGAGTCAATTTGCTTATCAGCTGGACGGACAAGCTTAATTTTTTGAGGATGAGAACGGATGTTGGGTCACAGAAAGCCAATTGGGCGGTGGATTGTTGTCATGCTGTGGTGTTTCAGCAGTGGTATGGCGTTGGCACAAACAGCAGATGAAGCTTTGTTGGCGGCTCAACTCAATTTTCAACGTGCAAAAGCCAGTATTGATGAAGCAGACAAAAAACTGCAATTGGCCACTCAAGCCCATACGCTGGCAGAACAACGATTGTTGGATGCGCAGCGTATGTTGCAGCAGGCTAGCCAAGATTTACAGCAAGCGCAGCTAGGCCGGCAAACTGCAGACACGGATTTATTAGAAGCCACCGAGCGTTTGAATCAAGCATGGCGGCGTAAACAGGCAGAGTGATTCTCTTAAAATGCTGCAGCGGTAAGATCAAAGCAACACAATATCAAACTGCTCTTGGCTATACGCAGTTTCAACCTGTAGCGAAATGGGTTTACCGATAAAATCGACTAACATCGCCAGTGATTGTGATTCTTCGTCGAGGAACATATCAATCACCGGTGGCGAAGCTAGGATGCGGAATCCGCGTGTTTCAAATTGGCGTGCTTCACGCACAATTTCTCGTTGAATTTCATAACACACTGTCTGTGCGGTTTTAATCTCGCCTCGCCCTTGGCAGGTAGGACACGGTTCACATAACACATGGGCTAAACTCTCGCGGGTCCGCTTACGGGTAATCTCAACCAAGCCCAAACTGGTAAACCCGTTGAGGGTGACACGGGTTCGGTCACGGGCTAAAGCTTTTGCCAATTCGTTTAATACCGCTTGTTTGTGCTCATCGCTGTCCATGTCGATAAAATCGACAATAATAATCCCGCCGAGATTGCGTAATCTGAGCTGTCGTGCAATGACGTGGGTGGCTTCTAAATTGGTTTTAAAAATCGTTTCATCAAAGTTACGCGTGCCAACAAAGCCACCCGTGTTGACATCAATCGTTGTCATTGCCTCAGTTTGATCGATGATGAGATAACCACCAAACTTCAGATTGACTCGTCGTGCTAATGCGCGATCGATTTCTTCTTCAATCCCATGCAGTTCAAACAAAGGACGTTCGCCGCTATAGCGTTCAATCCGACTCATCACTTGGCTGACATATTGCGCTGCAAATTCGGCCATCTTTTCGTAATTCTCTGTCGAATCAACGATGATTTTTTCTGTGTTTTCACTGACCATATCGCGTAATACACGCAGCGATAGGGATAAATCTTGGTAGAGCACTGTTTCGGGCGGCATCAGCTTAGTTTGTTGGCCAATATCAGCCCAAAGTTTAGTCAGGTATTCGATATCGGCAGCTAATTCTTCATCCGTGGCGGTATCGGCACTGGTGCGAATGATATAACCGTGTGGGCCAGTATTCGGTAATAAGGCTTCTAGTCGGCTTTTGAGCTGGTGGCGTTCGGTTTCCGACTCTATTTTTTGCGAAACACCAATATGGTTTTCTTGTGGTAAGTGGACTAAAAAACGTCCTGCCAAACTGATTTGTGTCGAGAGCCGTGCACCTTTGGTACCGATAGGGTCTTTAATCACCTGCACTAACAGCGTTTGTCCTTCCCGCAGCATATTTTCGATGCGTTGGGTTTCTGCAGGGTGTTGTCGTTGTTCGAGGATATCTGCGACATGAAGAAAAGCGGCCCGTTCTAACCCAATCTCGATGAATGCCGATTGCATTCCTGGTAACACGCGCCGTACTTTACCAAGATAGATGTTGCCCACAATCCCTCGGCTTGCAGTCCGTTCGATATGCAGCTCCTGTACCACGCCATCTTCAATAATTGCCACCCGTGTTTCCTGTGGGGTGATATTCACCAGAATCTCATCACTCAATCGGACACTGTCGCGGGGGGGGAGCGGTATTGGCGCACTCATCAGGATTCTTTCGGCTGTAAAACAAAAGGGATAGCAAAGCGTTGTAGCAATAAAGCAGTTTCGTGCAGTGGAAGACCCATGATGCCAGAGAAACTACCGTCAATTTTACGGACAAAGGTTTCGGCTAAGCCTTGGATGCCGTATGCCCCTGCTTTATCAAACGGTTCTCCGCTGGCGAGATAGTGCGCTAACCACGTATCAGGAATTGTAAAAAAGCTCACATCACTTTGAGAGACCACACTGACGATCTCATCTTGATCGGCAATAGCGACCGCAGTAAAGACTTGATGCTGTTGGCCCGACAGCTGCTGCAACATCGCTCGGGCATGAGCAGGCGTATCTGGTTTACCAAAAATGGTTGAACCCAAAGCAACGGTGGTATCTGCAGCGAGTACAGGCTTGCTTGGCAGGCCTTGTTGTTGACACAGTTGTTGCGTAGCAAGGGCTTTGGCGCGTGCGAGTCGCTCCACATAGTGCAAAGGAGCTTCCCCATCCATTTCCGTTTCATCGATATGGCTGGGGATAACGTGATACACCACCCCCAACCGCGTCAATAATTCGGCGCGGCGAGGGCTGGCAGAAGCCAAATACAGATCGACTGCGGCGGTCATGCCAGCTTGCCGTGGCATTGTTTGTATTTCTTCCCTGATCCGCATGGGCAAGGGTCGTTACGTCCCACACGGATGCCTTGGGCTGCCAGATTTTCTGGGCTGTACGGGTTACCGTTTTCCTCATCCTGTTGCATAGGGTGCAAGCTGTCTGTGGCGGCGGGATGATTCGCGATGCCGGCGATGGTTTCCGGCTCTACCGCATCGACATCTTCTTGCCCACGCACTTGAACTGTCATCAAGATTTGTGCGACATCGCGCTTAATCCGTTCCAACATATCAGAGAACAGTTCAAACGCTTCGCGTTTGTATTCTTGTTTCGGATTTTTCTGGGCGTAGCCACGTAGATGAATCCCTTGCCGCAGGTGATCGAGTGCAGCGAGGTGTTCGCGCCAATGTTGATCAAAATGTTGTAACAACACAGCACGTTCAAATTGCCGCATTACATCCACACCAGCCAGATCAATTTTGGCCTGATATTGGTCACGCGCAAGGTCTAACAAGCGTTGTTTGATCGCGACCAAGTCGGCATGTTGATCTTGGCTTAGCCAATCGGCGATTGGGGAACGTAGTTGGAATTCGGCATGTAAAGCCATTTCCAAACCCGCTACATCCCATTCTTCTTCCATCGACTCAGGCGGAATATGGGCGTCAAACAAGCTGGACAGCACATCATCGCGCATGGTGCTTACCATCTCGGCAACGTCCTGACTTTCTAGAATTTCGTTGCGTTGTTGGTAAATCACACGGCGTTGATCGCTGGCAACATCATCGTATTCCAACAGTTGCTTACGGATATCAAAGTTACGGCCTTCTACCTTGCGTTGGGCATTTTCAATCGAACGGGTCACCCAAGTGTGTTCAATCGCTTCGCCTTCTGGCATTTTCAGCTTGTCCATGATGGCTGCGACGCGATCAGAGGCAAAAATCCGCAACAAAGGATCTTCTAAACTGAGATAGAAACGGCTAGAGCCCGGATCGCCTTGTCGACCGGCCCGTCCGCGTAGCTGGTTGTCAATCCGGCGTGATTCATGGCGCTCGGTGCCGATAATGTGTAAACCACCGGCAGCCAACACCGCATCATGGCGTTGTTGCCATGCTTGCCGTAAATCGGCAATGCGTTGGGTTTTTTGTTCTGGGCTGAGTGTTTCGTCCACTTCGATAGCACGAATTTCAGGTTCGGGATTCCCCCCCAACACAATATCCGTTCCTCGGCCTGCCATATTGGTGGCAATGGTCACAGCGCCGGGTCGCCCCGCTTGGGTGATAATGTCAGCTTCTCGGGCATGTTGTTTCGCATTCAACACTTCATGACTGAGCCCTTCTCGTTGTAACAGCTGCGACAACAATTCAGAGCTTTCAATCGATGTGGTACCCACTAACACCGGCTGTCCACATTCGCGACAAGCACGAATATCAGCGACGATAGCCGCATTTTTTTCTTGCGATGTTTTATAGACCAGATCGAGATGATCTTTCCGCACCATCGGACGGTTAGTCGGGATAATGACCGTCTCTAAACCGTAAATTTGCTGGAATTCATACGCCTCAGTATCCGCAGTCCCCGTCATCCCCGACAGTTTTTGATATAGCCGGAAGTAATTTTGGAAGGTAATCGAAGCGAGAGTTTGGTTTTCGCGTTGAATAGCGACATTTTCCTTCGCTTCAACGGCTTGATGCAGCCCTTCTGACCAACGGCGGCCAGACATCAGACGGCCGGTAAATTCATCGACAATGACCACTTCGCCGTTTTGCACCACATAGTGTTGATCTTTGTGGAATAGCGCGTGGGCCTTCAAAGCGGCGTTGAGGTGATGCATCAGGGTGATATTGGTTGCCGAATACAGACTATCGCCTTCTTTCAACAAACCCGCCTCAATCAGCAAGGTTTCTGCATGTTCATGGCCTGCTTCTGATAACAACACTGAGTGTGCTTTTTCGTCCACCCAATAATCACCTTCGCCTTCTTCTTCTTGTTGCCGAATCAGTTTTGGCGGGATGGCATTCATGCGGCGATAGAGATCAACATTATCTTCGGCAGGGCCGGAAATAATCAGCGGTGTCCGTGCCTCATCAATCAAAATCGAGTCAACTTCATCCACGATGGCAAACGACAACGGACGTTGTACCCGTTCCATTGGGCTATAGACCATGTTGTCACGCAGATAGTCAAAGCCAAATTCGTTGTTGGTACCGTAGGTGATATCAGCAGCATAGGCCTCTTGTTTTTGATCATGTGGCATCTGCGACAAATTGACGCCAACGGACAAACCGAGGAAGTTATACAGCCGCCGCATAATGTTGGCGTCACGTTGTGCCAGATAATCGTTCACTGTCACGACATGCACACCTTGTCCGGCCAAGGCATTGAGATAGGCGGGTAGGGTAGCCACCAAGGTTTTCCCCTCACCTGTCCGCATCTCAGCAATTTTGCCATCATTGAGCACCATGCCACCGATCAGCTGGACGTCAAAGTGCCGCATATTCATCACTCGCCGGCTGGCTTCACGGCATACGGCGAAGGCTTCGGGTAGCAGCTGTGCCAATGTTTCGCCATTGCTCAATCGTTGGCGAAATTCAGCAGTTTTGGCTGTTAATTCAGCATCCGTCAGCTTTAGTAAACCCTCTTCAAGTGCGTTAATGCGAGTCACCGTCTGTCGGTATTGTTTAAGCAAGCGGTCATTGCGACTGCCGAATACTTTTTTGAGCAACGTGGAAATCATTGGAGTCTTTTAGTCTAGGGCTAGGCCAAGGAAATGGCGTCAAGTGTAGCACAGCGCAACCCTAATCAGCATCGATAGGTCTTTTTTGATAATGTTTTTGTCATTAAACATCTTTAAAAATGCTTATGTTGTTGCTCATGTTGACGTCAATCAAAAATTGATAAATTTGTTTCATTTACCCCTATGCGAATATAGAAAAGTTCTGTCTTATTGCAGCCTTGTCATAAACCTTTAGCTTAGAGTGTGGAAGGCCATGCGTCGCATCCGCCAGACCGATTTGGTTCTTAACGAACCCCTACCTTGGGCACTGCACGACGAGCACGGCAATTTGCTGTTGCGCCAAGGTTATGTGATTACCATGCAACGTCATGTCGATAGCCTACTTGCGCGCGGGGTGTTTGTGCGTGAAGCTGGCGATGATGACGAACCGATGGTAGATGGTGGGCCGCTGCCTGCCAAAACTGTGCAACTCAAAGATCCTGTCTTTGCTCGGGCTGATAGTATGGCCCTGAGCTTAAAGCGTTTATTCGCCTTAGCTTTACAAGATCCCGGTCGAGTTGATTTTTCCACCCATGTGCAAACCTTGGCCAATCATTTAATTGAAGCCGCACAAGACGATCCAGACAGTCTATTAGCGGCCAGCCATCTCGATCGCCAAAATCCCTATCGGGTGATTCAGCAATTTCTCGGTGCGTGTTTAACGGCCTTGTTAGCCCCTGCTGTCGGCATTGCCGGTCAGGAAAAAGTGATGCTAGTTTGTGCGGCACTGACGCGTGACCTTGGCCTATGGCCAATGGATGAAGCACTCGCCGGAGCAGGCAAAACCCTTTCTGACAGTCAGCGGGCTTTGGTGAATGAACATTCGGTGCGTTCGGTGGCCTTGTTACAACGGCAGGGGGTCACCGAGAGTCTGTGGTTGCAATGGGTGAGTCAACATCACGAGCGTTGTGATGGTACTGGCTATCCGGCTAAGTTAGCGGGAGATCAGTTGGATGCCGGCACCCGCCTGCTTGGTCTGTGCGATTCGTATGCCGCGATGGTCATTCCCTATCCAGCGCGTAAACCGCAATTTCCTGCTAATGCTTTGCGGCAGCTCTTTTTAGAGCGTGAAACCCGTTATGATGCTTTGCAAGTTGCCGCTTTATTTAAATTACTCACAAAATATCCGCCTGGGGCATTGTTGAAACTGAACACCGGTGAAATTGCTGTGATTAAAGCGCGCCCTACTGCCCCCGAGCTACCACCCACCTCTTTTGTGTTGTATGACGTACAAGGTATGCCCATGTTGCAACCGAAACCCTGTCATATTGTGAATCCTGAACAGCAAGTGACGGCGATGGTGCCGGTTGAAGAATGTCGTTCTGCTTCGCTGATTATTAAACGGTTGTGGTTAAAGCCCGAGGCCAGTAAAGAAAAAGAAACTGTTGCTGCGGCTTCTTAATGCTGTGGTGGGTTGAGATTAAATCTGGATAGCAAAATCAACATAGGAGGGCGAGAACAGGGGCATGATTATCATGCTGTGCTATCCCTGCCTGCGGTGTCACAGCAGGTCTCTCGCAACATGACGATGAAACAGAATCTGCCTGTTATTGATCGAGAAACCGAACTCGAAGAAGGTGTTTCGCTGGTTTCGAAAACCGATTTAAAGGGGGTCATTACCTATGCCAACGAAGCATTTATCAAGGTCAGTGGCTTTTCTGCTGATGAGTTGATTGGGCGTAGTCACAATATCGTCCGCCATCCCGATATGCCGCCAGCGGCCTTTGCGTGGATGTGGCGCACCCTACAACGTGGCCGCCCTTGGCGTGGTTTGGTGAAAAATCGCTGTAAAGACGGCGGTTTTTATTGGGTTGATGCTTGTGTTGTGCCGGTGCGAAAGAATAACGAAACCATCGGCTATATGTCGGTACGGCAACGCGCTGATCGTAAAGAAATTGAACGCACAGAGGCGCTTTATGCACAGTTGCGTGAAACCGGCGCAGGCATTCCCGAACGCAAATTGCCCAATTTAATGACCATTAAAAATGGTTTTTGGTTGGGGTGTATTTTTGTGATTTTCCTGATGCTTGCTGGTGGTATCTTGGGGATTGGTGGCTTGCGGCTATCGAATGATGCCTTGACCTCGTTGTATCAACAACAACTGATTCCGATTGGTAAGGTCAGCGAGATCGACCGATTGATGCTAGAGAATCGCGCGGTTTTGCTCGAATTTCAGCGTGATGCCGATCAACAACGGCAAGGGGATGAACAGGCGATGACTCCTGCCTCGCGCCTTGCTGATATTCAGGCACGGCGCACCGAGATGGAACGCTTATGGCAGGAAGTGCAAGCGGTTGAAATGGATGTCGCTGCAAAAAGTGCGCGGCTGGCATTTGAACACCGCTACCAGCGTTATCTTGAGCATGGCCTAAAACCGATTGAAGCCGCTTTAGCCGCCGGTCAATTCGAACGTGCCGCCCAGTTAGTTTCGTTGCATTTATCACCGCTGTATCACGAGGCGGCACAAACCAACCAAAAACTGCAACAAACCATGCGCGCGAACGCTCAAATAGCCTATCAAGAAACCCGTGAACGCAACCGCAGTATTTGGGAAGCCGCCATGGCAGGGATTGCGTTTGGTATTTTTGCGGTGTTGATTGTGGGCGCGATTTTCCTGCGCGATATTGTGCAGCCGTTAAATAAAGCCATCACGCGTTTTGACCGTATTGCACAGGGTGATTTAACCGACCCAGTGGATTTATCTGGTCATGGTGAAACCGGACAGCTAAACCGCGCCATTGCGACGATGCAGCTGCATTTAAAAGTGATGATGGATGAGATCAGTTTGGTCTCGAATCGCATCTATGGCAGCTGCCATCATCTCAATACCGCCTTGTTTGAAGTGGCGGAACATTCGGAAGAACAGCACGACCGGGTATATCAAGCCACAGCTGCGATGCGTGATACGGTTGCCGAATCGGGGCGTTTGGGTGAACAAGTGGAGCAGTTGGCGACGACGGCAGAACAGTTGCACTTTACGGTTCGTGATCGTGAGCTGATTCGGGCGGAGTTGGAAAGTTTGGCGCAGCAGGTGATGGCGCTGGCACAACAGGCGGCGGTATCGACACGCTTGCAGGCGTTTGGTGCAGAAGAGATTGCGGAAAAAATGGGGCAGATTGCTGAGTTAATTGTCGATAATCGCCATGAAACCCAATCGGCGTATGCCGCTTCTGAACGCCTTAAAACCGCAGCCGATCAGCTTAAACAGTTAGTGGGATATTTCGAAACCACGAAGTCGGTAAACCCACAATAGCTTGTTGCGCAGAGTGTGGGTGCATTGACGAATGCGCCATATCTGGACTGGTATGGCGCGTTCTTTGTGCTTAGGTTTCGCGGTATGTTGGCAGTTAGCGACTGCCCATTAAGCGTCTTTAGGAATCGCTACATCAACCAGCGTAGGTTGTAGGATCGGCAAAATTGCCTGAGGCGAGAGGCCAACCAGATAACCGCGTTTACCCCCATTGAGGTAAATTTTCTCTAAATCGACAATGCTGGCCTGCATATAAACCGGCATCGGATTACGGGTACCAAATGGGCTGGTACCGCCAACAAGATAGCCCGAGTGTTTATTGGCAACCTCTGGCGGGCAGGGGGTGATGGTTTTAACCCCGATCTGCCGCGCCAAATTTCGCGTTGAAACCTCACAATCACCATGCATCAACACAATCAGTGGCTTGCGCTGCTCGTCTTGCATGATCAATGTTTTAATCACCACATGCTCATCAACGCCTAAGGCTTGCGACGACACTCGCGTGCCGCCTTTTTCCTCGTAGTCGTACAGATGATCGCTGAACACAACCCGATGTGCGCGTAGCACACGAATAGCGGCGGTGACAGGCGGCTTCTGGCTCATCTAAGTTAGCCCTCAACACCATATTGCGCCCGATAAGCGGCGACGGCATCGCGATATTGCGCGAGTGCTTCACTGTCTTGCAAAAAGGTCATTAAATCACGCAGCGTGGCAATCGCAATGACGGGAATGCCATATTGCTGTGCCACTTCTTGAGTCGCAGACAATTCACCTTGCCCACGCTCCATGCGGTCTAATGCAATCGCTACCCCCGCTGGCTCCGCACCCGCAGCCCGAATCAGATTGACCGATTCACGGACGGATGTACCCGCAGAAATCACATCATCAATAATCAAAACTTTGCCTTGCAACGGTGCCCCGATCAGCACCCCACCTTCGCCGTGGTCTTTGGCTTCTTTGCGGTTAAACGCCACAGGAATATCTCGGCCATGCTCCGCCGCCAACATCATCGACGTGCCAGCAGCAAGGGTAATGCCTTTGTAAGCGGGGCCAAAGAGCATGTCGAATTGGACACCAGATTCGGTAATCGAACGTGCGTAGAAACGTGACAAGGCTAACAAGCTTTGGCCGTGGTTGAACAAACCGGCATTGAAGAAGTAAGGAGATAAACGCCCGGCTTTGGTCACAAACTCGCCAAAGCGTAGCACTTGTTCATCTAGGGCAAAACGAATGAAATCTTGACGAAAATCGCTCATGGTATCCAAGCTCAACGATGAAAAATGCGACAAGGATACCATGAGCTTTTATGTCTTTGCTGCAGTGCATGAATAGCGACGTTATCTTTGCTCAAATCAGCAAAAATCCGTATTCATTTACGGCATATCGAGGTAATCCAGCACCAATGGCGCGTGGTCGGAGAATTTCTGCTCTTTATAGACATAACCCTGTGTGGCTTGGGCAGCGATAGCGGGGGTGGCGACTTGTAGATCAATCCGCCAACCAACATTATTGGCATACGCTTGGCCGCGATTGCTCCACCATGTATAGCCTTCCTCGCCGGCGGTGGGATAGCACTGACGATAGACATCAACCCAACCACTGGCATACAAATCGGTGAGCCATTGCCTCTCCTCGGGTAAAAATCCCGAGTTTTTGAGATTGCCTTTCCAATTTTTCAGATCGATTTCCTGATGCGCGATATTCCAATCACCACAAATTACAAATTGTCGTTGTTCTTGCTGCATCATCTGTAATAACGGTTGAAAAGCAGCTAAAAATTCAAATTTCGCCTGTTGTCTTTCCTCGCTTGATGAACCCGAGGGTAAATAAACTGAGATCACCGATAACATGCCGAAATCGGCTCGGATAAACCGACCCTCGGCATCAAACCGTTCATGTCCCATGCCATAGATCACCCGATCCGGTGTTTGACGACAGTAGAGACCTACGCCCGAATACCCTTTTTTCTCTGCATGATGGAAAAAACCATGATACCCCGCTGGATGCTTCATGCTTTCGGTGAGGTCGGCCGCTTGTGCCTTGAGCTCTTGCACACAAACAATATCGGCATCACTACGGGTCATCCATTCAAAAAATCCTTTGCTTGCAGCAGAGCGAATGCCATTTAGATTGGCTGAAACAACACGTAACATGAAAGAAGCCTTTGCAAAAAAGGAGCGAAAGCTAACACAGCCGGTGGCAAGGCGTGAATGCTGGCTAGAACTTGAATATCTATTCTATTGATTTGTAAAATGAACCTGAAAAAATTTGTTGTTTTTAATAAATGAACGTGAAAATCATGCTGCTTTCGTGTAAAAAGGCAGTAAATTTGTGTTTTCGGGATAAAACATGAAATCTTCTCGACGTACTAAGTATATTGTGATGCTATTGATATTGTGGTTGGGATATAGCTTCGGTAGCTTATGGTGGTTGGCATGGCGTGATGGTCTCCCAGCCAGCTTTTGTATCACCCCTCAAAGCATGATAACGAAGGGTTAAGCATGAATAACGACACAATTTCCATTGCAGGGCATTTGAATCAATCGCGCCATAAAGCCGATTTGATTTTTATGCCGGTGTTGGCAGTGCTGTTCCTCGCCAGTTTGGGCTTGGCAACATGGTATGGCACGTGGTTAGAGGCGCTGTTAATTGGCCTCCCTGCGGCAGGGATGCCTTTCGTTATTATGCGACTGAGCCCGCAAGGAGCCTTGGCCACACGCATTGCCGTTGCGGCTTCTTTTATGATCTTTTCCGCATTGTTTATTCATCAGGCACACGGTCTGATTGAAATGCACTTTGCTATTTTCTGTTTCCTTGCCTTTTTGCTGTATTACCGTGACTGGTTACCGATTGTGGTGGCAGCGGTGTTAATTGCTGTTCATCATCTGGTGTTCTTTTGGCTAGAAGCACAACAATTCCCCGTTTGGGCTTATCCCGAAGGTACCCAATTTTGGACGGTGTCGATTCATGCCCTGTTTGTGGTGTTGGAAACCGCTATGTTAGTTGTGATGTCGATTCGCATGCGGCAAGAGGCGATTGAAAGCGCGGCGGTGTCGATGTTGGCGCAAGTGATGTCAAATGGTGATTTAGCGGCGCAAATTGAGATTGAAGGCGCTCAGGCGCATAGCAAGCTGTTTAATTCAGTGGTGGAAATGCAAACCAAATTCCGCCGCTTGATGCGTGGCATTGCTGAACATGCGGTAACGGTACACGATAACTGTGCCTCGTTACACCACGCCTCACAAACCGTTGCGGAACATTCAGCCCGTCAAAGCGACTCTGCACAACGGATTAGTAGCGAAGTAAAACATCTCACTGATAGCTTTAATACCGTTGCTTCATTTGCTGTGCGTGGTGAAACCTTGTCGAAAACTTCCGCCAGCGAAGCGCGGGAGAGTGGTCAGGTGATGATTCGGACGGTACAAGATATGCGTCGGATGTCCGAAGTGATTCAGGTAACGTCTGCTGATATTGATAAGTTGGGTCAACAAACCGACCGTATTGCTGGCATTGCAAATGTGATTAAAGAAATTGCCGAACAAACCAACTTGTTAGCATTGAATGCAGCGATTGAGGCTGCACGGGCGGGTGAGCAAGGGCGGGGTTTTGCGGTGGTGGCGGATGAAGTTCGTAAATTGGCCGAACGGACGGCGACATCCACTAACGAAATTCAGAATATGATTGCTGATATGGCGCAAAGTAAAGATTCTGCGCTATTGAGTATGAGTAGTTTGGTCAGTCAGGTGGGGCAAAGTGTGGGGGTGGCGGGGGATGCTGGCGAAGCGATTAGCCGTATTACGCATTCTTCGGAACAAGTGGCACAAGCGGTGCAAGAAATTGCACAGGCGATCAATGCCCAATTAGCTGCAACTGATTTAATCGGTCAGCAAGTGGAAGACGTTGCACATAGCGCACAGGCTAATGATGAGTTGGTGAAACAGTCGTTGGTCTTAGCCACCGAAATTCGCGCTGTGGCAGAAGAATTACGCGATAGCGTAAGCACTTTCAACGTCAGAAAATTACCGCCTAATAATTACTAATTAACAAAAATTTATTAAATCCAATTAGGGGCACTTCGTAGGTGCCCCTAATTATTATTCTTCTTTGAAGATGAAGGTAGACACTGCTTTTGTGCCTATCTTTTGTCGGTATACCTATTTGGTTTGTTTCATAGACACAAAATCATGCCCACCATGCTACTGATCTAAAATTTTTTTGATAAAAATGTCCTGCGTAGCGGCATCAAGGTTTGGGCGTTGATAGGGGCGATCTGGGGCAGGAGCCCAGATGGGGGCGGGGAAGTGGCGGTCGGTTTGATAGCGTGCGATGAGATGCCAATGTAAATGGGGCACCATATTGCCTAGGCTGGCTAGGTTAATTTTATCTGGCATGGCGACCTCACGCATCGCCTGTTCCACCTTCCACACCCAACTTAGCAAATAATCACGATCTTCTGCGGATAAATCGGTCATCTCGGCCACATGCTGCTGCCAAATCACCCGTATAAACCACGGATAGTCTGGTTCATCGGTGACCCAAACTACCCGCACTTTTTCATCTTGATACAACAATTCACCCCCTGTGGCGTGGCACAGTGGACACACGTTTGGCATCACATTACCCCTTCTGCGTCACCAACTGCTGCTGCATGATGTGGCCGGCTGGAATATGTGCCACAGGATCACCTAATTTCCCTTTAAACACCACTTTATCAATCAACCGAATAACCTCGGTGGCGAGTGCACCGGTTTCACGGTATTGCACAATCAGGGCTTCTAATAAACCAGCACAGCGGTCGATATTAGGCGGTTTCTCTGGATTGGCCATTGCAACGATTTCATAACGTAAAGTATCTGCCAAACTCGATGTGGCGCGTACCTTCAACAAAAAGCGTTGTAATTCACGGCAAACCGCTGGTTGTTCCAGCATCAGGGCAGCAAAGCTGCTTTCATGAAAGGTTTGCACCGGTGCCATCCGCAAAATACTGTGGATGGCCTTGGCCAATTCACCAGAATTACGTGAGGTACGTTGTGGGCCCAAGAGGGCTTCGGCAAAGGTGGAGTATGAAGCCAACTCGCCTACGATAACCAGCCATGCTTCCCGTTTTGCCCGTTGTTCCTCGCGCCGCGAAAACCCCCGCAACACATAATAAGTTAGGGTGCTACCGAACAAGGCACCGATGATGCCCTGAAAATCGCGTAGCCACTCTAGCAATTCAGGTGGGTTCATAGGCATGGCCAACTTTCCTTATAACAACACACGCTCAATCCCCCCTTGACGTGCCTTCTCAATATAAGACGGCAACCAATTTTCACCCAAAACATGCCGTGCCAGTTCAATGACGATGTAATCAGCTTCTGTCCCCGATTCAGGGCCATAGCGATTGAGGCCTTGTAAACAGGAGGGGCAGGAGGTCAAGATTTTAACTTGCTCGGTGGCGGCTGGTGCCAAAGTAGCCAGACCTTTTTGGATTTCCTCTGCTTTGCGGAAACGGACTTGATTGGATACATCCGGTCGTGTCGCTGCCAAGGTGCCCGATTCACCACAGCAACGGTCGGATAAAACCGCCTCGGCACCAACCAAAGCCTGTACGGTTTTAATCGGCGATTGTTGTTTCATCGGTGTGTGGCAGGGATCGTGATAGAGATATTTCACCCCATTCACCCCTTCCAATTTCACGCCTTTTTCCATCAGATATTCGTGAATATCAACGATGCGACAGCCGGGGAAAATTTGCTCAAATTCATATTTTGCCAGCTGGTCGTAACAGGTACCACAGCTGACCACCACGGTTTTGATGTCGAGATAATTTAAGGTATTGGCCACACGATGGAACAGCACACGGTTTTCGGTGGTGATTTTTTCACCTTTGTCTGCCTGTCCACTGGCATTTTGTGGATAACCGCAGCACAAATAGCCCGGCGGCAACACCGTTTGCGCGCCAACATGCCACAGCATGGCTTGTGTTGCGAGGCCGACTTGTGAGAACAAACGCTCGGAGCCACAGCCCGGGAAATAGAATACTGCTTCGCTGTCTTCGTTAGCTAATTGTGGATTGCGAATGACTGGCACGATATTGCTATCTTCAATATCCAATAAAGCGCGTGCCGTTTTCTTCGGCAAATTACCGGGCATCGGACGATTGATAAACTGAATCACCTGCGCTTTCACCGGCAATTTACCGACGGTGGCGGGTGGGGTCTGCGTTTGTTGTTGTGCCAATCCGGCTTTTTTGGCGACTTCATGGCCAAAGCGTTGTGCTTTATAGCCAAGTTCAATCACCCCTTTACGCAAGAGCTTAATCGTCGAAGGATCTTTTGCATTGAGGAATGCCATTGCCGCTGCGGTGCCGAGATTGAACTTGCGCTTGCCGGCTTTGCGTAAGAAATTACGCATAGCCATCGATACATCACCAAAGTCGATTTTCACTGGGCAAGGGTTGACGCACTTATGACACACGGTGCAATGGTCGGCCACATCAGCCAGTTCATCGAAGTGTTTAAAACTCACACCACGACGAGTTTGTTCTTCGTATAAGAACGCCTCAGTGAGTAGACCCACGCCTAAAATTTTATTGCGTGGCGAATAGAGCAAGTTGGCGCGCGGGACGTGCGTGGAACAAACAGGTTTACATTTACCGCAACGCAAACAGTCTTTCACCGAATGGGAAATTTGCCCAAGATCGGATTGCTCTAAAATCAGCGATTCTGCCCCCAACAGTTCAAAAGAAGGGGTATAGGCATTGCTTAAATCTGCCCCACGATGCAGCTTGCCTTTATTAAAGTGTCCGTTCGGGTCAATCCGTTTTTTATATTCGATAAATGGGGCCAGCTCGTCATCGGTGAGGAATTCAAGCTTGGTAATGCCAATTCCATGTTCGCCTGAGATGACACCGTTGAGGCCACGTGCCAATACCATAATCCGTTCCACCGCGCGGTGGGCGGTTTGGAGCATGTCGTAGTCGTCGGAGTTGACCGGAATATTGGTGTGGACATTACCATCACCGGCGTGCATGTGTAATGCCACAAACACCCGTCCACGCAGAACGCGCTGATGGATGGCGCGGATAGCTTCCATCATCGGTGCATCGGTTTTTCCACCAAACATCGACTCTAAGTCGGCCAGTAACTCGTGTTTCCAACTGACCCGCAACAGAAAATCACGCAAGGCGTGGAAGACCGTTTGCGGTGGTTCTGGTGGCGTCACATTTTCTAGCGGCGCTTCTGGATAGCGCGTGCGGTATTCACTGAAGGGTTGATCTAAGCCTTGCAAAATCCATTGCCACCGTTCACGCACTGCCTCGATCAATTCCAAGGCACTATTACGGCGATCACCGATGAGCTCAGTCGAGGGCAGATTCGAGCCCAATTTATCCACCGGCAACCGGCCATGAAAGAAAGCCGCGAGTTGTTCGAGTAGTTTGATTTTATTGCTGATCGAGAGCTCGATATTGATGCGCTCAATCCCATCCGAGTAATCCCCCAACCGTGGCAGTGGAATGACCACATCTTCATTGATTTTGAAGGCATTGGTATGGCGGGCAATGGCGGCGGTACGGCTGCGGTCGAGCCAGAATTTTTTGCGTGCCTCGGGGGTAACGGCAATAAAGCCCTCACCGGCCCGTGCATTTGCCAAACGTACAATTTGGCTGGCCATGTCACCCACAGCGTTTTCATCATCCGACACAATATCGGCGATCAACACCATTTTTGGGCGGCCTTTCGACTTGGCTTTGGTGGCATACCCCACTGCCCGAACATAGCGCCAATCTAAATGTTCCAAACCAGCTAATTTCACCCCAGCAGCGGTACCTGCGCCTTCGGGCTTAAACAAATCGGTAATTTCAACAATTGCTGGTGTGGCTTGAGCCACCGTACCAAAAAATTCTAAGCACACGGTACGGGTGTGTTTTGGCATCCGGTGGAGGACAAAGCGGGCACTGGTGATAATGCCATCGGTGCCTTCTTTTTGTACGCCGGGGAGTCCAGATAAAAATTTATCGGTGACATCTTTACCCAAGCCAACTTTACGGAATGAGGCGCCTGGGATGTCTAATGTCTGTTGGCTCAGTTGGGTGAGTCCATCGGGGGTAAACCGTGTGATGCGGAACTGTGCCACATCAACATCATGAATTTTGCCGTAGTTGTGGCCAACCCGTTCAATAAACAGCCAGTTACCATCGGGATCGACCATTTTCCATGAAGCGAGGTTGTCTAAGGCAGTGCCCCATAACACCGCCTTTTTGCCGCCGGCATTCATGGCGACATTGCCCCCAATACAGGAAGCCTCGGCAGAGGTCGGGTCAACCGCAAACACTAAGCCATTGGCGCCGGCGGTTTCTGACACCCGCGCCGTGACCACCCCTGCGCCACATTGAATGGTGGCGTGGGTGCCGGTTAAACCGGGTAACTCGATATATTCCACCCCTTGGTGTTGATCGAGTTTTTCCGTGTTAATCACGGCAGAATAGGGCGTGAGTGGAATGGCACCACCGGTATAACAGGTGCCACCGCCTCGCGGAATGATGGTGAGGCCAAGTTCAATACAGGCGGCGACCAAGGGGGCAATTTCGGCTTCGCTATCGGGATTTAACACCACAAATGGGAATTCAATCCGCCAGTCGGTGGCGTCGGTGGCGTGCGAGACACGGGCTAGGCCATCGAAACAGATATTATCGCGGCGGGTCAGCGAACCCATGCGGGTGAGCACTTTTTGCCGTAGTTGTGCCGTTTCATCAAAACGGCGTGCAAAGTTGACGACGGCTTGTTCGGCGGCAGCGAGTAGAGCATGAACGCGGTCGTTACCGCTGCGGCGTTTGGCAATTTCTGCTAAACGATGACCCATGGCTTGAACCAACGCATCTAAGCGGGCACGGTTTTCCAGTAGATCATCTTGCAAGTAGGGGTTGCGCTCGACAACCCAAATATCTCCCAGCACTTCAAACAACATCCGCGCTGAACGACCGGTACGGCGTTCACTGCGTAAGCTATTGAGCAGGGACCACATCTCTTCGCCTAACAGACGAACGACGATTTCTCGGTCGGAGAAGGAAGTGTAGTTATAAGGTATTTCGCGGAGGCGTTGCACTGGGAGAGTCGCGGTCATATCCGTACAGGCAAAAAGCAGAAAACCGCGATGTTACCCCAATCTTGCTGCGTTGCAGTGTGAAAACCGTTCATTCCCGCGCTAAATGCTCAATAAAGTCGGCTAGATGGGTGCGAATTTCCTTTTCCATGGGCCGAAAGCGCAGGGCAATACGGATCATATCGGTTTTCCCCGGCGCCATCGGGTCGGCTTCTAAACGAATGATTTGTATGGGTAAAAGCAGTTTTTCTCGCTCGGCAAGCTTGGTTTCAATTTTGGCTTCTCCATCATCAAACACACAAATGCCACGCGCTTGTTCCGCCGATACCATCGTCAACATGCCAGAGAGCGAAATATCGAGCATCGCTGCTTCGAGGTCGCGATTGTCGGCAAAGTGCAAAGTCAATGGCAATTCACTGACAGTTTGGACACGATCGGCATTGCGGCGGTCCATCTTGTTGTGCAGCATCATCACTTTGTCAATGACAGTCTTGGCGTTAAACGGCTTAACAATATAGGCCGATACCCCAAGCTGAACCGCTGAGACCAAGGAGTCACGGTCAGAACGGGTGGTGATCATAATAAAGGGCAAGTGTGCGGTATTGGGGTCGGAGCGCACCGCCGTTAATACTTCATCTCCATTCATGCGAGGCATGTCCCAATCGCAAAAAATCCAATCGACCCGTTCATGGTGATTGCGCAGCAGGGCTAACCCTGTTTGGCCGTCTTCTGCTTCTAAAATCTGTTGGCAATGTAATTGCTCACGCAGAATGCTACACACGGCTTTACGTGTGGCGTGGGAATCATCGATAACCAAGGCGGTATCATTATCTAGCATGATCGTCGAGCTCTGCGTTAGAAGGCTAATCAGTTAAACAAGAGTATGAGATTGTATCGACAATACCTAAAAAATACAGTTAATGATACTGCGTCCTTGCTTATCCGCAAATGAAGTTTATAAAAGTGAAAATATATTAAATTTAATGAAAATTTAACTGCTATTGTCGTTGTTTCACTAATTGCCACGCCAAATCGACCGCTGCCCACAAACTGCCAGCTTCGGCTTGGCCGCGTCCTGCCAAATCGAGGGCGGTGCCATGATCCACTGATGTGCGAATAATCGGCAGCCCTAATGTGATGTTCACCCCTTGCCCAAAGCTGGCATGTTTTAACACCGGTAATCCCTGATCGTGATACATCGCTAACACGGCATCGGCTTGTTGCAAGTATTTTTCTTGAAACAGGGTATCTGCTGGTAAAGGGCCCACCAAGTCCATCCCTTCCTGCCGCAGTTGGGTTAACACCGGGATGATGACATCAAGCTCTTCGCGGCCTAAATGGCCGCCTTCTCCTGCATGTGGATTCAAGCCTGCAACTAACAATCGTGGTTGGCGGATGCCAAATTTTTGCTGTAAATCGGCATAGGTAATGCGAAGTACCTGCGCTAATCCTTCCGGTGTAATGGCATCTGCCACTGCCCGTAGCGGCAGGTGGGTGGTGGCCAGCGCCACGCGCATGCCGCTGCCAACCAACATCATCACTACCAGCGGTGTGCCTGTGCGCTCGGCCAGCCATTCGGTATGACCACTGAAAGGCACGCCGGCATCGTTAATAACGCCTTTGTGAACCGGCGCCGTTACCATGGCAGCAAAGCGGCCACTGAGACAGCCCGCGCACGCGGTTTCCAACAGGGCCAATACATGGGCGGCATTGGCACGGTTGAGCTGGCCTGCTATCACGGGCGCTGCCACCGGATGATGCGCCACCCACAGGTGATTGTCTGGTAGCGCTTGTGGCTCGGCGGTCTCGGTCCACGGCATCCATTGCACTGTGTGCCCGAGCTGGGCAGCACGCGCCGACAAGACCTCGATATCAGCCAACAACACTGAATGCGCGGCGGCAGGATGGCGAATCAGTTGTAACAGCAGGTCAGGGCCAATCCCTGCTGGTTCCCCTGCTGTGATTGCAAGCCATGCGTGGTTCATGAGTTTGTTTCGTCGTTCAAATGGTTTTCGATATAGGTCGAATCACGCAGTTGGCGTTGCCAGTCTTGGTATTGCTGTTCTGCTTTACGCGCTTTTAATTCTTGGCGAATTTGTGCCCGTTCCCGTTCAGAGCCTAAATCTTGGCGGCGTTTTTCAATCACTTCGATTAAATGCCAACCAAACATCGACCGTACCGGTGCACTGATCTTATTGGGTGCCAAGCTATACATCACTTTTTCAAACTCAGGCACGGTATCACCTGGGCTGAGCCAACCCAAATCACCACCGCGTGATGCGCTACCATCTTCTGAATAACGGCGCGCTGCTTCGACAAAACTCATGCCCTGCGCTAAACGCTGTTGCACTTCATCTAAGCGTTGTTTGGCTTCTTTATCCCCAACGCTATCACTGACTTTAATCAGAATGTGGCGGGCGTGTACTTGTTCGACTAACTGCGCTTCACCACGGCTACGTTTATCCAATAATTTAAAAATATGAAAGCCAGAGGCAGAACGTAATACACGGCTAGTTTGGTTACGCTCCAAACTGTTCAACACCTCAACAAAAGGTGGTGGCAGTCGCGATGCAGGTCGCCAACCGAGTTCACCGCCAGACAAACCATCAGCGGCATCAGAATAACTGGCTGCGACTTGGGCGAAGTTGGCCCCTTGTTTTAAGCGATTGGCGGCTTCTTCTGCGCGTTTAGCTTTTTGTTCAACTTGGGCAGGTGTGGCGGTTTCGGGCACCGCAATCAAAATATGCGCCAAGCGATATTCGCTGCGGCCTACGTTGACCGCACTGTTGAGGAACGCATCCACTTCGGAATCGCTGACGGCCACTTTGCTGTCAATCTCGCGTTCGCGTAAACGCTGCATAATGACTTCGCGGCGTACGTCTTCACGGAAAGTTTGATATTGAATGCCTTGTTGTTTGAGTTTTTGCCGAAATGCCTCGGGACTGAGTTGATTGGCCGCTGCGAGGCGGTCGATGGTTTGTTCTAGCTCTTGTTCATCTAAGCGCACACCATTGTTATAGGCATACTGCATTTGCGCTTCTTCGCTAATCATGCGTTCCAACACCTGTGCTCGTAATTGGTTATCTGCCGGTGCTGGCACATTTTGTCGCTGTAAATTTTGTTTTGCTTGTAAAACACGATCGTTTAAGCCGCGTTCTGTAATCACGCTTTTATTGACCACGGCAATAATCCGGTCAACGGTTCGTACCGGCTGGGGTTGTGCTGCCCAAACACTGGCAGAGAGACATAAAGCAAGGCAAAGCGTAGAAAGACGAGTGGTAATCATGGTGCGAGCCCTTCGGGTTCATTGATTTTGCTGTAACCGGGAATGGCTAAGCGCAGAGTTTCTAAAGGATTAGAGCCTAAACCGCCTAGCTCGTTAAGTTCGAGTTGTAAGAAGACACCGTTAGAAGATTGGTTAACACCACTGACATAGCGTTGACCCACCGCACGGATTGCCCAGCAATCGGCGTGGTATTCCACCCCTAGCAAATGTTCTAGCGAGCGTTTATCGCGCAGTGAGTAGTTTTCACGGGCAACCACATACCAATTGCGAGTCACCGGCCATTGGGCTGCAATATCGAGCTGGCGCAGGGTATCGCGGGTTTGCGTGTTAAAGAACAACTCATTGCGACCATAGCGATAGCGGGCTGATAAGGTTTTACCGGCGGCAGGTTGATAGCGCAAATCGACGGCATAGCGCTCGGTCTTCCGCAGTTCGGTGTTGTATTGATAGGTGGCTTGCAGTGTGGTGTGACGGAAAATTTGGCCGCCAACGCTGGCTAAAAAGTCAGAACGTTTGCGTTCATCTGGTAGCCCCGTCAAAGTGACTTTTTGATCGGTGAAGACATAGCGTTGACCAATACCAAGGCGGAAACGCTCTACACCGCTGTCTTGGTCAATAAACCGTGTCGTCAGTGCTGCGGTGAGGGTATTCGCATCACTTAATCGATCTCCACCAGAAAAGCGATTTTCGGCGAACATCTGTGCAAAATCGAAGCTGTTTTCCGTGGTATCAAACAACGGCAACATATCTTGATTGCGGTATGGTGTTCGCACATATAGCAATCGTGGTTCTAAGGTTTGAATGGCCTGATCACCAAAGAAAGTCGCTTCACGTTCAAGTTGTAAGCCAGCATCGAGCGAGAAAGTCGGGGTGAAAAAACTTTTATTGGTAGCCGCCTGTTGTTGGAAACGATCCAGTTGATACTGGCGATAATTCAGGCTGAGTTTGGGGATCAGATGGGCATAGCTGGTGCGTAACGGTAGGCTGATGCTTGGCTGGAGGGTGAGCCGCTGTCCTTCTCGTTTGGTGTCGTGGGCAAAATCGACATATTCACTGTTAAAACTCAATTCAAAACCATAGGGTAAAGTTTGAGCAGTGGAAAAGGTGATTTGAGGCAGCCGCGAGTAGGGTGCATCAATTTTTGCAATACGATCTTGCAGCGTTTGATAGCGTTGAATACGCAGTTGCCCCACCCCAAACCCGGGCAGCCATGTCAACACTGCTTCGCGTACCAAATTTACATTGTCGGCCAGACTGGCACGATTACCGAAGTCGCGGAAATAGTCATCATCCGAGGCATAGTTGACCCGTGCACTGAACAGTAAATCGGAACGCAGTTTTTGTTCATGCTCAAAACGCAGGGCATAGCGGTCTTGTTGGGAGAGCTGATCGTCTGGCAGATACTCACCAGAAATAAAGCCTTTGTAGTCAGGTTGCAGGTAACGGAACTCGCCACCCAACATCAAGCCACGCCGTGACAGAATGCGCGGTGCCAATGTCAAATCGTAATTCGGTGCCAAATTAAAATAGTACGGCAGGCGGAAGTCTGCGCCAGCATCGCTGCGTGAGGCGAAGGTTGGGGCTAAGAAACCACTTTTACGGTTGCCATTGACGGGGAAATCAAGATAAGGCGAATACAGAATGGGTATACCATGAAATTCAAGCACCCCATCGCGTGCCACCCCGACATTGGCTTGATAATCGACATCAATCTGTCGAGCTCGGATATACCAATCATCATTGCCGGGGGCACAGGTGGTGACACGGGCTTGTTCTAGCCCATAGCGTTTTTGGCCATATAACCGTGCAACAGCAGCATCAGCACGCAATTTACGTTCACTGACGCGGATATCCGCTTGGTGCAGTACCCCTTGTTCTGCCGCAGGATCAAATACATAGTCTAAGGTCGTTCCCGTGAGCACATCGCCGTTACGTTCTACTCGCACACGATCACCGGCAACCACACGCTGTCGATTTTGGTAGTAATCGAGCCAGTCGGCTTCCACCTGCTCTTGCCCACGTTGGATTTTCACCTGCCCTTTGGCATGGAGTCGTTGTTCTACCACCCCTTCAATATGATCGGCTTCAACAGTGATCTGTCCATCGACGGCTGGCGGCGCGGTGACCAGCACCGGATCATCAGCATAAACAGACACGGGCAGTAAAAATGCCGTACAGACGGCAAGCACAACAGGGCGGAGACGGGGCATAGGATAGGACGCAATCTGGTGTAGATGCCGTGCGGCAAAAATCAAAGGCGGATAAAATCGCATAAATCCTTTCTTCTCGCAACGAAAGCCCCCATGTCTCGTACCTCTTTGATGCAAACTTGGTTAGTTTCTGTTCTTGGTCATACTGATTTTACCGTGGCCCCTGCTTCAAGTGATGCCAGTTTTCGCAGCTATCACCGTGTTAGCTTGCCACAAGGTAACAGTTTTATTGTGATGGATGCGCCACCTGAACACGAAGATTGTCGCCCATTTGTGCGGATTGCTGAATTATTGCGTGCCGCAGGGGTTAATACGCCACGTATTCAAGCACAATCGTTGGAACAAGGTTTCTTACTACTAGAAGACTTTGGTTCACAAACCTATCTTGATGTTTTCGCACCCTTTGCCGGCTTCATCCCGTTTAATAACCCTGCCTTGCCACAGGTGCGCCTGTTATTGGGCCACGCAATTGAGAGTTTGGTGGCATTACAACAAGCGGATGGCAGTCAACTTCCTCCCTATGATGAGGCCTTATTGCGCCGTGAGGTGATGCTATTCCCCGAATGGTTTGCTGCCAAACACCTCAACCGTCCTTTGACAGTACAAGAACAGCAAGTATGGGAAGACGGTATTGCGATTTTGTTGGCCAATATCACCCAACAAGCGGCGGTGCCGGTGCATCGTGATTTCACGGTTCGCAATTTGATGCTGACTGCCGAACATAACCCGGGGGTGTTGGATTTCCAAGATGCCGTGGTTGGCCCAATTAGCTATGACATTCTGTCTCTAACCCGTGATGCTTTCATCGGTTTTGATGATGAATTGGTGTTGGATTGTGTGGTGCGTTATTGGGAACAAGCTCGCAAAGCCGGTTTACCTGTGCCAGAACAGATTGATGAGTTTTGGCGTGATTTCGAGTGGATGGGTGTGCAGCGTCATTTGAAAGTCGCCGGTATCTTTGCTCGTCTGCACTATCGTGATGGCAAGAGCAAATATTTGGCCGAAATTCCTCGTTTCCTCGATTACATCCGCAAAACCTGCAATCGTTACGAAGAATTGCGCCCATTGGGTGCCCTTGTGCGCGATCTAGCAGGGATTGAAGAACAAGTTGGGTATACCTTCTGATGCGGGCGATGATTTTGGCGGCTGGGCGTGGTGAAAGAATGCGCCCTCTCACCGACCATACCCCTAAACCGTTGCTGAAAGTGGCTGGCAAACCGTTGATTGTTTGGCACCTTGAAGCGTTGGCGGCGGCAGGGGTGCGTGAGGTGGTGATTAACACCGCTTGGTTAGGCGCTCAGCTGCCGCAGGCACTGGGCAATGGTCAAACTTGGGGTATCGACATTGCTTACTCCCATGAGGGCGCCGATGGCCTAGAAACGGCAGGAGGGATTGCCACCGCACTGCCGTTGTTGGGTGAACATCCTTTTCTGGTGGTCAACGGCGATATCTGCACCCGTTTTCCTTTTGCTGCGCTATTGCCACAGCTTGCAGCATGGCCGGCAGACCGGCTTGCCCATTTGGTGTTAGTGGATAACCCAACTCATCATCCAGAGGGTGATTTTTCGTTGACTGCCCAAGGGCAAGTTATCGATCAACCCACTCTGACCTTCAGCGGCATCGGCCTGTACCATCCCCATTTGTTTGCGCCAGTCGCTGCAGGACAGCGTGCCAAGTTAGCTCCCTACTTGCGGCAAGCGATGGCACAAGGCCGTGTATCGGGTGAATATTTTGCTGGCCCGTGGTTGGACGTAGGAACGGTAGCGCGTCTGCAAGAGGCCGAGCAATTGGCAAACACATGGCAATAAGCGCAGTGCGTGTCTTGGGGATCGACCCCGGCAGCCGTCTCACGGGGTTTGGCGTCATTGACTTACACGGACAAGAACGCCGCTATGTTGCCTCGGGGTGTATCCGCACCCCTCAAGGGGCCACTTTGCCGGAACGCATCAAGGTGTTGTTAGATGGCTTAAGCGAAGTGGTGATGCTGTACGCGCCGCATGAAGCCGCCGTCGAGCAGGTATTCGTGAATGTGAATCCTGCGGCAACTTTGATGTTGGGGCAGGCGCGAGGGGCAGTGTTATCAGCCTTGGTCTTAGCGAGTTTGCCAATTCATGAATACACCGCGCTACAGGTCAAGCAATCGGTAGTCGGCCATGGCAAAGCAGCAAAAGAACAGGTGCAGGCGATGGTGGTGCATCATTTGCGTTTATCGGGTACGCCACAGGCGGATGCCGCGGATGCCTTGGCGGTTGCTTTGTGTCATGCCAATCACCGCACCATGGCAGCGCGGGTGCCGCGTGGATTAACCGTCAAAGGAGGACGTTGGGTATGAGTGCGGTGCCATTACAAGAACCTTTGCCGGAGCATTTTTCGCATCCACTCTCTCGTTACTGGGCTGCAACGCGCCCAGCGTTTCTCACGTTGACGGTGGTGGCTTGTGTCCTTGGTGCGGCATTGGCACAGTTTCACCACGCCACTGACTTTGCTTTATTGCTATGGGCAATGCTGGGAGCGATGTTGTTACATGCAGCGGCCAATGTGATTAACGATGTGGCAGATGCCCATAATGGTACAGACTCAGCCAATGAGCGCCGCTTATTTCCTTTTACCGGCGGTAGCCGCTTTATTCAAAACCACGTCTTGACGGTGCAACAGATGACACTGTTTGGCGTGGTTTTGCTGTTGGCAGCAACAGCGATAGGCGGCTATTTGTGGTGGCAGCGTGGCAGCGGTGTGGTGATTTGGGGGCTGATTGGGGTGGGACTGGCGTGGGCCTATTCTATGCCACCCTTGCGTTTGAACAGTCGTGGTTTGGGCGAGCTGTGTGTGTGGCTGGGTTTCGCCCTATTGCCTATCGGCTGTGCCTGGGTTGCTGGCGCCCCCTTATCACCTGCCGTATTGGCTGCGGGTGGCAGTTTTGGCGGTTTGGCGATGGTGTTGCTCTACCTCAATCAATTCCCCGACCGTGAAGCAGACCAATTGGCCGGTAAGCGGCATTGGGTTGTTCGGTTACCGCTGGCAGTGGCGGCAGTGGGTTATGGTGTATTGGCGGTCGTTGCCTACGCCATCTTGTTATCGGCTATCCTGTACCAGATATTGCCGGTATGGGCAGGTTTGGCGGCCCTACCGTTACCGTTATCTCTTTTTGCATGGCAACAGTTACTGCGCCATGCAACACAACCACAGGCATTACGCCCTGCGATTATCGCGACGCTGTTAGCAACCCATCTTTCTCCCTTATTGCTGGCGTTGGGACTGTGGCTGCACGTCTTTTTTCCGATTTGAAAAGGTTGTCATGATAGGACGTTTACACGGTGTGTTATTAGAAAAACACGCACCGCAGATAGTATTGGATGTGCACGGGGTGGGGTATGAAATTGACGTGCCATTACGCTGTTTTGAACAACTGCCTGCTTTGGGAGAAACCGTCACTCTGCATACGCATTTGGTGATTCGAGAAGACGCTCATTTACTATTCGGTTTTCTCACGGCGGCTGAACGTGCCACGTTTCGCCAACTGATCAAAGTGTCGGGTATCGGTGCCAAAATGGCACTTGCCATCCTCTCGACGCTATCACAACAAGAACTGGCTCAAGCGTTGGCAACCGACGATGTGAAAAAGCTGTCTTCTGTCCCCGGCGTGGGTAAAAAAACTGCTGAGCGTCTGATTTTAGAATTACGTGGCAAGCTGACCGCATCGGATACGATAACGAGTGCGCCGCTTTCCAATGCCCACGGTGATATTACACAAGCCCTTATTGCACTGGGGTATCAAGAAAAACCTGCACTGGCGGTGGTTGAGACATTACCCACTGACATCGAGGTTGGGGCGGGTATCCGTCTCGCCCTTAAACAATTAGCAAAGCTCTAACTTATGGCAACGTGGTCTTTTTATTCCGATCGACAAGGGCAGCAATCGCGCTGGCGCTGGTGTGGTGGGATGTTGGTCAGCGGGATATTTTTGGTGATGTGGTTAGCATTGGCATGGCAAGGTCAACAACCTTGGTTAATGCAAATTGATCAGTGGGGTATGCAATGGGTGCAGTGGCGTGAAGGGGCGATTGCTACCTTGGCATGGCATTTTTCTTTGACCATTGACTGGTTGGGGCGTGCTGCCGTATCGATTGCTTTGTCTTTGCTATTAGGACTGTGGTTTGCAAAACAACAGCGTGGTTTATGGTGGGCGCCGCCGGTTTTATTGGGCAGTGGGTGGTTGATCAATTTCCTGTTGAAAGTTGCATTCGATCGACCAAGACCGACGTTAGAGGTAGCGATTTCAACCAGTGGCAGCGCTTTCCCCAGTGGCCACGCCACTGCAACGACCTTGTTATTGGCATTATTGGCCTATGGGTTATGGCCATTATTACCGCGTTGGTTACGCTTGCCAGTGATGTTGTTGTTATTGATTTTGGTGGTGTTGGCTGCGTTGACCCGTCCTTTGTTGGGGGTGCATTACATCAGTGACGTGGTCGCTGGCATGGCTTTAGCAATGAGTTGTTTTGCTGGCTTTTTACTTCTGGCACCTGTTGCGCGCAGACGGCGTTTGTTCTCTTAAACTTGAAAAGTCAGTGCAATGATTGAAACCGATTCTTTACACAGCCAAGCCCCCCGTATGATCAGTCCTGCGCCCCAATCGCGGCAAGAGGAAGTATTAGAACGGGCGTTACGGCCAAAACAATTGCAAGAGTATGTTGGGCAACGTAAGGCACGCCAACAATTAGAAATTTTTATTGAAGCCACCAAACGCCGCCGTGAGGCCCTAGATCATGTGTTGCTATTTGGCCCTCCCGGCCTCGGTAAGACCACTTTGGCGCATATTATTGCCTATGAACTGGGTGTGAATTTGCGGCAAACCTCTGGCCCAGTATTAGAAAAAGCCGGTGATTTAGCTGCTTTACTGACCAATCTTGAGCCGAACGATGTGCTATTTATCGATGAAATTCACCGCTTATCGCCAGTAGTTGAAGAAATTCTATATCCAGCGTTAGAAGATTTTCAAATTGACATCATGATCGGCGAGGGCCCTGCGGCACGCTCAGTGAAAATCGATTTGCCCCCGTTTACTTTGGTGGGTGCAACAACGCGAGCGGGTATGTTAACTAACCCACTGCGAGACCGATTTGGCATTGTGGCGCGGTTGGAGTTTTATACCCATGAGGAATTAACCCAAATTGTGACACGCTCTGCCAATTTGTTGGAAATGCAAATGGAAGCAGCAGGGGCGCATGAAATTGCTCGTCGGTCTCGTGGTACACCGCGTATTGCCAATCGTTTGCTGCGGCGGGTTCGTGATTTTGCCGATGTGCGGGCCGATGGGGTGGTCAGTGCAACCGTAGCGGATGCGGCGTTGTCGATGTTAGATGTTGATAGCGCAGGCTTGGACGTCATGGACCGCAAGTTGCTTGAGGCCATTATTTATAAGTTTGCCGGTGGTCCGGTAGGTTTAGACAATGTTGGCGCTGCGATTGGTGAAGCGAGTGATACGATTGAAGACGTGATCGAACCGTATTTAATTCAACAGGGTTATTTACAACGTACCCCTCGCGGTCGTGTTGCAACAGCCTTGGCTTATCAGCATTTTGACCTCACTCCGCCAGTTATTGGCTAAAACTTAATCATGGATTGGACGAAAATAACCCTTAATACAAGATAAATCCCTGACGCAGATTTGGATATGGTCTCTGTCATTGAAACCTGCGCCAGGGTAAACCTCTGCACCTTCTGTAAAAACGCCACGTACAGTTTGATAGGCAGGTTCTTGTAGTTCTTGTCGGGACGTATGAAGCGCCTGGATGACTGCACAATCTAATTTCCGCAATAATTTTGCTTTGCCGTTGCTTGGTAAGACGCTTTCAGTGGCTTGTAGGATTTGATAGGCATCCTGCAATTCTTGTAAGGCATGACTGTCGAGCAGGTTGAGACACTTTCCTAAATCAATAATGGCGCCGAGCACAAACGGATGCTTGATTTTCCCTTTGGAGTTTTTTCCTCCAAGAGCTCGTTCTTCAGCAAACGCTAATGCTCGGGCAGGGTTGGTTTCCCAAAAATAAATTCCATGCCCAAGCCAATCATAATCATTTTGGCTTGGCTCAAGATGAGTGGTTTTCCCACCTAGAATGGCTTCCCCTACTGTTGCATCGCATCCGTGGAAACCGAATACATGAGAGGGATAAGAGGTATAAATGGACCAATTCATTTTCATAGAATCTCCGCAAGGAAACCCCTGACTTGAGTCAGGGGAGGAATTACGGGTGCGCTTCGCGCACCCTGTGGTATAAACTGTGACGTATGGTTGATGTTGTCACGAAACATAATTGTGTCTATCAAACGGCATACCGAGTATGTCACCAAGAGGCGATGAGCGATGATGCACACGGCGTCGATTCGGCTTGATACGACGGCAGAACACGCGGGCCGTCTTGCAGCACTTCAAGTGGCCTATGCGGACGCCTGCAACCGTCTCGTTCCCATCGTGCGCGAGCACCGTCTCTACAACCGCGTCGGCCTGCACCAGCGCACCTATACGATGCTGCGCGAAGCGACACCGCTGGGCAGTCAGATGTGCTGCAACGCCATCTTCTCGGTCTGCAAGGCGTATAAGGCACAAAAAGAACTCGGGCGCATCAGGAAGGACGCACCCATCCCCGACATCCGCTTCAACCGCACCAGTG
>NZ_BAAGTM010000004.1:0-230485 GCF_054781915.1 Aquaspirillum soli | reverse complement strand
TCCGCCAAGGCGGGAACGTGCGCCCGCCACTGGGTTAGTGCCTTGCACTGACTGGCAAAGTTCAGTGATGTACCTTCTGCCTGATACGCTCGTATGCGTTCTTCCAGCGCGGTGTTATACACGCGCTTGTGCAGGCCGAGCAGCTCCATCAGCCGCTCGGCCTGAGCGGCGTTTGGGTACAGACGGAAGGTGACTTTGCGGAAAACCATGTTTGTATCATACACTACAGTTATGGAACGAAAACAGCCTGTTAAGTCGCTTTATCATTGCGTTTTTAACTTAAATTACCATTTAGTTATTGTCACCAAATACCGGCGAAAATGCATCACCGCGGCGAAGCTGATCACGTCCACCTGCTACTGTCGCTGAATCCGCAGGTGGCACCGTCGGTGTTCGTGAACAATCTCAAGACCGTGACCAGCCGTTACATCCGTAAGGAATTTGGCGAAGAACTGAAGCAGTATTACTGGAATAAGCCGGTGTTCTGGAGCCGCAGCTATTGCATCATCAGTTGCGGCGGAGCGCCATTGTCAGTGATTCAACAATACATCGAGCAACAGGAAGCACCGCACTAGCCGCCCGTTGGGCGGCACGCCCCTTCACCCCCAGCCAAATCCTTTCGCCTGCGGCTCAGAAGGAAGGGATTATGGCTGGAGCACTGGGGCGCAAGTCCGGTAGGGGCCACTAAAAAAAGCTGCCCCTACCCGCCCATCAACCAAACGGACGTTTAGGCTTCCGCACTTGCATCGCTTGATAGATCATTGCGGCGGTAATCGCATCGTTGAGTGCATCATGGCGTGCCAAGGTGGGAATATGCAACTCGTCCAAAATCGTCTGTAACCGCAAGTCGATATTGGCACCGACATTTTGTTGAATTTTCCAGTCGTAATACAGCGCCGAAATTTCCACTTGTCGCTGTGGCAATTTACAACCGGTTAAGGGTTTCACCGTTTTATTTAAAATTGCCACATCATATTCAAGGTAATACCCCAACAACCCCCGTCCCCCGATAAATTCTAATAGCTCAGTCACGGCCTGTTCACAGCTGATCCCTTGCGAGACATCCAAGGGCCGTAAACCGTGGATACTGACACTGGCGGCATCGGGGTTGATGCTGGGTTTGACCACCCGATAAAACGACTCGCTGCTTAGAATCCGGTTGCCACGTACTTTGACCGCACCAATCGACAGAATTTCAGCCTCGGCCACATTTAAGCTGGTGGTTTCACAATCGACACTGACCCATTCTTCATCATTGGCCTGAAATAAGACTTCCCAACGCGGATCACGCAATTTACGTTTTGCCCACTGTTGCTGTAACGCCTTAAACATCACATACCCCCTAGGTGGAAGTGATGACGAATCGAGGATTTAAAGCGTTTCACCACAGCAAAAGCTTCTTTGAGCAAATCGCGCTCTAGCGTCGATAATCGCTTGGGTTCAATCAGGTTACTGGCAGGTGCACCGACATCCAGCGCGGTAAGCCCTTGTTGTAAACGCAGGGTTAATAAAAATGACAAAGCTTCATTACAGTCTTGTGCCAACTGAGATTCCAGATGACCTTGTTGCGCTAACACGGTCAGCCGGTCAAAGCTATTGGTTTCGGAGAGATGGTATTGCAAAGCCAGTGCACGCAGGCCATGCACCAAAGGAAAGATCCCACCTTTTTTCAGGTCTAACGTGGCCACACCATTTTCTTCATGCGACAACAGCTGGCCGAATAAACCGAGCGGGGTATCAAATTGCAGCACTGAACGGGCAAAATGATGGAAGAACATATCGCTGTTATCAAGATGTTCTGTTAATACCGTTTTGATTTGTTGCAATAGCGTGTTATCACCTGCCACCGCATGGGCATCGGTGAAAATAGCCAAATTCATCTGTGAATCTTCACGCGGCAGGTTGACCCATTCATAAATGGTGTCTTGCCAAGCCGAAACCGTTTTACACCACGCTTCTCGTGACAACATCACCCCACCGGGGCATGGCGGATAGCCAAACTGATCCAAGGCCTCGGAAAAACGCTGTGTGATCTGCGTAATTTCAGCCATGGTCAACGGACAATCATCCGCCACAATCAGGGCATTATCTTGGTCAGTTTTTAAAATCTGCTCGCCTCGCCCTTCCGATCCCAAGACCACCAAACAGCTATGCGCGATCAATTCTGGTGGCGCAATCAGCGCCCATGCACGGGCAAATAACTGCCCATTTAAGGTTTGCACCAGCTTAGCCAGTTGTGGTGCTTTCACCCCATGCCCCGACAAGATATGCACCAATTTATCAATTTGCTGCGCCACAGGGACTAAAGCTGGCAAGCTCACCGAGCGTTCAAGTTGCTGTGCAATCAGGTGTGAGTGATTCGAGAAATAGGACAATAAATCAATTTGCTCTAACACCCCTACCGGCTTGCCTTGTTCGGTCACCACCACCCGCTGTACCGTGTGATGGGTCATGGTCAACAAAGCATTGAACAAATAGTCGTCAATATCGCAACAGATCAGCGAGAAATGCGCTAACTTGGCTAAGGGGACATCGGCACTGTGCCCAGCAAGAATCACATCGCGAAAATCACTGACGGTAAAAATCCCGACCTGTTCGCCTTGCCGAATCAACAACGATTTGACCTTATGTTGTTTCATGGCCTGTGCCGCATGCAGTACGGTTGCCTCACCCTCTAAAAATACGGGGGCGCGGGCGGTAACTTCCCGTACCCGAGCGGTCAGCAAATTTTGTAACTCGGGGTTATGGGTACGGTGTTGTGCCAAGGCAGTAAATTTTTCTGCCACTGTTTGAAAAAAGAAGGCAGCAAAAACCGCGTTGCACTCAATCAGTTGCAAAATTAAGCTGCGCGGCAAGGTGAATAACAACGCTTCTTCATATACTTCAAAGCGGTGTGGGCTATGACCCGCAATCAAGGCACGCGTATCAAAGCTATCGTTGCTGCGAAACACGGCAACGGTTTCCTCTTCGGCCATTTCACGCACAATCCCTTTGATCACCACATACAAAAACTCAGCGGTTTGTGTGGGTTCCAATACGGTTGCACCAGCAGGAAAAAAGACGATATCAGCAGCTTTTGCCACCAATTCACGCTCATAAGGGGTTAAGACATCAAATGGCGGCTGACGGAAATCAAAATGGCTCACGATGATCACTCGACCTTGAAAAGGAAAATGACATCTAGCTTAACTGTTAGTCGCTATTTTGTCGCGCCCATTTGGCATAGGGACAGCAATCGTTGTTGGCAAGCCATCACGGAATAACATCAATTCGCCTTCGGTAAATGCCGTCCATGTTTCATTGTCGGTCAACGGCAATGTCGCAATCACTGCCACGCGATCGTTTGGTGTTGTGACCTGATTAAAATCAATACTCATGTCCTCATCCAATAAATGCGCTTCTGCAAAGGGCGCTTGGCGCACCAAGTAATGCAGTTTGGTCGAACAATGTGCCAATAAAAAATCGCCATTGGACAGCATAAAATTGAAAATCCCGTGCTGACGAATGGTGGCGGTAACTTCGGCCACCACCTGACAAAAATCCTCAAGGGCAGGCATGGCATCAAAGCGACTGCGTAATGTTTCTAACAATAAACAGAATGCAGCTTCGGAGTCAGTTTGACCAACAGGTTGATAAAAACGCCCTGCCGGTGGGGTGAAGTTTTCTAAATTACCGTTGTGGGCAAAAATCCAATACCGTCCCCACATTTCACGCTGAAAGGGGTGCACATTGGCTAAGTTGACGGCGCCTTGTGTGGCTTTGCGAATATGGGCAATCACATTCTCTGATTTGATTGGGTAGGCTTGCACAAAGGCTGCCACAGGCGAATGCGCCGAGGGCATATCGTCGAGGAAGACACGCACTCCACTGTGTTCAAAAAACGCAATGCCCCAACCGTCGGCGTGGTGGTCGGTCAAACCACCACGACGGGAAAAGCCTTGAAAAGAAAATTGAATATCAGTTGGGGTGTTGCAATTCATTCCGAGTAGTTGACACATAATTGTTGGCTCCAAATGCAGTATTAAAATACGACTTGCTTTTCTCTCGCGCGGCGTTATCTTACGTCCTTTGCTTTTGTTCAGGAGATGCCGTGACCACGCTCGTCATGGTTAAGAAAGCCGGTGTGGTAAGCATCGCAGGAGACAGCCAATCGACCTTTGGCGAAACCCGTGTTGGTGCGACCTACGACGCCCGCTATAACAAAATTTTTCGCTTAGATGACAATTTTATCGCGGTCTCTGGCAGTGCGGCCCACGATTTGGTGTTGCAGTCCGCTTTGGTCAAACTCAAAAACCGCGATTTGTCGAGCCGTCTGGCGATTTTTGAAACCTTCCGCAAGCTGCATAACAAGCTGAAAGAAGACTATTTCCTCAATACCGAAGAAGAAGACAACGACCCTTACGAATCAAGCCAAATGACCGTGTTAATTGCCAATCCACACGGGATTTTTGCGGTGTATTCGATGCGTGAAGTCTATGAATACCATCGGTTTTGGGCGATTGGCTCGGGCCGTGATTTTGCGCTTGGTGCGATGTATGCCAGCTACGACAGTGCAATGACGGCGGCCGAAATCGCCCAACTTGGGGTAAAAGCAGGTGCAGAATTTGATATTGCCAGCAGTTTGCCAATGACCTTGTACTCATGCAATGCGGCGTTGGCAGAGGATGAAACCTAATGCAAAACGATAAACTTTTCCGTTTTTTATTTGATAGTGCACCGGCGCGGGGTGCCCAAGTGCGGCTGCACCACACTTGGCAAACGATCTTACAACGACGCGATTATCCTGATGTCTTGCGACAACCGTTGGGAGAGCTACTTGCCGCCAGTGCGCTGCTTGGCTCGATGCTGAAATTTGATGGCAGTTTAGTGTTACAGCTACAGGGCAAAGGGGCACTAAAACTTTTAGTCGTAGAATGGAATGCAGATCGCACCTTGCGTGCCACGGCAAAATGGGAAGGCGAGTTACCAACGGCAGCAAGTTTAACGGAACTGTTAGGTCAAGGTCAGTTTGTGTTGATTCTCGACCCGAAAAATGGGACGCCACCTTATCAAGGTATTGTGGCCCTAGAAGGCAATAGCGTTGCTGAGATGCTGCAAGGCTATATGCAACGTTCAGAACAGCTTGAAAGTCGTTTGTGGTTGGCGTGTGATACCGAGGTTGCCTGTGGTTTGTTATTGCAACGTCTACCGGAGGGGCATGGTGAAGCAGAAGATTGGCATCGTTTATGTGCCTTAGCCGGTACGCTGCACGCCCCTGAATTATTGGCAACTGACCCTGATATCCTGCGCCATCGTTTATTCCATGAAGAACAGCTGCAGGTGCTGAAAGTGGAAGAACAGGCATTCGGTTGTTCATGTAGCCGTGAACGAGTCGGCGGGATGTTGCAAATGATGGGGGCCGCTGAAGTGAGCGATATTGTGCAAGAACAAGGCAGCGTTGAAATTATCTGCGACTATTGCCACCAGCGTTATGTGTTCGATGAGGAAGATTGCACACAGCTATTTCGTCTCATGCCCGACCACAATTCGCCAACCTGTCATTGATTTTTGGAGTATTTTTTATGCAGTCATCACCGCATCTGGCCAAACAACGCGGTATCACCGTCTTACAAACCTTGTTATTGACCGGCATTTTGGGTGTTGTGTTGTCGTTGGTCGTGCCGAAGCTGTTACATAGCGAAGCCACTACCGCCGCAACTTCTAGCAGCCAGCAACAATAAAAGATGTGGACACCGCCCATGCTTGGGCGGTGTTGTCTTGGCTCTAGACCAAATAAGCGCCGGCAAATACCCCTACCATCGCTAAGGCAGAACCAATTTTCGCCACGGTGCCGATAATCAAGCCCAATAAAGTCGCCAGCCCCACTTTACCCGCCTGCCACATCCCACGTTGTGCCATCAGCTCACCGACCGCTGCTCCGACAAAGGGGCCAAGGATCAGGCCGGGGAGACCAAAGACAATCCCTACCAAACCACCAATAAACGCCCCCCACAACGCTTGTTTACTGGCTCCACACACTTTGGCCCCCAACAAACCGGCCACAAAATCAATGGCCATACCAAAGAACGCGAGGCCAACAATCACCGCCAACGCTACGCCACCAACGGCGAGGAAATCCCCCGCCCATGCCAATAACACCAAGCCAGCGGCTAAAAGAGGTAGGCCGGGAATGGCGGGGAGAATGGTGCCAAGGATGCCAAGAAGAGAAGCGATCACCCCCAAGGCGAGAATGGCAATATCAGTTCCGGTCATTTTTGCTCTTCACTGTATTCGGCCAACAATTCCGCTTGTGCAGCGCGTGAGCGACCACGGCCAGTTTTCCGGCGGTAGCTGCCATCGGCCAGCATTTCCCAAGCATTGGTATTGTCAGTCAGATATAAACGCAAGCCTTCACGGATGACCCGTTTTTTCAAACGGGCATCAAGAATCGGCGTACAGGTTTCAATGCGGCGGAAGAAATTGCGTCCCATCCAGTCAGCGCTGGCAATAAAGACATCTTCTGCCCCTTCATTCAAGAAATAAAACACGCGAGTATGTTCAAGGAAACGGCCAACAATCGAACGCACACTAATGTTATCAGATACCCCCGGCACACCCGGACGTAGAGCACAGACACCACGCACAATCAGTTGAATTTGTACCCCTGCTTGGCTGGCGGCATACAGTGCTTGAATCACTTGGGGTTCTAACAACGAATTCATCTTGGCGATAATACGGGCAGGTTTGCCAGCACGCGCATGGTCGGCCTCACGTTCAATCAAGGCCATCATCGTTGGATGTAAACTAAAGGGTGATTGCAACAGATGACCTAGCTGGTTAGCACGACCTAGCCCAGTAATCTGCACAAAAATATCGTTGACATCACTGGCGATTTCTTCGTTGCACGTCAACAAACCAAAATCGGTATACAGCCGTGCCGTCCGTGGGTGATAGTTCCCTGTACCAAGATGCACATAACGGCGCAAAGCGCCTTCTTCACGTCGAACTACCATCAACATTTTGGCATGGACTTTATAGCCATAGACGCCGTAAACCACATGCGCCCCTGCATCTTCCAATCGGCTGGCCCAACTGATGTTCGCTTCTTCGTCAAAACGCGCCATCAGTTCAACCACCACTGTCACTTGTTTTCCGGCGCGCGCAGCCATAATCAGCGACTCCATCAACGCCGATTCGGTACCTGTGCGGTACACCGTCATCTTAATGGCGACAACTTGTGGATCAGTGGCGGCAATATGCAACAGATCAATCACCGGTTGGAAACTTTGGTAGGGGTGATGCAATAAAATATCGCCCTTGCGAATCGCTGCCAGCAAACCAGACTTTTTGCGTAATACCTCTGGCAGGGTCGGTGTAAACGAAGCAAATTTCAAATCTGGGCGATCGACTAAATCGGGCACCGACATTAAACGAACCAAGTTCACTGGGCCATCGACCCGGAAAATATCGCGCCGCTCTAAATTAAATTGGTTGAGTAAAAACTCTTCCATGTGTGGCGGGCAGGTATCGGCAATCTCTAATCGCACTGCCTCACCATATTGACGATGGCGTAATTCACCTTGCAGCGCCGTGCGCAGGTTTTTTACCTCGTCTTCTTCCACATTTAATTCACTGTTGCGGGTAACACGGAATTGATAGCATCCCTTCACCGTCATACCCGAAAACAGTTCTTGGGCATGGGCATGCAAAATAGACGACAAAAACACAAAGCAGGCTTTATCGCCACACAGTTCACGCGGTAGACGAATCACCCGAGGTAAAATCCGTGGCGCTTGCACAATGGCAATGCCCGAATTGCGCCCAAACGCATCTTTGCCTTCTAATTCAATGGCGAAGTTCAAGCTTTTGTTGAGGAGTTTTGGGAAGGGATGTGAAGGATCGAGACCAATCGGGGTCAAAATTGGCATCACTTCCTTAAAGAAATATTGCCGAATCCAAGCCCGTAACTCATCGCTCCAGTCATTGCGACGAATAAAAACAATACCTTCCTTCTCAAGCGCAGGAAAGACCATTTCTTTCATCAAGGCATATTGCCGTGTCACCAAAGCATGGGCGGCATCAGATAGCTGCGCTAACGCTTGGCGCGGGGTAATGCCATCAGGTAGAACACGCTCTGGCCGCAAGGCAGCTTCTTCACGCAACCACGCCACCCTGACTTCGAATAATTCGTCCAGATTAGATGAAACAATACATAAAAAACGCAGGCGCTCTAGTAAAGGCACAGCAGGGTCTTCCGCTTGTGCCAGCACCCGACGATTGAATTCAATCAAACCAATTTCACGATTTAGCAGTAAGTCAGCAGCAGGAGTTGTCATCAGATTAGCGTCAAAGTCAGTGAATAAAAACGCCCGAGACCAACAGGAAACGGGCGCCGATAACAGTTATGCCTTTGGAGGAACAAAGCCAGACACGGCATCTGCTCCCTGACCAAAGAAGTAATTTTGTAGCTGTTGCGTCAGATATTGACGAGCACGTGGATCAGCCAAGCTCAAACGGTTTTCATTGATCAACATGGTTTGATGGCGAATCCAACCTTGCCATGCTTCTTTTGAAACGTTGTCATACAATTTCTGACCCAATTCACCGGGCAGCGGGGCAAAATCCATTCCCTCAGCTTCACGACCCAGTTTGATACAGTTCACCATACGGCTCATCAATCTATCCTTTTTTAGCCAAACCATACACGCGGCAGATTGCCGGAGTATGAACACGCCTCATTTTTTAACAAGGCAACCGGAGAGAGAAGATAGCGACGACAGGGGTAATTCACAATCCAAGTTAATCAACTATCGAAGAAGAAGCATCCTTGAACGACTTAGGCTCGGTATCCGAACAGGGGAGGCTCATCTGTTGTGCATCAAAAATACACCACTGCCCGCCCCGTTTTTTTGCCTCATACATCGCAGCATCGGCCACCGCAGTCAGCATCATGGCATCGGTCGCATGTTGCGGAAACACCGCCACCCCAATGCTACTTCCCACATGACAGGCTTGGCCTTCAAAGACGAACGGCAGCTGTGCAATATGGTCTTGCACGCGTTGCGCCACCACTGCCGCTGCCTCTAAATCGGCATCTGGCAATAAAATGGCGAACTCATCTCCCCCTAGACGATATAACCATTCGCCAGTACGCAACACATAACCTAATGTACGGGCAATTTCGATTAACACCTGATCGCCAGCGGCATGACCATAGTTGTCGTTCACTTGCTTAAAGCGGTTAAGATCGAACAATAAAATAGCCAGTGGATGTTGCTGTTGTTGTGCTTGCTGCAAAGCATGTTCGATATCATGTTGGAAACGCCGCCGGTTAAAAATCCCAGTCAACGTATCGCGCTCGGCCAAAACACGCAGTTGTTCTGCATAAGCACGTTCATCAGTCACATCTTGGAACACCCACAAACGGCCATTCTCCTCACCACTGACCGGCACATTAAAGGCAGTCAAAATCACCCCCGCATCTACTTCAAACTCCCGCACCACATCCTCAACCTGTGGTTGAGCAAAGAGTTGCGGCAAAAGCGAGGGGAGAGGGCATTGATTTAGCACAGGTGCCGGTGGCAAACCCCAGAGTTGGGCAAAAGCAGGATTGGCATAGACAATCCGATCTTGATGATCGACAAACACCACACCGACTTGTAAAGAGGAGAACAACGCACGCAACCGCGCTTGTTCTCGTTGTGCTTGTCGCAGATGCAATTCATTTTCTTGTTGCACTGCTTGTAGCTCAGCAATGGCTTGTTGTAAGGCCAAATCTGCCTGTTTTTGACTGGTGTAATCCAATAGGCTAGCGCGTAGCCCTAAAAAGCGCCGTTCTTGGCTATAAAGCGGCTGCCAATTCGCAATCACCCAAATAATCCGACCATCACGATGACGCATCCGAAATTGAAACCCCTGACCGGCACTTTGTTGGCGAATGGCTTGGCTAATATAGTCGCGCACTTGTTCGCTGTCTTCGGGGTGAATGATGTCGTCTAATAAGCGAACTTTTTCGTTGAGCAATTCCTCAGCCCGATAGCCGGTAATTCTTTCCACCGAAGGATTGAGCCAATAGAGCTTACCTTCACGGTTAAGCCACATTTCCCAAGCGTAGGTATAGTCAGCAATGGCATGAAGCGTTTCTCGTTGTTGCCGTAGTGTGCTCATTTGTTCACGTAGAGCATCGCGCATCTGAGCAAAAGCGGCGGCTAACCGACCAATTTCATTGGCATTGCTTGGCGGTAACGAAGCTTGATAATCACCAGCCGCGATGGCCCGTGCAGCGCGGATTAACGCCGACAGCGGGCGACCAATCCAAAGGCCGATTAAGGCCGTCAATAAACCGAGCAACAGAATACTGACTACCATCACCAATAACACCTGTAACAACAGCGTTTTCAATGCAGCGGTGGCTGTTTGTAATGATAAAACATAACTGACTTGACCGATCACCTTGCCACCATCGGTAATCACGCTACGTTGATACACGCCTTCAGATAGGGAAAATAACAGCGACACAGAAGCCAACGTCTCTTGTTGTCGTGATGGGGAAGGTATGATTTGTGATTGTTGTAACAGTGCAATTTGTTGCCCCTGTTGGTTTTCCACCGCGAGATACAACAAATCACTTTGCGTGAAGGACTGATTGACCAAATCGACGACACGAGGGTAATCCTCATAACGCAATGGCTCTTGTAAAACCGCTTGTAGCAGTTGCCGCACTTCATGGCTGCGAACTTGTAGGGCTTGACGTGTGCTGTGTTCCCACGAAAACAACATAATCAGCAACATCATGCCAACCAATAAGAGATTGGCCAAAAAACCTAGCGCAATCAAACGAAAGCGCAAGGTTCGCACAAAGAGCGCACAGCCTTGTTGCTGGGTGTCAGTTGAGTGTGAGCCCGCAGAAGGGGAAGGATATGATTCGTGCATCAGACAAAACACCCCCAACAGCAACAGAAATAAAGACAGAATGTCAGGTTGTACCGATCCCAGCTCGCTTTGACAATCCGTGTAGATACGGTCGTTTGAAAGAGAGTCACCAGATTGTGCGACTTACGCTGAATTCTGTTAAGACAACGTTTTGATTAACACTTGTGAGCGGCGTTGGTGATTATAAAAAGCTTTTTTTGCCTCGGGCAGTGCCTCGGGTGTCGCCAATACAAAACCATGCTCGACAAACCAATGTGCCGTTTGTGTTGTTAAAACAAAGAGTTTAGCAACCCCTTTGGCACGGGCCTGTCGCTCGACCTGCTGCACCAAAGCATCACCATACCCCCCATCTCGCCACTGCGGATCAACTGCTAAACATGCTAATTCTGCCATTTGCTCTTTGGGATAAGGGTGCATGGCGACACAGCCAATAATCATCCCGTCATGCTCGACCACAAAATAGTGCTGAATTTCCATCTCAATCAGCTCACGCCCACGTTTGACCAACGCGCCTCTTTGTTCCAACGGTTCGATCAATGCCAAAATCGCACCGACATCATCAATCGTTGCCGTACGCATTTTGACTAGATTTTCACGTGAAATCATGGTGCCAATCCCATCGTGGGTGAAAAGCTCGGTCAGCAACGCACCCTCTTCACGATGACTCACCAAATGCGCCCGTGCCACACCTTTACGTGTGGCGCGGGTGGCACAGGCTAAATAGGTCCATAGACTGCCCGGGGTCAGTTCTTTTTCTTCTAATAGCTGCTCGGCCTCGCCAGCAGTTAACTCGGCTAAAAATGTCCCGTCTTCACTGTGTACGCCATCGCTGTCGGCGAGGAAAATCAGTTTGTCTGCTTGCAAATTCACCGCCAGATCAGTCGCTAATTCTTCCATCGTCAAATTAAAGCTTTCGCCGGTTGGCGAAAACCCTAATGGTGAGAATAAAACGATTTCACCGAGGGCAAGGTGGTCGCGAATTGCTTGCACATCAATTCGCCGCACTTGGCCGGTATATTGCATGTCCACCCCATCCAACACACCGAGGGGACGCGCCACCACAAAATTCCCACTGCTAATACGCAAGTTTGCCCCCGCCATTGGGGAATTAGGGAGTGCGAGACTGAGCTGTGATTCAATTTCTGCCCGCGCCAGCCCGACGGCTTGCCGTACCGCAGCTAAGCCCTCGCCATCGGTAATCCGCCGACTGCCGTGGTAACGCGAAACAATTCCCTTGGTGGCTAAAACTGCATCGATTTGTGGCCGAATGCCGTGCACCAAAACCACCCGCACCCCAAGACTAATCAAAACATTTAAGTCATAACACAATGGCGCTAGACGATCGGTTTCTAATAACTCACCACCAAACGCAATCACAAACGTCTTGTTACGAAAGGCGTGAATATAAGGCGCGGCTTCACGAAAGGCGTAGACAAAAGCAGGGGTATGTAATGACGTCATCAGGCAAACTCAGATAAAGGAGAATAAACAATCACAAATTATGCCAGCGCTGTTAGCAAAATTACCGTTGAGAAGGTCTCTCGCTACAACGCTTCTGGCACAATAACGCGGTTTAGCAGAGATCTCTGCTATTTTTTTCTTTGCCTAGGATAGCAAACCATGTTTTCTACGCTTAAACAGGCCATCGCTGGGGCACAAATTTTATTTGTTGCCTTTGGTGCTTTGGTTCTGGTTCCTCTTTTGACTGGATTAAATCCAGCCATGGCCCTGCTAGGTGCAGGGATTGGTACACTGTTATTTCAACTGTGTACACGCAATCAGGTGCCGATTTTTCTCGGGTCATCCTTTGCCTTTATCGCCCCAATTATCTATGCCACCCAAACTTGGGGTTTACCCTCAACCATGTTTGGTTTGTTTGCTGCCGGCTTTATGTATTTTGTCTTTGCTGGTTTAGTGCGTTGGCGTGGCATTGAAGCGGTTCATACCTTGTTGCCGCCGGTGGTCATTGGCCCAGTCATTATGATTATCGGTTTGTCAGTCGCCACTGTCGCCAGCAATATGGCAATGGGTCGAGCAGGCAGCGAACAGGTTATTCCGTACAGCACAGCATTGATACTGGCGACAATTTCCTTAACCACGACTGTTATTGTGGCGATTTTTGCCCAAGGCATGTTCCGTTTGGTGCCCATCTTAGCAGGGGTTTCCGTCGGTTATATTGCAGCCAGCGTGATGGGCTTGGTTGATTTCGGCAAAATTGCGGCCGCCCCTTGGTTTGCAGTACCCCATTTTGTCACGCCAGAAGTGAACTGGGCAGCAGCACTGTTTATGTTGCCAGTGGCGATTGCACCAGCGATTGAACATATCGGGGGGGTGATGGCAATTGGTGGGGTAACGGGCAAAGACTACACCAAAACGCCGGGCCTACACCGCACCTTGGCGGGGGATGGTTTGGGGGTGTGTTTTGCTGGTTTAATCGGCGGGCCGCCGGTTACCACTTATGCCGAGGTTACCGGTGCGGTGATGATTACCCGCAACTTCAATCCAAAAGTGATGACATGGGCGGCTATTTTCGCTATTGCGATGGCTTTCTTCGGTAAATTTAATGCCTTGCTGCAATCCATTCCGATGCCGGTGATGGGCGGTATTATGGTCTTGCTTTTCGGCACGATTGCCTCGATTGGGCTGAAAACGTTGATCGAAGCCAAAGTCGATTTAATGGCCCCTCGCAATTTGGTGATTGTCTCGGTGGTATTAACCACGGGTATCGGGGCATTAGAGCTAAAAATTGGCGACTTCTCTTTAGTCGGTGTGGGGTTATGTTCGGTATTGGCGATTATCTTGAACTTGATCTTGCCAAAACGCGAAGCCCATCACGAGGGGATTCGTGAAGGGCAAGATATTTAAATCTATTGAATACACGCCCACGCATTTTCCTTTCTCGCAGGAATAGATTAGGAAAGGAAAATGCGGCTGGTTCGAAAAATTGGCTGTTCCATGCTGTACCTCAATACGGATCACACATTGGAAAAAAATTAGATAAATCCTGCGATGGCTGAACTCAATATACTCTATTTGCCAGAGAAATATGCGGTACAAGTTCGCATGCTATTAGAAAAGCATATCCCAGAAGCGACAGTTTGGGCGTATGGCTCTCGGGTACGAGGCGATCATTACGAAGCGAGTGATTTGAACCTAATGGCGCGCTTTCCTGCTGATAAAAAACGGGATGTCTTTCGTTTAAGTGTGGTGAGAGAGGCTTTTGTTGAAAGCCATATCCCAATCATCGTACAGATTGTCGATTGGGATGAGATTCCTGAGTCGTTCAAGGAAGAGATTTTAGCGGGGTATGTCGTGGTGCAAAGACCAGATGTTGAACCTACCGCCTAAAGCGGCAACAGACAAGGCATGATTTATCCGTACGATGCAGCCACCCCAAAGGGGTGACTGGTTCTGAGTTAAATCGTACGTGAATAACGAGCATGGGTTTGTTTTTCGCGCAGATGACGGTCAAACACCATTGCGACCGTGCGAATCAGGAAACGACCACGGGGGCTGATGGTGAGCCATTCATCGTCAATTTCCAACAAGCCCAGCGTTTGATATTCCGCCAGTTTTTCCAATTCCCACGCGAAATAACGCTTAAAGTCAATACCGAAACTTTCACTGATGGCGTCCATCGACAGAGCAAAACGACACATCAAGGCTTGAATCACCGTTCTTCGTAGCAAATCATCGGCAGATAAACATAAACCACGCAAAATCGGCAGTTGGCCTGCATCCAACGCTGCATAGTATTGCTCGATTTCTTTGTGATTTTGTGCGTAGCTGGGGCCGACTTTCCCAATCGAAGACACACCAATGGCAATCAAATCATGGTCGGCATGAGTCGAATAGCCTTGGAAATTACGCTGCAACCGCCCTTGTTGTAAGGCCACTGCCAATTCATCTTCTGGTAGGGCAAAATGGTCCATCCCAATAAAGACATAACCTGCTGTCCCAAGGTGTTGCACCGCCATCTGCAGAATATCGAGCTTCACCTCTGGCACGGGCAATTCTGCTTCGTTGATACGCCGCTGCGGCATAAACACCGAAGGCAGATGGGCATAGTTATACAAAGCTAAACGGTCAGGACGAATGGCTAATACTCGATCGAGGGTCTCTTGTACCGAAGCCAATGTTTGTAATGGCAGGCCATAAATCAAATCCAAACTGATCGATTTAAAGCCAGAAGCTCGCGCAGCTTCAATCACCACACGGGTTTCTTCTTCACTTTGAATGCGGTTAACGGCTTGCTGGACAAGCGGATTAAAATCCTGTACACCGACAGACATGCGGTTAAAACCCAGTTGTGCCAAGTGCGCGACGGTTTGTGCAGTGACTTTGCGTGGGTCAATCTCAATCGAGAATTCCCCATGTGGCAACAGATGAAAAGTCCGGCGAATCGCCGTCATCAGCCGTGTCATCTGCTCATCACTGAGAAAAGTCGGTGTGCCGCCGCCAAAGTGAAGCTGGATCAAATCTTGCTTATCGCCGAGCAAATCGGCGTATAAGGCAAGTTCGCGTTCCAGATAGTCTATGTACTGGTCTGCACGCGAACGATCTTTCGTGATAATTTTATTGCAACCGCAGTAGTAACAGACGGTATTGCAAAAAGGGATATGTACATACAACGACAACGGCCCAGCATTCGCACCAATTTGCCTTTGCTGTAAGCTATGTCGATAATCCAATTCTCCAAACTCGCTGCTAAATCGATCAGCAGTCGGGTAGGAGGTATAACGCGGTCCACTGCCGTCCAACCGCTCAATGAGCTGACGGTCGAATTCAAAACGAGCTGATGGAGAAGCTAACATGGCAAAATTCGCAGTGCTCATAAAGAAATATCCTATTCAATGGCTGCACTGTGCCTGAGCCAACTCAGATTGTTTTTGACACGAATCAACCGCCCCTCAATTCCACTCTATATCAGAATTTACCCATGCTCGATCCCCGTCCTGTTCCCCTGCACACCCTCAAAGTTTCCTGCTCGAACTGCAGCTTACGAGAGCTGTGCCTGCCTCTTGGTCTGAACCGAGAGGAAATGTCACAGCTTGACGCGGTGATCCGACAGAGTCGCCGCGTCAAACGCGGTGAATATCTGTTCCGAGCGGGAGACCCTTTCCGAGCTTTATTCGCGGTCCGCACCGGCTTTTTCAAAAATTGTGTGTCTAGCCATGATGGTCGTGAACAAGTCACCGGGTTTCACATGTCTGGTGATCTCATGGGGTTGGATGGCATCAGTAGCAACACCCACGGTTGTGATGCACAAGCTTTGGAAGATTCGGATGTCTGTGAGCTGCCGTTTGCGCGCTTGGAACTCCTCGGGCGAGATATTCCGAGCCTACAACGTCATTTCTTCCGCCTGATGAGTCGTGAAATTGTACGCGACCAAAGTGTGATGTTATTGCTTGGCAATATGAAAGCGGAAGAACGATTGGCCGCCTTTTTGCTGAATTTATCGCAACGCCTCTCCGCCAGAGGGTTTGCCGCCAACGACTTTGTTTTACGGATGAGTCGTGAAGAAATTGGCAGTTTCTTAGGCCTGAAACTCGAAACAGTGAGCCGCACGCTTTCGAAATTCCAAGCAAACGGTTGGATTAGCGTTGACCATAAACATATCCGCCTGCTCCAACCAGAACACTTAAAACAACTGGTCAGTGGTTGTGCAGGCGGTTTTGCTGACGATCACAGCGCCCACGCCTAATGAGCCGTTGCCGTCTTGTCTGAAGTCGCCTCATGCCATGGGGCGACTTTTACCAGTAGCAACATCCCCGGTATTGCCAACACCGTACACAGCAAGAAAAACGGTGTCCATCCTAATGCTTCCACCAAATAGCCAGTTCCGGCATTGATGACCGTACGCGGTACGGCAGATAAGCTGGTGAATAGCGCCAGTTGCGTGGCGGTATACAGTGGGTGGGTCGCACGGGCAATAAAAGCAATAAACGCCGCCGAACCCAAACCCACCCCAAGCGCCTCGGCTGAAATCACTAAGGCTAAAGTCAGTTTATCTGGGCCGACTTGGTCGAGAATGACAAAGCCCAAAATTGTCACCATCTGCACCACGCCAAATAACCATAAGGCGCGATTGATGCCGAGCTTTAACATCCAAATTCCACCGAGTAAACCACCTATCACAGCAGGCCAAAGCCCAGCATGTTTGGCGATCAATCCAATATCAGATTTTGTAAATCCCGTATCAAGATAAAACGGCGTTGCCAGTGCGGTTGCCATGCTGTCACCGAGTTTATATAGGAAGATAAATCCTAAAATCAGTAGCGCATGTTGCCATCCAGCCCGATCAATAAATTCACGAAATGGCTCTACCACGGCTTCGCGTAAAGTGCGCGGTGCAGCGCCTTGCAACATCGGCTCACTCACCGTCAACGTCATCAACAGCCCCGGCAGCATAAAGAGAGCGGTGATCCAAAAGACAGTTGGCCACGGTAAATGGTCCGCTAAGATCAGCGACAAGGAACCGGGAATTAAACTCGCCAAACGATAAGCATTGATATGAATAGAATTCCCTAGCCCTAATTCAGCATCGGGCAAAATTTCACGCCGATAGGCATCCAACACAATATCTTGGCTGGCGCTAAAAAAGGCCACCGCCACCGCCAACACCGCAATCGACCAAATATCTTGTTGTGGTTGAAAAGCGGCAAAGCCAGCGAGCGAGGCAATCAAGCCCACCTGTGTTGCCAACATCCAGCCACGCCGCCGCCCTAGTGGCAAGCTAAAGCGGTCCATCAAGGGCGACCAAATAAACTTCCAAGTGTAGGGCAACTGAATCAGCGCAAATAAGCCAATCGCTTTTAAGTCAACGCCCTCGGTGCGTAACCATGCAGGTAAAAGATTGATCAAAAAATACAGCGGCAAACCGGACGCAAAGCCAGTAAAAATACAAATTAACATGCGCCGATTGAACAAGGCCTGCCAATTCATGCCGCACGCCCGATACGATAAAACGCCAAACTGCCGAGCAAATTGGGCAAGAAATCAATTCGACTACCGCCGTCCATCACCACCCGCTCTTTGACCTCAATCTGATTTTTGGCGCACAGCGCTTCAAAATCTCGCAACATACACAAATGAATGTTAGGGGTGTTGTGCCAATCGTACGGAATAGTTTCTGAAACCGGCATGTGGCCTTGCAAAATTTGCAGACGGTTTTTCCAATAGCCAAAATTGGGGAAAGACACAATCGCCTCACGGCCTACACGCAACATTTCGACCATGATTTGTTCAATATGGCGCATCGCTTGAATGGTTTGTGATAACACCACCACATCAAACGCATCACTCTGAAAATCGGATAAACCCGCTTCTAAGTCACCTTGCACCACGTTGATCCCGCTGCTCACGCAGCGAATCACATTATTGACATCAATCTCGACACCATAGCCGACGACTTTTTTGTGTTGGCTGAGATAGGCTAATAATTGGCCATCGCCACACCCCAAATCTAACACCCGACTGCGGGCAGGAATCCAATCGGCAATCAACTGTAGGTCACTGCGTAACATCATACCCCCGCTTTCAACGCGACAAGATTGAGATAAGCATGCATCAAAGCCACATACGGTGGGTCGGTCATTAAAAACGCATCATGCCCATGCGCCGACTCAATCTCGGCGTAGCTGACCGTTTTTTGTGCATCAATCAGGGCTTTGACAATTTCTTTTGATCTGGCCGGTGAAAAACGCCAATCGGTGGTAAACGCCGCAATTAAAAACTTGGCTTCAGCACGCTGCAATGCGCGTGCGAGGTCCCCCTGTCCCCATTCAGTGCCGGGGTCGAAGTAATCTAGCGCCTTGGTCATCAACAGATAGGTGTTGGCATCAAAATAATCGGAAAATTTATCGCCCTGATAACGCAGATAACTTTCGATTTCAAACTCAACATCGTAACCAAACTTATATTCGCCCGAGCGCAACAGACGACCAAATTTTTCGCCCATGCCATCATCAGACAAATAAGTGATATGCCCCAGCATTCTCGCTAAACGCAGGCCCCGTCGGGGAATAGCGTCTTTTTGATAAAAATCACCGCCATAAAATTCGGGGTCGGTCAAAATGGCCTGCCGCGCAACGTCATTGAACGCGATATTTTGTGCGGTCAATTTTGGCGCCGAGGCAATTACTAAAGCATGGTGCAAGCGGTCGGGAAAACGAATCGACCATTCCAACGCTTGCATACCGCCCAAACTGCCGCCAATCACCGCCGCCCAACAGCGAATGCCTAAATAATCAGCCAACCGAGCTTGTGCATGTACCCAATCGGGCACAGTTACAACCGGAAAACTCGAACCATAGGGCTGACCCGTTGCTGGATTGATTGAGCGAGGGCCTGTCGAACCATGACACCCGCCGAGATTGTTGACGCCAACGACGAAAAAGCGGTCCGTATCAATCGGTTTTCCCGGGCCAACCATATTGTCCCACCAACCGGCTGCCTTATCGTCTGGGTGATGACGACCGGCAACATGGTGGTGACCAGATAGGGCATGGCAGATCAGAATGGCATTCGAGGCTTGTTGATTCAGCGTGCCATAGGTTTCAAACACTAACTCATAGCTAGGTAAGACATGACCACTGGCTAAAGTCAGTGGCGTGGAAAAATGGGCCGTCTGTGGACAGACCAAACCAACAGAATGTGGGTCGTGGTTCATCGGTCTCGATCAGCAAAAAATAAAGAAAAAGGATTATACCGCTGCCGCTTGCTGCACAGGCAGCCAGCCCGTGATAATCGTCTTTCGTTTTTCCTTTGCGAAAGCCTGCTGTGATTGGCCGTTTACTGCGCTTTTTTTTATTTGTCTTGCTGGTGGTATGGCTATTACGTCGTTTATTAGGGTATGAACAGAAAAAAACGCTAAGAGAATGGATCACTACACTGGCACAAGCTTTAGTCATTAGTTCTGTTTTATTCTTTGCTTTGTACTTGTTTGGCATCTCTTTGCACTAAAGAGCACGAGTGATGCTGAAAGCAAATTCGACAGCAAGATTGTTGCAATGCATGCTGCACAATCTGTGCTTTCGTGCATAATGTGGCAGCCTTGTTTAAGCCGGTTTGCCTAAAAACGCCGCTTTGGTTTAACTCATGACCTTTAAGTAGATTTGTTATTGTGAACCTTGCTGACACCGCCTCTGTCGCCTTACATCCCATTTTGCTACAGCGCCTGCGCCGAGGCATGTTGTGGTTCTTTTTGTTTTTATGTGTCAGTACCAGCATTTTCATCGGCTGGACCATTCTCGACCACTATCAAAGAACCACTGCCGATGCCAATGCGCGGATGGTGACCTTGGCAAAAGCGCTGGAAACCCATATTGATGCCTCGATGCAAATTGTCGCTGCACATATGCGCGTGTTAGCGGAAGACCAAGATTGGCGCAATGCCGTCCGCCGAGGGGATGAAGCAACGGCTTTCTCGCGTTTGAAGCAAGAAGTCGAACTCTTACCGCAACTGACGTTAATTGGTGCCGCAGGGCATGATGGCCGAGTGTTAGCCAGTTCGTTGCGCTATCCAGTCGGTCAAGCCTCGGTTGCCGAGCGTGATTTTTTCTTAGGCAGTATTGAACGTACTGACGATGCAGCGCATCTGTTCCGCCCCGCCCCCGCTGCTTTAAATAAATCGGTGATTTATCTCCCGCTGAGTATGCCCTTACTCGATAGCACAGCAACACGTAGCGAGGGGGTGTTAGTTGCCGGTATCAATCCAACCTATTATCACCGCTTTTATCGCTCGCTAAGCCTGCCAGAAAACATGACCGTGGATATGGTACGTGATGATGGGATTCGTCTGATCCACCATCCGCAAAGCACCACGCCATTTGGTGAAGATGTCCGCGATACGCTCTATTTCCGCCACCTACGCCGGCTTGGTACTTCGGGTTTGTTTGAAGTAGTACATGACGGCAAAGACATGGTGTATGCCGGCAGTCGTTTGTCAGGTTTTCCGCTGACCGTGGTAGTCGGTTTACCCAAGTCGGAAGTGCTAAACGATTGGTATCGTGATTCCTTAAATCGTTTGTTGATGGCAGGGTTAATGATTGCAGCGGTTGGGGTGTCGCTCTATTTGCTCAATCGACAAATCCATCGCCTGCAACAAAGCGAAGAAGAACGGCAACTGGCAGAACAGGCGTTAGTGAACAGTGAACAACTGTTGCGTTTGTCCTTGGATGCTGCTGAAACAGGCTTATATCGACTTGACCTCAAGAGCTTGGAATTAACGGTTGATTTAGATTGTTTAGATTGGCCAGACTTTGATTTTTCTCGCCATCGGTATCCGCTTGAGGAATGGACCGCGCTTGTTCACCCTGAAGATCGTTGGATGTTAGAACGGGTAGCGCAAGTCCCACACAATAATCAACAACATATTCGACTTGAATACCGCTTGCATGTCGGTAACGATTACCACTGGGTATCGGTACAAGGCCAGTTTATCGATCCGGATGAACACGGTGTCCCACAGCGACAAGTCGGCACCATCAACGATATTCACCGGCGCAAAGAAGCGGAATCCCGCGTGGCTTACAACGCCCGTTTTGATGCACTCACCGGCTTGGCCAACCGCTATTACCTTAGCGAACGCCTAGAAGAAGCCATCTTGCGCGCGCAAGAGGGGCAATACCATGTTGGGGTATTGTTCATCGACTTAGACCACTTCAAAAATATCAATGATTCCCTTGGTCATGCGGTTGGTGATGAGGTGTTAAAACAAGTAGCGGCGCGCTTGGCCGACTATTTGTCATCGGAAGACACCTTAGCGCGGTTAGGCGGTGATGAGTTTTTGATTGTTCTGCCACGGATTCAGAATGAACGCGAGGCAGTCGAATTAGCTGGCGCGATTGTGACCGCCATGTCGATGCCAGTGGTAGTAGATGGACGCGAACTGACGGCCTCGTCCACTGTCGGGATCAGTATTTATCCTCGTGATGGTGAACAGGCGGATGTGCTGATTCGCAATGCCGATGCTGCGATGTATCAAGCCAAGGCACGCGGCAGAAACAACTTTGGTCTTTATACGCCTTCGCTCAATGCCGATGCCGCTGAACGGCTCGAGTTGGAAAGTCAATTACGCACCGCCCATTTGCGTGGCGAATTGCGTTTGTTTTATCAACCGCAAGTCGATGCCCAAACGGGTGTGGTGATTGGTGCCGAGGCCTTGATGCGTTGGGTTCACCCTGAACTAGGGATGATTTCACCGGGAAAATTTATCCCCATTGCCGAGTCATCTGGTTTGATTGTACCGATGGGAACATGGGCGCTTAACGAAGCCTGTCGGCAAAGCCGCGAGTGGCAAGAAGCAGGACTGCCAGACCTCACCATCGCCGTCAATCTGTCGAGTTTACAGTTCCAACAAGCGAATTTTGTCGATTTGGTCGCCGATGCCTTGCGCGAATCGGGTATCCGGCCTTCTTGTCTTGAACTGGAATTGACAGAAAGCATTGTGATGTTTGATGTCGATCAGGTGGTAGCCATTATCGACCAACTGAAGCTGCTGGGGATTCAACTGTCGATTGATGACTTTGGTACCGGCTATTCTAGCTTGTCTTATCTGAAGCGTTTTAATGTCGATAAGTTAAAAATTGACCAAAGCTTTGTCCGTGATTTGCCGGGCAACAGCAGTGATGCAGCGATTGTGCGAGCCATGATTGCGCTTGGACGTAATCTGCATTTGAAGTTGATTGCAGAAGGGGTGGAAACAGCAGAACAAGCGGCATTCTTGGCCCAAGAAGGGGCAGATGAGTTGCAAGGCTATTATTTTGCCAAGCCGATGCCTGCAGCACAATTCGCCGATTTTTTAGCGCAAAATCACCGACAACCCCATTAACAGTTTTAGCAAAGGTCTAAATCCTTGCTTAATACGTGCAATTTTTTGTGGCTTCGTGCAAAAATCCCCGTCCTAGACGGGTTTTTTTGTTAAATTGCCAGCCTTTATGGGCGACAACAGCCCAGCATGATTTGAACCCTATTTTGGTGCGAACTGACGCTATGATATCTCCTCAACATATTTTGATTGTCGATCATCAAATCTCACGGTGTGTACTGTTAACAGAACGGTTACGGACACGTGGAGTGCGTGCGGTGCGCCGTGTTCCTTCTATCGAGATGGCACTGCAAGCCCTCGACCAAGACGTCACCGACTTGGTGTTCTGTGCTGTTGATTTGCCACAGTTGGCTGGCATTGCGCTGTTGCGTGCCCTTGCTGCACGCCCATCGAACCCAACCCTCGTGTTGTATGGTGAACTGGATCCTGCCCTACTGGCGACGGCCGATCGGATGGCAGAAGCGTTGGGGCTCAAAACATTAGGCTGGAGCAGCACGCCAGCTGACGATGCCGTCCTTGATGCCTTGTTTACGCGCATCCACAACGACGATATGCCAGAACCACCGGCAGTGGTGCCACCGGAAACCATCGACGATATCGTGCGTGGTATTGCCAATAACGAATTTGAGTCGTTCTTCCAACCCATTCTTGATCTGAAGAATAACCGTGTCGTCGGCGTTGAGGCGTTGGCGCGTTGGCGTCATCGTGAAAAAGGGCTGATTCACCCAGCCAGCTTTATTCCGGTCTTGGAACGCTTTGACATGATGGATGCCATTACCGGCATCATGGTTGATCGTGCAGCGGCGGCTTGCCGTCGTTGGTTAGATGATGGGATTCGCTTATCGGTTGCGATTAACTTATCGGCTGTCTCGTTGTCTGATACCGAATTGGCGGACGAATTGGCCGCACGTGTCTTACGTCATGGCGTACCCCCTGCGCGTTTTGTGTTTGAATTTAGCGAAACGGGGATCAATGCCCATCCGGCTGATGCGCTAGAGAATGTGTTACGGCTGCGGATGCACGGCTTTGGTTTGGCGATTGACGACTTTGGTGTCGGTGGTGCCTCGTTAAAACAACTGTCTGCACTGCCCTTTACCCAATTGAAAATTGACCGTGCCTTTGTGCATGGTGCAGCAGGCGACCCCACTTTGTCGTCAATTTTGGAAACCGGCTTGTCGTTGGCGCGCCGCTTAGGATTAGAAGCCGTCGCCGAGGGGGTGGAGCGCGAAGCCGATATGGAATTACTGCGCCAACTCGGATGTGATCGTGTACAAGGTTATGCCTCTGGGGAAGCTCTGCCAGAAGCAGAGTTTTTGGCTTGGTTAAAAGCACGGGGCGAGGCATAAATTATGAATATCCATGTGGTGAACCACCCTTTGGTACAACATAAGCTTGGCCTATTGCGTGAAGCGGGGGTCAGTACCAATAAATTCCGTACCTTGACGCAAGAATTAGCGCGTTTGTTGGCCTATGAGGCCACACGCGATTTTGAAGTGGAAACGGTCACGATTGATGGCTGGTGTGGCCCAATCGATGTGCAACAGATTAAGGGTAAAAAGGTCACGGTAGTGCCGATTCTACGTGCGGGTCTGGGCATGTTAGATGGGGTTTTAGATTTGGTTCCGTCAGCCAAAATCAGTGTGGTGGGTCTCTACCGCAATGAAGAAACCCTCGAACCCGTCCCCTACTTTGATAAATTTGTGGATGCGTTAGATGAACGTATTGCCCTGATTATCGACCCCATGTTAGCAACAGGGGGTTCGATGGTTGCCACAATTGATTTGCTGAAGCGTAAGGGATGTAAAAATATTCGTGCGGTGGTGATGGTTGCTGCCCCAGAAGGGGTGAAAGCTGTCAATGCAGCCCACCCCGATGTGGACATCTACTCGGCCTCGCTCGATAGTCATCTCAACGAACAAGGCTATATCATTCCAGGGCTAGGAGATGCCGGAGATAAAATCTTCGGTACTAAACACGCCTGATCGGGTGTGTTGTTTTTTATTTTTTGCTGGACGAAATTTGTATGCCCAATGTTGCTGAAGCCCGTGGCTTGCTCAATAGCGCCGATATTTTGTTTACCGCTGCCGAAGTTGATGCAGCGGTTGACCGTATGGCGACAGAAATTACTGCCAAACTGGGCGAGACCTATCCTCTCGTGTTATCCGTCATGGGGGGCGCGGTCGTCTTTACTGGCCAATTGTTGCCTCGCTTGTTATTCCCCCTCGATTTTGATTACGTCCATGTCAGCCGCTATGGTGATAAAACCCACGGTGGTGAATTGGTGTGGCGGACTTCACCAAAAGAAGATGTCCGCGACCGCGTGGTGTTGGTATTAGATGACATCTTGGACGAAGGCGAAACGATGGCAGCCATTCGCGACAAGGTGCTGAGCATGGGGGCGAAATCGTTCCACAGTGCTGTGTTTGCCAATAAATTGATTAGCAAAGCCAAACCTATCAAAGCAGACTTTGTTGGATTGGATGTCCCTGATCGTTATGTATTTGGTTATGGCATGGATGTGCGCGGTTTATGGCGTAATCTTCCTGCTATTCATGCCTTAAAGTGAGTGAATTATGTTAGCCATCATCGGGGGTAGCGGGCTGTCTCGTTTACCAGGTTTAGACATCACGCATCGCCAAGTGATGCGTACACCCTATGGTGAACCGTCTTGTCCCCTCTCTTTCGGACAAATCGCTGGCCGACAGATTGTCTTTCTAGCCCGACATGGCTATGGCCATTCTCTTGCACCACATGAGATTAACTACCGCGCTAATATTTGGGCGCTGGCTGAAATTGGCGTCAGTGGTATTTTGGCGGTAGGGTCTGTCGGGGGGATTCACCCTGAATTGACCACTGGTGTGTTAGCAGTACCTGATCAAATCATCGACTATACCCATAGTCGGGCCGCGACTTTTTTTGAAGGCCCTGATCAGCCAGTAGTGCATGTCGATTTTAGCTATCCCTATGATGCAACGCTGCGTTGCCGTCTGCTTGAAGCAGCGGCAACGTTGGCCATTTCCGTTCATGATGGCGGCTGCTATGCTGCCACTCAGGGGCCCCGTTTAGAAACAGCCGCCGAAATTCGCCGTCTTAGTCAAGATGGGGCGGATATGGTGGGGATGACGGGAATGCCCGAAGCGGCACTTGCACGCGAAAAACACTTACCCTATGCCACATTAGCCGTAGTCGCCAATCGAGCGGCAGGGTTAAACGGCGCAGGGGTGGAAATTGATTTTCAAGCAAACCAAGCTGCTTTCCTTCAAGGTCTCGATCAGGCTCGGCGTATCTTGGTTGCGTGTTGTTCTCCGATTTAAGAGTCTCTTTATATTGGCTTGCCACGATAAAACAAGCCACCTTACCCTCATCAGGAGTGTTAGAAATGACCGAAAAATACCGCCTAGTCACCCGCAGCGACTTTGACGGTCTGGTGTGTGCCGCTTTGCTGAAACATCTGGATTTGATCGACGATATCTTGTTTGTGCATCCTAAAGATATGCAAGATGGCAAGATCGAAATCTCTGGCCGCGACATTACAACTAACCTGCCTTACGTCAAAGGCTGCTATCTTGCTTTTGACCACCATCTGAGCGAAACCCTACGCAATGATGGCAATATCACCAACCACATCATCAGCCCAGATGCACCGTCGGCAGCACGCGTGGTGTGGGAATATTACGGCGGCCATCAGGCCTTCCCTGCCGCATGGGATGAAATGATGGATGCCGTAGATAAAGGCGACTCGGCGAACTTCACCACCGAAGAAATTTTGCATCCTGATGGTTGGGTATTGCTGAATTTCTTGATGGATGCACGGACAGGTTTAGGGCGATTCCGTGAGTTCCGCATCAGTAACTATCAACTGATGATGAAACTTATCGACTATTGCCGCACTCACACCATTGAAGACATTTTGCATTTGCCAGATGTGCTAGAGCGTGTTGATCTGTATTTTGAACACAAAGATCGCGCCCTAGATCAGCTGCGTCGTTGCACCAAAGTACATGGCAATTTGTTGGTGTTAGATTTGCGTGAAGAAGACACGATTTGGGCCACCAATCGCTTCACACTGTATGCCTTATTCCCACAATGCAATATCTCGGTGCATGTGCTGTGGGGTTTGAAACAGCAAAACACCGTGTTTGCCATTGGCAAATCGATTGTCAACCGTAGCTCGAACACCAATGTCGGCGAGCTGTGCCTCAGCTATGGCGGTGGGGGTCACTTGAATGCAGGAACTTGCCAAGTTGAGAACGATAACGCGGCTGAAGTGCTAGATGTGATTATTCAAAAAATCAATGCTGATGGTTAATTTGGCATTGAAGTAACTCAGCAAGAGGTACGTTGCCATGTCTGTCTGTCCTATTTTGAAAATGGGTGATCCCAGATTATTGCGTCTTGCCGATCCAGTGACAGCGTTTAATACGCCAGAACTGCATCAGTTATTGACCAATCTACGCGATACGATGGCAGCCACAGGTGGAGCAGGCTTGGCAGCACCACAAATTGGGGTCAATCTGCAAGTCGTGATTTTTGGAACGGGTGAAAAACTTGCTCGCTATCCAAATGCCGACCCTATTCCCCCCACCGTATTAATCAACCCAACTCTGACCCCTTTGGGTGCCGAGATGGAAGATAACTGGGAAGGCTGTTTGTCTATCCCCGGACTGCGTGGCCTCGTCCCTCGTTATACCCGCTTACGTTATCAAGGTTTCAACGAATTCGGCGACCTGATTGACCGAACAGTCGATGATTTTCACGCCCGCGTGGTGCAACATGAATGCGATCACTTGTGGGGCATTCTTTATCCAATGCGGATGAAAGACATGCGCCAATTTGGTTTTACTGATGTGTTATTTCCCGATCTGGCCTAATTCGGTTATCTATGATCAGCAAGGAATCACCGCGTGTGGCATCGCTAAGAAATAACCTTGCACCCAATCACACCCCACATCTTGTGCGAGGGAAAGTTGTAATTGATGTTCTATTCCCTCGCAAACCACTGTCGCGCCCATTTGATGTAAGTGCTCAACAATCTTAGGTAAGGCCAATCTCACTTTTGGTTCAACAACTGCCCTTTGGATAAGTAACCGATCCAACTTCACGATATCTGGTTCTAATAACCACACTCGATCTAGGTTTGAGTGTCCCGCACCAAAATCGTCTAAAGCAATTAGAAAACCTTGTTGACGATAGCTATTGACTGCCTCAAGTAACAGCAAATTATCATCGACAGCATCTTCGACAATTTCTAAAGTAATTTGTGGTGGAGACAGTCCTGCAATCTGTAAAATATCAGCAAAAAAACGACCATGTCCTGTTTTAACGCCAATCAGGTGAAACGCATTAATATTTAAAAAGATAGAAAAACTGGGGGTTGGCACTTGTCTTAGTAGATTAGCAATATGTAATACCCTGACCAAACGATCAAGAAATATTGCTCGGGCAGGCATTCTTTCTGTGGTGAATAAAAGATTAGGCGGAATTGAGTGGCGATTACTCGACACTCTCGCTAAAGCTTCAACCGCAATAATTTTTTTCTCGAAAGAAAAGATGGGTTGATACGCAGAGGTAATTTCCCATTCATCAAAGTGGGCATAAATTTTTTGCTCACGACCAAAAAAAACACGCTGATCTAGTGATGCTTCTGCAAAGAATGTATTTGCAGTGTCTAACAAATTGCAAATCGTGGGTGTGTTCACCAGATGCAATATATCAAAGTTACCCATAACATTTTAATGCCTTTTTATTTTTACAAATGAATATTAACACCCTCCATTTTAGATAAAAAATAATATATAAAGATTCTCTCATAGCAAAAAGTTATAAAGCCCTCGATCAAGATCGAGGGCGAGTAGCAAACATCAGAGTTTTGCAATGGAAACTTCTGTCGATTTCACAAAGGCAATGACTTGATCACCCACTTTCAAATCCAGATCTTTGACTGAACGGGTTGTGATCACTGAGGTCACCAGTCCTGCTGGTGTATTGACGTCAACCTCTGACAGCACAGGCCCTTCTAAGATTTCAACAATATTGCCTTTAAATTGATTGCGAACGTTAATAGATTTGATTGACATTTCAATTTCCTTTTCAAATTGCCCAACGTAGTTGTTGCCATTGTTGGCTCACATATTTGGTTACGCTGGGTGGAGATAAAACCGTTTGTGGTGTTGCTAAAATACGATGCAAAATTTTTTGCTCATATTCGACCAACAGTGCTTGTGCTGCTGAACGTGGTCTTGCTAAATCTATTTTAAGATCTAATCCAATTTTACCCCCTTCTAATAAAATGACTCGATCTGCCAGTTTGACAGCCTCATTGACATCATGGGTGACCAATACCACAGTAAAACCATGTTTCTGCCATAGCTTTTCGATCAATTGCTGCATATCTATGCGAGTTAAAGCATCTAATGCACCTAGTGGTTCATCTAATAACAATAACTGTGGCTGATGAATCAAAGCTCGTGCTAATGCCACGCGCTGCTTTTGTCCACCAGATAAACGAGCCGGCCATTCTTGTGCTTTATCAGACAAGCCAACTTCGTCTAATACTTGATAGGCTTTTTCCTGCCACGGACCAGATAATCCTAATCCCACATTGTCAATCACGCGTTTCCAAGGCAACAAGCGAGGGTCTTGAAACATGACTCTAATTTGCTGCTGTTGATCATGATTACCAAAGATTATTTCTCCGGAGCTGGGTTGATCTAACCGAGACAGCAATCGTAATAACGTGCTCTTACCACAACCAGAACGTCCCACTAATGTGACAAACTCACCTGCAGCAATCTCTAAATCAACTTCATTTAATACTTTCTTGTCAGAAAATTGCTGAGATACTTTCTTCAAATCAATCTTTAATGCAGATGATGTCTCAACGTGATGGATATCATTTTTCATCATCTTTTCCTCAATTCAAATAAGCAGGGTGCCATTTAAGTGCAACACGCTCAATGGCTCGGGCAAGCATATCGACTAATTTACCTAACACTGCATACAGCAAGATAGCTAATACAACAATGTCAGTTTGAAGAAACTCTCTGGCATTCATCGCAAGATAGCCAATTCCAGAAGAGGCAGAAATTGTTTCAGCGACAATTAAAATCACCCATGCAAACCCTAAAGAGAAGCGTACACCAACTAAAATAGAAGGTAGTGCACCGGGTAGTAAAACATCCTTAAATAATTGCCAACCCTTTAGGCCATAACTACTTGCCATCTCTAGTAATTGTTGATCAATTGATCGAATGCCGTGGTAGGTATTCAGATAGACAGGGAATAATGTACCAAAGGCAACTAAGAAAATTTTTGCTCCTTCATCAATTCCAAACCACAAAATAACTAATGGAATTAAGGCAAGAGGTGGAATATTTCTTAACATTTGCAAGGTGGTATCAAAAGTATTTTCAGCGACTTTTGACAAACCCGCAGCAAGCCCAAGGATGAATCCAAGTCCACCACCAATCAGAAAACCTAATAAAACACGAAAGAAACTGATTTTTAAGTGGGCAATTAATTCACCATTGGAAAGTAAATCCCAACCTGCCACCAAAACAGCGGATGGGGCAGGTAAAATGCGGCTGTGCAACCACCCCACTTCAGCAGCAAACTGCCACCCACCAAATAGCAAAGCAGGAACACACCAAGGCACCAAAGGACGTAACCACGTTGACACAGCCATTGCATTACTCCTATGAAGCAGACACTAACTGCGCTGGGGGCGCGATATTAGCGATGGTTTCACCAAATGGTGTTAGAAAAGCAACATCGGGGGTCAGGGGTTGGGCACGATCAGGCAAGTGAGGGAATAACAATTCGGCCACGCGGTAAGCTTCTTCCAGATGTGGATAACCCGATAACACAAAGGTATCTATGCCGAGTGCTTGATATTCTTTCAGTCGTGCGGCTACTGTCGGGCCATCCCCTACCAAAGCAGTGCCTGCACCACCGCGCACCAAGCCGACCCCCGCCCACAGATTTGGACTGACTTCGAGTTGATCGCGTTTTCCACCGTGTAAGGCAGACATCCGCCGTTGGCCCTCGGAATCGGTTTTAGCAAAAGCATTCTGTGCTGCAGCAATTGTGTCATCGTCTAATCGACTGATTAATTCATCTGCTGCTTGCCATGCGGCTTCATTACTTTCTCGAACGATGACGTGAACCCGTAAACCAAATTTCACCTCCCGTCCTCGTAGTGCTGCACGTGCTTTTACGTCAGCAATTTTCTCTGCGACTGCCGCAGGTGGCTCTGCCCATGTCAGGTAAGTATCAATATGCTCTGCGGCCAGTTCATGTGCCGCAACAGAGGATCCACCAAAATATAAAGGTGGATGAGGACGTTGCACTGGTGGGAATAAGACCTTGGCGCCTTCCACATCAATATATTGCCCTTGTAATGACACGGTTTCTCCGGCCAATACGCCCTTCCAAACATGCAAGAATTCACTTGCAGCATGGTAGCGTTCATCATGAGATAGCTTTACACCGTCGCCAGCAAATTCATTTGGATCCCCGCCTGCTACGACATTGACTAATAGCCGTCCTCCGGAAAGCCGATCAAATGTAGAAGCCATCCGCGCAGCCACCGTGGGCTGCATGATGCCTGGACGAACTGCCACCAAAAACTTCAGGCGCTTTGTCAATGGAATCAATGTTGCAGCAGCCACCCACGGATCTTCGCATGAACGACCGGTAGGAATCAGCGCACCGTTGAACCCCAAACGATCTGCTGCCTGAGCAATTTGCCCCAAATAAGCTTGATCTACTGCCCTTGCACCTTCTGCAGTTCCTAAGTAACGACCATCACCATGAGTTGGAAAAAACCAAAAAATATTCATTTCGACTCCAAAATGGGTAAAAAAATTATTGCAATACGGCTTGTTGCACGGAAATCCGCTTCGGAATAAGTTTTAGATCAGCAAAAACATCTGCGATTTTTTGTTGCTCTTGAATCACAACAGAAGAGATCGGGGAGACACCAAAACTATATCGGCTGGTCGCCAATGAAACGATGTCTGTTGGCAACCCAATTTGAGGCGCGAGAAATGCTGTCACTTGTTCTGGGTTTGCCTTACCCCATTGATCAATTCGATCCAGTTCTTCTAGGACAATCTTGGTAATTTTTGGGTTTTTCTGTGCAAAATCTCGACGGGCAAGATAGAACTGATGGTTTTTTACAATCCCTTTACCATCCGCAATCACCCGAGCCCCAATCTGTTTTTCTGCTGCGGCAAGGAAAGGATCCCAAATGGCCCAAGCATCGACACTACCCCGCTCAAAAGCAGCGCGAGCATCGGCAGGAGGTAAGAAAACCGTTTGAACATCGCTGTATTTCAAGCCATGTTTCTCTAATGCTTTAACCAGCAAGTAATGCACATTAGAGCCTTTATTAAGAGCAATTTTCTTGCCTTTTAAATCTGCAACAGAACGAATGGTTGAGTTTTTTTGCACAACAATCGCTTCTGATGAGGGAGCCGGCGGCTCATTACCAATGTAAACCAAATCAGCACCCGCAGCTTGAGCAAAGATCGGGGGCGCTTCTCCTGTTGTTCCAATATCTATCGATCCGACATTTAAGCCTTCAAGTAGCTGGGGGCCAGCAGGAAATTCAGTCCATTTAACTTCAATACCATCTGCTTTAAGCCTTTGCTCTAGATTGCCTTTGGCTTTGAGAATGACTAACGTGCCATATTTTTGGTAACCAATTCTGACGGTGTCTGCATGACTTGGCAGATGGATGAGTGCTACAACGCTGGCAGCCAAGATAGTGGGAAGAAAACGTTTTAAAGACATTTTGATATCCTTTCTTAATTTTTTGACGCAAAATTTTTAGACACTGACTCGGGCGTCACGAACACGCTCAGATAACCAAGCATCTTCTAATGGACGAGGGAAACGACGATGTAGCTGTTCAACAAATTGATCTAATGCAAGGTCTAATCGTTGTGTCAGCTCACTCTCGAGGCCGACTAATTCACCAGCTTGGCTTGGACGTGTAATTTGTTTATCAATAGCAAATACACCAGGCAAAATCTCACCTGCTTTTAATGCCGTCAAAACAGGTTTAAGGGCGTAATCGACGGCAAGCATATGTGCAGTTGTGCCGCCAGTAGCAATCGGGAGCACCACTTTATTGTGCAGTCCGCGTTCTGGGATGAGATCGAGCAGTGTTTTGAGTGCGCCAGAGTAGGCTGCTTTATAAACTGGGGTCGCAACAATCAAGCCGTGGCTTTGTTGAACTTGTTGCAAAAATTGTTGTACAGCCAAACTGTTAAAGCGGCCATATAACAAATCTTCGGCAGGTAACGAGAAGGGTGTCACAACTTCAGTGTTGAAACCGTACGCATTCAAGTAGCGTAAGGCCACATCAACTAGGGCTGCAGTTCGAGAGTTTTCGCTCGGGCTGCCAATGAGGGCAAGAACAGACATCACAACTCCTATCCATGTGCTGTGTTAGCAATGGAAACAAGCGTAACGCCAAATTTTAATAATTAAAAATTATATTTTTTACATCCTTAATTACAAAAAAGTCTATCAAGCATAAGGGAGGGGTGCGCATCATGTGTTGTGGTGTCCCCATCCGGATCAATACACATACGTCTTTGTCATGCTTGGAGGAAGATTTGCTTGGTGACAGTTTGATCGTAGAGGCTTTAAAATCGCAGGCTGATTTTATTTAATCAAAAAGGTTTTGGATGTTATTGGAGCTTGTAGCTATCTGATAACGCCCCCCTGAATCAGATAGGTGGGATTGTTATCGATAGGCAAAAAATCGCATAGGCATAAAAAGCCCTTGCTAGTTTCGCATAACTACAAGATAGCCAAAATGAATATCTCAAAGCCTGAACAAAAAACCTTGCATGTTCTTGCAAAAGGTGGCCGCATTGTCCACATCCGAAATGAATCGGGCCACATCACTCAAGTGGATTGTTACACGCGGGAAGGGTTTATCCTGACCGAATGTACGATGACCATTTTCAAAAAACTCCGCGCTAAAAAATTGATTAGTTCAAAAAATGGTCAACCTTATATGATCAATAAAGCTGGCTTACGCGCTGTTCGCGCGCAATTAGATAATCAATAGGGGGGTGAGATGAAAATTGAAATCAGAAAAGAAAAGCCAGCAGATATTGATGCCATTTTTTCTGTCACAGAAAAAGCATTTTTGAATGCTCAACACACACAACATACTGAACAATTCATTGTCAATGCTTTGCGTAACAATCAAGCACTATCATTATCGCTGGTTGCACTGCATAACAATATTATTGTTGGCCATGTTGCCTTTTCGCCAGTCAGTATTTCTGGCTGTCATCAGCATTGGTTAGGTGTGGGACCCATTTCGGTTTTGCCTCATGTTCAGAACCAAGGGATTGGGACTCAGTTGATGCAGGCGGGGCTCGATTGGTTGGCGAATGTTGGTATCGATGGTTGTGTGTTGGTAGGGGATCCCAGATTCTATTCGCGATTTGGATTTTCTGCTCAGCATGGTTTGATTTTGCCAGATGTACCAGCAGAATACTTGTTAGCAAAAAGTATCAGTGGTGTGATTCCACAAGGGATTGTAACGTTTAACGAGGCATTCCAAGCCAAGCAATAAGTAGTCTGATGGCAGGGTAGAAACGATCTTGGATTTACCCTGCCACAGATTATATGATCAAATTAAGAGAGTTTTTCTAATAATTTCTCAATTACTTTTTCAATTCCTAATTCTTTGGATTGCAACTTAAATAGATTTTCTCGGGCTTGTTCGATAATTTCGCGAATGGCCAATTCTTGGGTTTCTTTTAAGTCATAACACATAATCAATGATTGCAAAGACTCGGTCATCTCGTACATATTTCGATCACCTTGTTGCCGCAAGTCGCGTAATTCTTGTTGGAGTTCTGACGACGCCTCTAACAATTCTTTTTTTGTATCGGTTAATGCCTCGGCCTGTTTATCTACCAATTCGTGGGCTTGTATCCGAGATGCCGCCAAATCCAGTCCCTCAACAATCTGAGCAACATGGTCTTTGATTCGAGTATAACGGTCAACATCCTCTATTGGCATGTTTCTAACTAAAACCGTTGCATGTTCGCTATTAAAAACCACTTGTTTCTTATACTCAAATACCTGCCCCATATTTTTCATGTGTTCTAACACCGATTTTTCAATCGGTGAAGCATGATGCTCTTCAATACCATTCATTGACCGAATTTCAATCGAGGCATTTAAACCAAATTGGTTCAATGCCTTAAGAGCAATATGCAATAGTTTATTCTGGGTATCACAAAACGAAACTTTCTTAAAAAAGTTTAATGTAATATCTGTTTCACCCAGGGCACTCAACGCAGAAAACGAAGTTTGCTGAGATTGAATCGCATAGTTTTCTGCTTCTTTACGAGCACAAGACAGCGCATACAAACGACTCACTTTAGCGAGTAATTCTTCGGGAACAGCAGGTTTGGAAAAGTAATCATCTGCCCCTGCTTGGTAGGCATTGAGGCGATCTTGGATATCGTCGAGAGACGATAAAATCAATACTAGACAATCATTGAGATGAGGATATTCCCTGATTTTTTCGCACAGCTGATAGCCGTTCATCCCAGGTAATTCAAGATCAAGGATAGCCACCGAGGGGTGTAAATGTTCGAGCTCACACAACGCGGTTTCAGCATCTTCATAACTGACCACTTCGAAAGTGTCTTTAAAAAGATGGTTCACCCACAAACGTTGCATTGGGTCGTCATCAACATGAAGCAGGGTATCCACCGACTCTCATCCTTAATTAGTATATTTTCGATCTTATCGTAACTTAAACACCAAAAAACTAAAAGAAGATGTTAAAAAAGTCATTTTTATACCGATTTGCAGAGCAATTTAATTCCAAGAAAATTTCACAACACGAAAAAAAACGCCCCACACCATAGCGGTATGAGGCGTTTTTTTAAATCAGGAAAAGAGAATGAATTAGGTCGATTTAAGACGTAACTCAGCTGCGCGGGCATGGGCAGTTAAGCCTTCACCATGCGCCAACGTGGCAGCGATTCGGCCAAGGCTATCCGCACCATCAGCAGACACACGAATCAAACTGCTGCGTTTTTGGAAATCATATACGCCTAATGGACTAGCAAAACGCGCGGTGCGACTAGTAGGGAGAACGTGATTAGGGCCTGCACAATAATCACCAAGCGACTCGGACGTAAAACATCCCATAAAAATCGCTCCAGCATGGCGCAGTTGATCGAGGTAGTGTTCAGGATGTTCTACCGACAACTCTAAATGCTCTGGTGCAATATAGTTAGCAATTTGGCAAGCTTCTTCTAACGAAGCCACTTCAATCATTGCCCCACGATTCTTCAAACTGGCTTCGATAATCGCTCGACGAGGCATGGTGGGTAATAAACGGGCAATGCTGGCCTCAACCTCGGAGAGGTAATTCGCATCAGGGCAAAGCAAAATCGCTTGGGCGATTTCATCGTGCTCGGCTTGGCTAAATAAATCCATCGCAATCCAGTCGGGATCGGTTTTGCCATCACAGATCACCAAAATTTCTGATGGTCCCGCAACCATATCAATCCCAACAATACCGAAGACACGGCGTTTTGCTGCTGCGACATAAGCATTTCCCGGCCCAGTGATTTTATCCACCGCAGGGATGGTTGCTGTGCCATAGGCCAAGGCAGCCACTGCTTGCGCGCCGCCAACAGTAAATGCCCGATCAACCCCCGCAATAAACGCCGCAGCCAACACCAAGTCATTACGCTCGCCACCCGGAGTGGGCACAACCATAATCACTTCACCCACACCAGCCACCTTGGCAGGGATAGCATTCATCAAGACAGAAGAAGGGTACGCGGCTTTTCCACCCGGCACATAAATCCCAACTCGATCAAGCGCAGTCACTTTTTGACCAAGGACAGTACCGTCTTCTTCGGTGTATTCCCAAGAGTGGGCCAGTTGATGCTTGTGATAGCGGCGCACACGACCTGCGGCTGCTTCCAATGCCGAACGGGTTTCTGCTGGCAATCGGGTAAAGGCTGCTTTGAGCTCATCGTGGCTAATTTCTAAATCAGCAGCTTGCGTCACCTGCACGCGGTCGAAACGGGCTGTGTATGCCAACAAAGCGGCATCGCCCTGTGTTTTAACAGCCTGAATGATGTCGGCTACTGCTGTATCAACCGCAGGATCTTGAGCCGTTTCGAAGTCTAACAACGCAGCCAACCGTTCTGAAAAGTTGGCTTCTCGGGAAGATAATTTCAACATAATGGGGCGCTATCTCGGATTGATTAAGAGAAAAAATCAGGATAAAGCGACTTTAATACCCAGTGCTAGCAAAACACCCCCTAGCACTCGGTCAACCGTGTGTTGCACACGCCGTAAAGCGCGTAATACCCAAGCTTGTTGGATCAGCAAGACCAATAGAGGCCAATAAACAATCCCCAACAAGAAGATGATAAGGGCAATTAAGATTTTTTCATGTAAAGAAGAATCGGGTTGCAACAGCTGAGTGAAAACACTGAAGAAAAATAACGTCACTTTAGGATTGAGAAGATTACACAACAACCCTTCGCTGAAAGCACGCCAAAATGGAACTTGTTGTTGTGTGTGGCCATTTTCATCCGTGACAGATGACACACCACCACGCGACAACAAGGCCTGCACACCAATCCAAATCAGATAGCCTGCACCAGCATATTTCAACAGATCAAACAGCCACGGCGTTTGCTGAATAATCAATACCAAACCAAGCACACAATAACTCATGTGCAGCGCAATACCCACGTTAATGCCTAAGGTGGTTGCTAATGCCGCCCGCCGTGAATAACGAGCAGCATTTTTCACCACAAGAAAAAAATCTGGCCCCGGGCTTAGCATCGCCAATAAGGCAATGACGCTAATGGTTAGAACGGTGTCCCATCCCATATTAGTTTTGGCTTTCTATTTTCACACCAGCAGCAAAGGCATCCATCACTGGGCGTAACGTGGCGTATTTCAATTTCAGCGCAGCTTGGTTTACCACTAAGCGCGAACTGATATCCAAAATATGTTCCACTGCCACCAAATCGTTGGCACGCAGGGTATTACCGGTTGATACCAAATCAACGATAGCATCAGCCAAGCCGACCAACGGCGCCAACTCCATCGAACCATATAGCTTAATCACATCCACATGCACGCCTTTTCGGGCGAAGTGTTCTCGGGCAATTTGTGGATATTTTGTTGCAACTCGCAAACGCGCCCCTTGTTGCACTGCGCTGTCGTAATCAAAGCCATTTTTAACCGCCACCATCATTCGACAACGGGCAATTTCAAGATCGAGCGGCTGATATAAACCTGCACCGCCATGTTCAATTAAAACGTCGCGTCCAGCAATGCCCAAATCCGCTGCACCATATTGCACATAAGTCGGCACATCACTGGCGCGGACAATAATCAGACGCACATCAGGTAGGTTGGTTTCAATAATCAGTTTGCGAGAAGATTCTGGGTCTTCTGTTGGCACAATACCCGCCGCCGCCAGCAGCGGTAGGGTTTCATCAAAAATTCGGCCCTTAGAAAGTGCAATCGTTAGCATGGGCACATCCATTAATTCAAAACGAAAAACAATAAAAAAAACGGCCCAGCTGAGGTCATCAGCTGGGTTGATCCTAATTTGCCCACACCACCACCTTAAACTTAGTCACGCTCCATCGCGCGACGTTCTCGTTCTAGCTGAGCAATATATTTTTGGATAATGGTTTGACCGCGCATTGATAGGTCTTTGAACTCACAGCCAACCCGTACTTGCACCGTATTATTGCGCTGCGGAATACGCAAAATATTGCGTACTTCGATCACAACGGGAACTGTACCGGCTTGTTTTAAGTCCAATGCCACATCAGAGTAAATCTGCGTCACATCAAATCCGGGTAAGTCTTCAGGCGTCACCAAAGACACCCCACCCAAACTGATGTCGTAGATCGGCAATGTCACCCCATTACCTTCGTCGTAGTCGTGGATGTTGCACATCACTGGACTGGCAATCGGGGTTCGAATGCGGAAATACTCGCGGCGCTGTAGTTTAATCAATGAGGTGGGTAGATTTGTCACGAAGGCGGGGGCACCTTCATACGTTGTCTCTTTAACCCGACCCACTGAGAACTGCGTCTTAACGCCTTCCGGCGCACAGACCAGCACGTTGCGTTCGCTCGTCAACAATAGCCGATTCATATTGCCGTCGGAACCCATGTCAAAAATCAGCAGATTTTGTCGGGTATCGACCGCCAGAAGACGAGTCAAAATAAACGATTTTCCATGATTGGAAAACACGGTCACCATTTGTCCTGCGTTGATAATTCGACGCAAGTGGTGGGCGATTTCCAATGAGGAAGTCAATGTATAGCGGGCGAGTTCCTCGCTCATCGGCAGAGGGGCGTTAGAGGCGTCGCCGGAAGGGGGGCTGATGTCTGTCACGTTGCAGGAATATCGCTCTGTGTTACGTTACAAAGAATCACTAAAGCAAAATTTATGCTTTATGTGAGCTCAAAACAAGACCTTTAGCGTACCGTAAGCACCTGCTTCAGGTCATGAACCAACACATCCGCCCCGCTGCCATACGTTACATAAGAACGCAGGCGGCCTGACGGATCGTAAATATATGCACCGGCGCTGTGGTCGATGGAATAATTACCACCAGCAACATCTCCGCGTTTTTCTGCCACCACCTTAAAGGCACGGCTTACCTCAGCGATTGCTGTTGCACTTCCGGTCAATCCAATAAAGCGCGGGTGAAATGAAGTGACATAAGCTTTCATGATGTCTGGAGTATCGCGTTTAGGGTCGACTGAGACAAATAACACAGTGACCTTTTCTGCATCATTTCCTAGACGATTCATCGCTTCTGCCATTTCAGCCAAAGTCGTCGGGCAAACGTCCGGACAGTGAATATATCCGAAAAACAAAACTATTGCTTGTCCATAGAAGTCTGAAAGACGTTTGGAATTACCATTATGGTCAATTAATGTAAAATCAGCACCGATTTTAGCATTACTGACATCTGTGCCTTTCAAATTGAGTGCAGGTGTTGTGGGTTGGCACGCTGCGACACCAACTAATAGCGCAGTTATGGCAAGCCATCGACATCCCATCGCAACCCAATTTTGCACGTTTTATCCTTCAGCTTAATTATGCGCAAGCACATAAGGCCGTATGATACATGGCACAGACAGCCATCGTCATTAACCTTGCTCAGACTTTGCAACAGAAAATGGGATTTCCTGCCACATTGGAACAGGTAAAGTCCGTTGTAGCGTCGCTAAATTCTCTTGATAAGCCAGTTGTTGCGGTACAACACGGTTCGCTATCCATCCTGCAAATGGCGCACCACGCTGCACAATCGCAGCTGCAGTCAAACGGGCATGATTGATACAACCCAAGCGCATACCAACCACCAATACCACCGGAATTGCCAAGGCAAGGGCTAAATCTGCCATATCCAATTCATCTGTCAAGGGTGCCAACCACCCCCCCGCACCTTCCACAACGACTACATCCGCCTGTGCAGCTAATTGTCGATAGCAATCAACCAAATGCTTGAGGTCAATTTGCACCCCCACCTCTCGTGCCGCCAAATGTGGCGAAATCGGCGAGGGAAAACAATAGGGGTTCAGCAAAGCACGGTCGGTTTGTCCGGTGGCGGCGATTAACCGTTCAACATCATCATTGCGCCAAATACCCTGTTCATCCTGCCATGCGCCTGAGGCAACCGGCTTCATGGCCGCCACCCGCAGACCTTGTTGTTGCCATTGTTGAATCAGTGTCACAGCAACATGAGTTTTACCAATTTCAGTATCCGTACCAGTGATGAAATAGGCTTGGTGCACAACGATTCTCCGCGTCAAGATATGCAAACAGGGCGTGGTAAACACCACGCCCTGTAGTTAGCGTACCACAGCCAAATTAAACAGCAGCGGCTTCAGACGATTTTTGTGGGTTGACTCGTTCACCTTTGCTGAGTTTGTTCAACGCAGACAAATAAGCTTTGGCACTTGCCACGATAATATCGGTATCCGCGCCTTGACCATTCACAATACGACCATCACGGGCCAAGCGCACAGTCACCTCACCTTGGCTATCGGTACCACTGGTGATTGCGTTAACCGAATACAGTTGCAATTCTGCCCCAGAGTTGGCCAGTGACTCGATCGCTTTGAACGCGGCATCCACAGGACCAGAACCAGTGGACTCAGCACGTTGTTCTTGTCCCCGTTCGTTGACAGTTAAGATAGCCAAAGGTGGTTCACCGGTTTCTGTGGCAACACGCAAAGACACCAGCTTGAAGTCTTCTTGTTGGTCGATGGTGGTGAGTTCATCACTGACCAAGGCTTGTAAATCTTCATCAAAAATCTCACGTTTGCGGTCGGCCAATTCTTTAAAGCGGGCAAACGCAGCGTTGAGTGCTTCTTCTGACTTCAATTCGACGCCCAGCTCTGCTAATTTCGTCTTAAAGGCATTACGGCCAGACAATTTGCCCAATGTCAAACGGTTGGTGCTCCAGCCCACCGACTCGGCACTCATGATTTCGTAGGTTTCGCGGTGTTTCAATACACCATCTTGGTGAATACCAGATTCATGCGAGAAGGCATTAGCGCCAACAATCGCCTTGTTGGGTTGCACCGGATACCCCGTGATAGTGGAAACCAATTTTGAAGTGGGAACAATTTGTGCAGCGTCGATGCCAGTGTGGACACCAAACACATCATGGCGAGTTTTCACTGCCATCACGATTTCTTCTAATGCCGCATTGCCAGCTCGTTCACCCAAACCATTGATCGTACACTCAACCTGTCGCGCCCCGCCTTGCACCGCTGCTAAGGAGTTGGCAACCGCCATGCCCAAGTCATTGTGGCAATGCGCCGACCAAATCACCCGATCCCCACCAGGGGTTTTACTAATCAACTCACGGAAAAAGGCTTCTGTGCGTGCAGGCGTCGAATAACCCACGGTATCCGGCACATTCAAGGTCGTGGCACCTGCTTCGATCACTGCCCCAAAGACGCGGGCCAAGAAATCGATTTCAGAACGCAACGCATCTTCAGCGGAAAATTCGACATCATCCGTATATTCACGGGCAATTTGCACCGCTTTCACCGCTGCCGCCACAACCTCGTCTTCGGTCATGCGCAGTTTCTTTTCCATGTGAATGGGGCTGGTTGCAATAAAGGTGTGAATTCGGCCCCGCGCAGCAGGTTTAATCGCTTCACCAGCGGCACGTACGTCACGCTCATTCGCACGTGCCAAAGAACAGACGGTGGACTGTTTAATCACCGAGGCAATCGCGTGGATCGACTCGGCATCCCCCGGGCTGGCAGCAGCAAAGCCCGCTTCAATCACATCAACACCCAGCTTTTCCAGTTGACGCGCAATACGGATTTTTTCTTCACGGGTCATAGAAGCGCCGGGGCTTTGTTCGCCGTCACGGAGGGTGGTATCAAAGATAACCAAACGCGTATTGCTGCTCATACTAGGAATGCTCCCCAAAGTCGTGGTTGGCTGCGAAGACGTAGCCAAATACCAGTTCAAATCAAAATGTCGTCCCTGTGCTGCGGCAAGTTGGGCAAGTTTTTGTAGCTGCGGTAGCGGCAGACTGCTGCGCTCACGCCATTTGTATACCGCTGCTCGTGAAACGGCCTCGTCCGGAAAATGCTGCTGCAGCGCATCAGCAAGTTGGCTTGGGCCGCCAAAATCAGCGATAAGACGTTTAATGTCTAATTGCATGATGGTTTGCCTCATCTAATGGGGTTACAGTACGTCAAATTAGACTTTTCGTCAATTAAATTCTTGCGGAGTCGTAAAAAAACCCGCACAAGGGCGGGTTTTTTAGATTTAATGTCTAATTTTGTCTAATCTTGTTTGTCGCTGACCTCGGGTTGATAGGGTTCGACTTTCTTGCGCCGCACCATACACCATAGGCTGTAGCCATACCCCGAGAGGCCATACAACACAAAAAAGCCGAATAACACCAGCGGGGGTTTTGAGACTAATAACAAGATGGCCAACACCAACAGCAACAATGCCATAAATGGCACTTTTTGCCGGACATTAATTTCTTTAAAACTGTAAAAGCGTGTATTGACCACCATCGATAAACCAGCAAAGGCGGTAAATCCCAAGGCCAACCACGCCAGCCAATCCACATCAACATGATATTCATGGCAAATCCACACCAAACCTGCTACTAAAGCGGCGGCAGCGGGGCTGGGTAGGCCAGTAAACCAGCGTTTATCCGCTGTCCCTACCATCGTGTTAAAACGGGCAAGCCGCAGGGCGGCACCTGCACAGTAAATAAAAGCCACCATCCAGCCCAATTTGCCCAAATCTTTTAATAGCCATTCATAGACAACGAGAGCAGGGGCCACACCAAAGCTGACCATATCGGAAAGGCTGTCAAATTCAGCGCCAAACGCGCTTTGGCTATGGGTTAAACGAGCCACCCGTCCATCTAGGCCATCTAGCACCATCGCGATAAAAATCGCCACAGCGGCCACCTCAAAGCGGTTGCTCATTGCTTGCACAATGGCATAAAAGCCTGAGAATAAAGCGGCAAGAGTGAATAAATTGGGAAGTAGGTAGATACCCTGCCGGCGCAGGGTCAGTTTTTCGGGCTTGTTGTAAGGTGCTTGCATAAGTTTCGCGGAAGGCGTAGGAAAAAATGCTGTGTCTGATGGATCAGGAAAAGTCCATAACCGTGCCACAGTCACACGCAATGTATCATCGTTTGCCGCTAAGGCGATAGCGATGTGCACGTCCTTTGCCATGCAACAAAGAAATATCAGATAGCCGCAATGACAAACGGGAGCCTAAGCTCCCGTTTCTTGCTGTCCAAACAAAGATTAGTTCTTCGATTGGTCAACCAGTTTGTTTTTCGCAATCCAAGGCATCATGGCGCGCAACTGAGCACCCACTTGTTCGATTGGATGATCAGCAGTCAAACGACGACGAGCGGTCATGCTTGGATAGTTGGTCTTGCCTTCGAGGATGAACATTTTCGCGTATTCGCCGGATTGAATGCGATACAGCGCTTTTTTCATCGCTTCTTTAGTCGCAGGGGTAATCACCTCAGGGCCAGTCACATACTCACCATACTCGGCATTGTTGGAGATGGAGTAGTTCATGTTGGCAATGCCACCTTCGTACATCAGGTCAACAATCAACTTCAGTTCGTGCAAGCACTCGAAGTAGGCCATTTCTGGTGCATAACCGGCTTCAACCAAGGTTTCAAAGCCCGCTTTGACCAATTCCACTGCACCACCGCACAACACAGCTTGTTCGCCGAACAAGTCGGTTTCGGTTTCTTCACGGAAGTTAGTTTCGATCACGCCACCTTTGGTACCACCGTTCGCAGCAGCATACGACAGAGCGATATCGCGAGCCTTGCCAGAATGATCTTGATAAACAGCGATCAGGGTTGGCACACCACCGCCTTTGACATATTCAGAACGCACGGTATGACCTGGGCCTTTTGGTGCGACCATGATCACGTCCACGTCTGTTGGTGGCACGATTTGGTTGTAGTGAATGTTGAAACCATGAGCGAATGCCAATGCCGCCCCTTTTTTCAGGTTCGGAGCAATGTCATTGCGATACACATCAGGCTGCGATTCATCAGGCAACAGAATCATCACCACATCAGCTTTTTTCACTGCATCAGCCACTTCTTTCACTTTGTGGCCAGCGGCTTCTGCTTTTTTCCACGAAGCGCCGTCTTTACGCAGACCAACGGTTACTTCCACGCCGGAATCTTTCAAGTTTTGTGCGTGGGCATGGCCTTGTGAACCGTAGCCAATGATGGCCACTTTTTTGTCTTTGATGATCGACAGATCGGCGTCTTTATCGTAGTAAACCTTCATGCTATCTCCAGAGCGGGATGAGGCGTGCACAGTGTTGGCGCCACATCCCAAGTGTTAAGGGGTTAAAGCAAGGCAATAGTGTGCCTTAGATTTTCAAAATGCGCTCGCCACGACCAATACCCGAGGCACCGGTACGCACGGTTTCTAGAATCACAGTGCGGTCGAGTGCTTCGATAAAGGCGCCGAGTTTTTCACTGGTACCGGTGAGCTCGATGGTATAGGTTTTTTCCGTCACATCGATGATGCGGCCACGGAAAATATCCGCCATCCGCTTCATTTCTTCGCGGTCTTTACCAGTCGCACGCACTTTAATCAGCATCATCTCGCGTTCGATGTGATCCGATTCGTTCAGATCAATCACCTTCACCACTTCAATCAGCTTATTGAGCTGTTTTGTGATTTGTTCAATCACATCATCAGAACCGTGAGTGACAATGGTCATCCGGCTGAGCGTTGCGTCTTCCGTGGTGGAAACGGTCAGGGAGTCGATGTTATAGCCACGAGCGGAAAACAACCCCACCACGCGGGACAAGGCACCGGCTTCGTTTTCAATCAAAATGGAAAGAATGTGTCGCATTGTGAAGGCCTTTGCTTAGCACAGATTACCGTAGTCGCGGTCACCATCACCGCCACCGTTATTGCGCATATGCGGAGGCAAGTCCATTTCGTCCAACCCTTTGCCATTACCAACCATTGGGAAGACGTTAACTTTTTGATCCGTCATAAAGTCAAAGAACACCAAACGTTCTTTGTACTTGCTGCTAAAGAATTCTTTCAACACCGGTTCAACATCGGCCGGTTTTTCAACACGAACCCCGACATGGCCATAAGCTTCTGCCAACTTCACAAAATCGGGCAGCGCATCCATGTAAGATTCCGAGTAGCGATTGCCGTAGAAGAATTCTTGCCACTGCCGCACCATGCCTAAATAGCGATTATTCAGGTTCACAATTTTCACAGGGGTGTGATATTGCTTGCAGGTGGACAATTCTTGAATGTTCATTTGAATCGAGGCTTCACCAGTAATACATGCCACTGTCGCCTCTGGATTGGCCAACTGAGCCCCCATGGCAGCAGGCAGACCAAAGCCCATCGTGCCTAAACCACCGGAGTTAATCCACTGTTTGGGTCGATCAAACTTGTAGTATTGCGCAGCAAACATCTGATGCTGACCGACATCAGACGTAATGATGGCTTGGCCATGGGTCACTTCCCACAGTTTTTCCACCACATATTGCGGTTTGATAATCTCTTGGTCTTGCACATACAACAACGAATTGGGCTTACGCCATTCTTCAATCTGTTGCCACCACGCTTCCAAAGCGATGGAGTCGATGTGGACATTGGTTTGACGAATCAAAGCCAACATTTCATGCAGCACGTCTTTCACATTGCCGACGATAGGAATATCGACTTTAACGCGCTTAGCAATAGAACTCGGGTCGATATCGATATGAATGATTTTCTTAGGTACGGCCAAGAATTTTTCTGGCACCGACACCACACGATCATCAAAACGCGCACCAACGGCAATCAGCACATCACAGTTTTGCATCGCCATGTTGGCTTCATAGGTACCGTGCATCCCCAACATACCGACAAATTGACGGTCGGTAGCAGGATAGGCGCCCAAGCCCATCAAGGTGTTGGTACAAGGTGCATTCAACAGGCGCACTAAGTCGCGGACTTCTTCGCACGCATCAGCCAATACCGCACCACCACCCACATAGATAAATGGACGTTTGGCTTCGCTGATTAAGCTGACTGCTTTGCGAATTTGGCCGGGATGACCACGACCAGCGGGAACGTAAGAACGAATGCTGACCGATTCTGGATAGTTGAACTCAGTCATCGCCTGAGTCACATCTTTTGGAATATCAATCACCACCGGACCAGGACGGCCGGTTTGCGCGATATAGAAAGCCTTTTTAAAGGTTTCTGCCAATTCATTGACATCACGCACTAAGAAATTGTGTTTGACGCATGGACGGGTAATCCCAACCATGTCCACTTCTTGGAAGGCATCTAAACCAATCGCGGGAGTGGCCACTTGGCCGGAAATCACCACCATCGGAATCGAGTCTAAATAAGCTGTTGCAATCCCTGTGACCGCATTTGTCGCACCTGGGCCTGAGGTGACCAGCGCAACCCCAACCTTTTTGCTGGAACGCGAATACCCATCAGCAGCATGGACAGCTGCCTGTTCATGCCGAACCAACACATGCTTGAATTTATCTTGTTGGAAAATCGCGTCATAAATTTCCAGCACTGCGCCGCCTGGGTAGCCGAAAACAAATTCGACGCCCTCTTCTTGAAGGCAGCGCGCAACGATTTCCGCGCCCGAGATCTTCATGATGTATACGTGAAACCACAGTCTAGTGAGACTGGGGAGGCGAGACGCAGACCGTATATTGCCTGTGCCTTGGCCGATAATGCCTCTGTCACGTTTTCCTTTCGTCTTTGGCCAAAGGGTTAATCCGAATAGTCAAGAAGTGTGCGGCATTTCACCGCGCTGGACGATATTGGTCGTCTACAAGATTCGCACGTGCCGGTTAGGGGCGAATATAGGTGGGTCAACCGAACAGGGGTCGGGTCGCGTCCACAGCCCTGATGGGGCCGTGGCGGATTGACGCCAGCCTTGAGATTGGGTAGTCCACAGATTCTATCTGCTGCGGACAGGCGAAGGTAGCCTATATGACAAAACTCGGTCAAGATTTTTGTGCGCGTGCAGCATCAAAATCTGTTCTGGCATCGGGCGAATAGATTGCACCGCGAGTTTTTGCAAACCCCGTTAAAATGCGACCTTCTTTTTCATAAGCCGATTTGAAAGTAGGGCAATGGAACAAAACATCACCATGGCAGGAATCTGGCGGCGGTTGGGCAGTCTGCTGTATGAAGTGCTGCTGTTATCAGCATTGATTTTATTTGCGGGGGTGGCTTTTCAACCGTTGTTTGCTTGGTTAGGTCAAGAGACTTGGTTGGAGTGGGTGTTTCGACTGTACTTATTAGCCGTGTTGTATGGCTATTTTACTTGGTGCTGGCGTCGTGGTGGGCAGACCCTTGCCATGAAGACATGGCGTTTACGATTACAGCGACAAGACGGCTATCCCATCGATATCAAAACAGCCGGCCTCCGCTTTGCGATTGCAGCGATTTTATTGATTGGAATTCCGGCGATATCGTATTTAGGTTGGAAAACACGATTGCCGTTTAAGTCAGCCGTGTTTGCTGCGTTGAGTTGGTGGGCGTTGCCCTATTTATGGAGTGTGTGGGACAAAGACAGACTGTTTTTGCATGATCGTTTGGCCGGAACTGTACAGATGTACGAGCCCCGCCCACCCCGACCTCCACGGCGTTAAGACCAAGCGTGTTGCACCAGCAAAAGCAGGCACGACACCCTCAGTTTATCCAACGCCATGCTTGTTGATACCCGTTTTAATGACTGCCAGTCGAACCAAAACCGCCTTCACCTCGCTCGCTTGCCGCAAAATCATCCACCATACGGAATTCTGCTTGCATCACCGGCACAATCACTAGCTGTGCAATTCGCTCTAACACTTGGATGGTGTACGGTGCCGAACCTCGATTCCACACCGACACCATCAATTGCCCTTGATAGTCAGAGTCAATCAATCCGACCAAGTTACCCAAGACAATGCCATGCTTATGCCCCAAACCAGAACGCGGCAAAATCATCGCTGCATATCTCGGATCGGCGAGATGAATCGCCAGTCCAGTGGGTATCAACGCCGTTTCCCCTGCGGCTAATACCAAGGGTTGTTCTATCGCGGCACGTAAATCCAAACCGGCAGACCCTGTTGTTGCATAGGCCGGCGGAGTATCGTGCAAACGGGCATCTAAAATTTTGACATCCACTTCTAAAGTCATGGTATTTCCTTAATGTTGTGAAGTAGCAGGTAACATCTGTGCAATGTGCTGCACAATCGCCCATGCCACCTCTGATTTTTCCATGCGTGGCATCGGATGTTGGCCTGCATCATCTAACAGCACAATTTCATTATCATCAGCTCCCATCGCAGTCTGCGCTAAATTCGCCACCAACAACGGTAACTTTTTCCGTTGTCGTTTCGCTTCGGCAAATTCCAAGACATTACGGCTCTCTGCGGCAAAACCCACACAAAAAGGCGCATCAGGGCGGGCGGCGATGGTAGCTAAAATATCGGGGTTTTCAAGCAAACTCAGGGTGGGTACACCCTCATGCTGTTTTTTGATTTTGTGCTCGTGGTACTCGGCAGGGCGATAATCTGCAACGGCAGCCACCGAAATAAACACATCTTGTCCTGCTAACGACTGTTCCACTGCGGCTAACATCTCACGAGCTTGCCGGACAGCAAGCGTATGCACCCCAACGGGCTCGGTTAACGCCGTTGGGCCAGACACTAATGTGACTTCGGCCCCCGCATCACGACAGGCACGCGCCAAGGCATACCCCATCTTACCGGAGCTGATATTGGTAATACCACGGACAGGATCGATTGGCTCAAAAGTCGGGCCGGCGGTTAACAACACCTTTTTTCCCGCCAAGATTTTAGGTTGATGACAACCTTGCAACAGATCGAACAGCTGGGCGGCTTCTAACATACGCCCATCCCCCACTTCACCGCAGGCTTGTTCACCATGAGCAGGCCCAAACACTTGCACGCCATCTGCTCGTAACTGTTGCACATTACGTTGATTGGGTGGGTTTTCCCACATCTGACGGTTCATTGCCGGTGCTACAACCAATGGGCAAGTGCGCGCCGCCGCCAGTGTCGAAATCAAATCATCACAGCGTCCCTGTGCCAAACGCGCTAAACAATCAGCAGTGGCCGGTGCAATTAAAAACACATCGGCTTGGCGACTCAGCTCAATATGGGCCATTGCATTCTCTGGCCGTGCATCCCATACATCGGTAAAGACCGGATGTCCCGACAATGCTTGAAAAGTGGTTGGGCTGATAAAATGGGTTGCCGCCTCGCTCATCACCACCCGGACCTGATGCCCTGCCTTCACTAATAAGCGCACCAACTCACAGCTTTTATAAGCGGCAATTCCGCCGGTCACACCAATCAAATAAGACCTTGCCATATTGCACCCCTATTTCTGACATCAAAAAGAAGTCGATTCTAACGCAGCTATTTTGTGCTGATGAGGACTATTGATTTTGTATAGCCAATCACCAAATCTATTATTTGGCATCATCCGTTTGAATTGATGTGGTGATTGTCTTAACTTTATTGGTACAATTAAAAAGTTTGCGCTATTGCGCTTTAAGGCCTGTGATTTCTCATGATTGTGATGCGTCGAATTTCTCTGTCTCTGGGTATAGCGGCTACGGCTCTGATGCTCTGTGTCACGCCTGCGCATGCTGATGAATCAGCAGAAATTGATAAATTGTTGCGGCAGGGGCAAACCGCTCAAGCATTACAACGCGCTAATCAATGGCTGACACAACATCCAAAAGATTTAAAAGTTCGTTTTCGTAAGGGCGTTATTTTAGCCGACCAAGGCCGCTTAAATGAGGCGATTCTACAATTTGCTGAATTAAGCCGCGATCATCCTAACTTGGCCGAGGCACGCAATAATTTAGCCGTGTTGTATGCCGCACGTGGTGAATTTGATAAAGCACAACGCGAATTAGAACAAGCTATTGCCTCTCATCCCGCCTATGCCACAGCACACCGCAATTTAGGTGATCTCTATGAACGGATGGCTAAACAGGCTTACGATAAAGCGTTAAACCTCAATAAAACAGCCCCCTCAGCCACAGAAAATAATTTATCGCGGTTGGCATTGATGCGTGGGTTAGCCAGTGAAAGCAACCCTCCACAAATCGCACGTTTGGCCGCTGCCACGCCAACACCTGCCGCCACTCCACCAGCGAATAAAACTGTTGTAACACCGCCCCCGACCACCACGCCAAGTACAACGGTCAATAATCTGGCGCCATTACTGAAATCACCGCCTGCCCCACCTGCCACGGCAAAAGCTGAAGCGCCTGCAGTAAAAGCAGAACCCGCGAAGACCGAACCTGCCAAAGTTGAACCTAAACCCACAGCAGTAAAACCGAGTGCAGAACCTGCTACTCCACCCGTCAATGCCGCACAGCAAGCAGAAGAGCAAGCTGCGATTGCTGCATTAAAAGCATGGGCAGACGCATGGGCGGCAAAAGATGTGAATCGTTATTTAACTTTCTATGCCCCAGCGTTCCGTACGCCCAAAGGTGAAAGTCGTTCGGCATGGGAGGCCAGTCGGCGGGTAAGAATTGATAAACCAGGGCAAATAGAAGTTGAAATTTTGCAACCTGTCGCGAAAACTATTACAAAAGACCAAGTTGAAATTCGTTTCCGTCAACGCTATCGCTCATCCACTTTCTCTGCCAACAGTGCAAAATCGGTGCTGATGACTCGTCAGGCTGGAAAATGGCAGATTCTTGAAGAATCCGTAGGACGCTAATGTTGAGAATTGCCCCTCTTATCCATTTCTTTGTCTTGCTGTGGATTGCGGTCTTTGCCGCGCCGGTTGGCTCGATGAGCGCGTTGCCAATGGATGTTATCCGCACCATACGCGAAGAACCCAACTTGCAAGGCGAAGGTAGCTCGAGCAATCTCGAAGCGCTGGTGGTGCAAAGCCTAAAATCCATTCGGCAACAACGGTTTGATGATGCACTTGATCTAATCGATCGGGCATTAGATATCAACCCTTCTTTCCGCTTGGCGCAAATGATTAAGGGCGATTTGTTGCTGGCGCGGGCGCGTCCATTAGAAAGTTTGGGAAATGTCAGCGATGCCCCACCCGACGCAGTAGAAGACCTGCGGCGTGAAGCATTTGTGCGGCTCGCACGTTACGAGGCCCCGCCTCCCGTCAACTTGGTCCCCGATGCACTGTTAGAACTGTCACCTCAACAAAAATATGCAGTATTGGTTGATACAGGTCGCTCCCGCGTCTATCTGTTTGAAAATCGCGATGGCAACCCACGCTATATCAGTGATTACTACGTCACCATCGGTAAGTTAGGGACAGAAAAACAAAAAGAGGGCGATAAACGTACCCCTTTAGGGGTTTACCATGTCACCCGCAGCCTCGACCCCGATACCCTGCCTGATCTGTATGGCGATGGTGCCTACCCTATCAATTACCCCAATGCGCTCGACCGTAAATTTGGCCGCACTGGATATGGGATTTGGTTGCACGGTTCGCCCAGCGATACTTACAGCCGTCCACCACAGGCCAGTGATGGCTGTGTTGTCCTGACCAATCCTGACATCGTCGATCTCGGAAAACGCATCCAAGTTGGTTTTACACCGGTGGTAATTGCCCCAAAAGTCAACTGGGTCAAAATGTCCGAACGTGAGATTTTGCGCCGTGAGTTACAAGAGCAAATTGAAACATGGCGCCAAGATTGGGAAAGTCGTGATATGGGACGTTATTTGTCGCATTATGCCGACCAGTTCTGGAGTGATGACGGCAATTTCAGCCAATGGCGCGAACAAAAACAACGGGTCAACCAAGGGAAATCGTGGGTTAAAGTTGAACTCAGCAATCTGAGCATTCTCCGCTATCCAGCAGCACAACCGATGGTTGAAGTAAGCTTTGACCAAAATTATCAAAGTAACAACCTCAAACAGGTAACTCGCAAACGTCAGTATTGGGTGAAACAAGATCAAGACTGGAAGATTGTTTATGAGGGCGCTGGTTAAACTCAACCCTCAACCCCATCAGACAAACGGCCCGCCATCGCGAGCCGTTTTTTTATGCTCAACTTACTGCGTTTATTTCTTCACTTGGGCTTGTGCTGCAGCAGGTGTTGCCGCAGGGGTGGCGGCAGCCGGTTTAACAGCGGCAGGTGCTGCGGCAGGTTTGCCCACGGACAGTTCAGCCTTCATTTTCTCAATGGATTTTTTCCCAAAGCCATCTACTTTTTCCAAGTCTTCGAGGCTTTTGAAAGGACCATTTTTGCTGCGGTAGTCAATAATCGCTTTTGCTTTCGCTGGCCCAATCCCTGTCACGCTTTCTAACTGTGCTTGGTTAGCGGTGTTGAGATCAACAGCGGCCCAAGCGGACTGAAAAGCGCATGCGGCAACCAGCATCAAAAACCATTTTTTCACGATGTACTCCTCAAAAATGCCATTCATAAACTGAACAGTGGACAAACGGGATGAATTGCAATACACATCATGCCCAAGGCGTAATTTAGCGTTTAGGACGATGTTTTGCAATCCTTATTGCATGATAAATTCCAAAACAATCTTTGATCCAATATAACCCAACAACAACACCACACTACCGCCGAGTGTCCATTGAGCAGCATAGCGACCACGCCAGCCATAACGCACACGACCAGCCAATAGCGTGGCAAAAGTCAGCCATGCACAAAGTGATAAGACATTTTTATGATTGAAGGTAAACGGGCGATGGAAAATATATTCAGAAAACAGCGCCCCAGACAGCACGGTAAGGCTGAGTAAGAAAAACCCGCTCCACAACACACGGAATAACAGCTTTTCCAGTGTTAACAGCGGCGGGACGTGTTGTAAAAACCGCATACCACGTTTTTGATGCAACAGTCGCTCTACCGTCAACATCAATACAGCTAACAACGCCGCAAGGGTAAACAGGCTATAAGCAAATAGCGCCACTAAGACATGCAAGGCAAAAGGCAGCGAGGGGGTTAGGTGGGGGAGGGGAGCCGCAGGCAGGACAATCCCCAACAACACACCAAGGGCTGCGGACAGAAACAACAGAATCTGCACCCCTTCAAGGCGGTGGAAGAATGCTGTCACCCAATAAATCAATACCACTAACCACATCACTAATGAAATCGATTGGCCCACGCCAAGGTGCATCCACCAACTTTCATCACCGGCACCAAGACTCAGCGCATGACTGAACAATGCCGCCGCTAAAGTGGTTTGTTCGGCCAGCCGCATACTGGCGGTCAGCGGTTGGCGTTGTCCTTGCCAGCGGACAAAAAAGTAGCGGCTCATTAAGAGATATAACAAGGCTGCCGCAGCAGCCAACAAGGTAAAAGCAGAAAAAGGCATAGTGACAACCAGCAGCCAGCCAACTGCGCGCGGTGAAATGCGGCGGCATTTTGGCCTATGGGTTAAAATAGAAACTTTGCCAAGTCTATACCAAACCCTTCTGGCGTTGGCATCTCACGAAGGACATTCCCGATGCTCGACAATCTGACAAACCGACTTTCCGGCGTCATTAAAACGTTACGAGGCCATGCGCGCCTTACCGAAGACAATATCGCCGATGCCATGCGTGAAGTACGCATGGCGCTTTTAGAAGCCGATGTTGCCTTACCCGTAGTGAAAAATTTTGTTGCCAGCGTAAAAGAACGCGCACTGGGTCAGGAGGTGATGGGCAGCCTGACACCAGGTCAAGCCATTATCGGCGTGGTGCATGAAGAACTGGTCAAGCTGATGGGGGCACAAAACGATGCTCTGAATTTGGCTGCCGTTCCACCAGCCATTATCTTGATGGCAGGTTTGCAAGGTGCCGGTAAAACCACCACTGTCGGTAAACTTGCCAAACTACTCAAAGAAAAACACAAGAAAAAAGTGTTGGTGGTGTCGGCAGACGTCTATCGCCCAGCAGCGATTGAACAGTTACAAACCCTCGCCAAACAGCTCGATGTCGAGTTTTTCCCCTCAGATCCAAGCCAGAAGCCTGTCGCGATTGCACTGGCCGCAGTTGATCATGCTAAACGGCATTTCTTTGACGTGTTATTAGTCGATACCGCCGGCCGTTTGGCGATTGATGCAGCAATGATGGAGGAAATCAAAGCCCTTCATGCCGCGTTAAATCCGGTGGAAACCCTGTTTGTGGTTGATGCCATGCAGGGTCAAGATGCGGTGAATACGGCACAGGCGTTTAACGAAGCCTTGCCATTAACCGGTGTGGTATTAACCAAACTCGATGGTGACTCGCGTGGTGGGGCGGCGCTCTCGGTGCGCCATGTCACCGGCAAACCGATTAAATTTATTGGTGTTGGCGAAAAATTAACCGGTTTAGAACCATTCCATCCAGAACGGATGGCCAGCCGTATTTTGGGCATGGGTGATGTGCTGTCGCTGATCGAAGACGTGCAAAAAGGCATGGATCAGGCCGAAGCGCTCAAGATGGCGAAGAAGCTGAAATCAGGTAAGGGTTTCGACCTTGAAGATTTCAAAGCCCAAATCCAACAGATGCGAAAAATGGGCGGTATGGTCAGTTTGATGGAAAAAATGCCCGGCCAGCTAGGCCAACTCGCCAAAGGGGTACAAGGCGCTGAAGCAGATAAAGCAGTCAACCGCATCGAGGGCATTATCAATTCGATGACCCGAGAAGAACGTGCCAAACCCGATTTAATTAAAGCCAGCCGTAAACGCCGGATCGCTGCGGGCAGCGGGGTCACCGTGCAAGAGGTCAACCGTCTGTTAAAGCAGTTTGAAGAAACTCAAAAAATGATGAAGCAGTTTACTGCTAAAGGCGGTATTTCTAAGTTAATGCGTGGAATGAAAGGCATGCTGCCAGGCATGTAAGGCGATGAATTCATCTGTTGCAAAGACCCATCCAATGTGGGATGTGGTGGTATTAACCGAAGCACGCTATCTGGTTGAAGAAAAAGACGATTGGTATAGCCGCCAACTCCATGCCGAAGATCGCTATGTCGTCGAGGCATTGCAAGCCTTAGGGTTGCGTGTGATACGCCGCGATTGGGCAGACCCTGCGAATACCTCAGGGGATGCACAAAGTTTGTTATTCCGTAGCACATGGGATTACTTCGACCGCTTTGCGACCTTCTCACCGTGGCTTGAACAGGTGTCACAACAATGCCAGCTGTTTAATCCAGCACCATTGCTGCGTTGGAATGTCGATAAACACTATTTGGCTTATCTACAAACCGCTGGTGTGCGAATTGTCCCCACCCATTTTATCGAGGTCGGTGACCCACACACCTTGGCCGATCAGTTGGCACTGTTTGACGATGAGCAATGGATTCTCAAGCCGGCGGTATCAGGTGCAGCACGCCATACCTATCGTTTTCATCGTCAACAGGTGGCGGATTACCAAGCTATTTACGCCGAACTAATTGCACATGAAAGCCTGCTGTTACAGCCCTTCCAACACGCTATCACCGAGCAAGGCGAGCTGTCGATTATTGTAATTGATGGCAAAGTCACCCATGCCATTCGCAAAACGGCTAAGGCAGGTGATTTCCGCGTGCAAGACGATCATGGCGGTACAGTGCACCCCCACGAAGCCACAGCAGAGGAAATAGCCTTTGCCCAAGCAGCAGTTGCCGCAGTGCCCTTTGATGTGATGTACGCACGGGTGGATGTGATTCGCGATAACCACGGCCAGTTGGCGGTGATGGAACTGGAAATGGTCGAGCCAGAATTATTCTTCCGCTATTGCCCTGCTGCAGCTGAACATCTTGCTCGTGCCGTACACCGCCGTTTGCAAGCGATGTAAGACGTTATTTTTTCTTTTGATAAAAAGTCGATTCTGATGATGACTCCTCATACTTTAACTGCGCTTTCTCCTCTTGATGGTCGTTATGCCGCCAGCGGCGAAGCACTGCGCCCTATTTTCAGTGAATATGGCCTGATGAAATTCCGCGTCCAAGTGGAGTTGGAATGGCTGAAAATGTTGGCAGCCGAACCAGCAATCAGCGAAATTGCGCCTTTCTCTGCCGAAACGCTGCAAGAAATTGATGCCTTAATTGCCGGCTTTAGCGTAGCCCATGCCGAGGCAGTAAAAGCCATTGAAGCGCGGACCAACCACGATGTGAAAGCCATTGAATATTGGCTGAAAGAACGTTTGTCAGGCAACCCAGAAGTGGTTGCTGCCAGTGAGTTCATTCACTTTGCTTGTACATCAGAAGACATTAACAATCTGTCGCATGGTTTGATGTTGAAAGCGGCCCGTGATGAAGTGGTGTTGCCAACGCTTGATGCGACGATCACCAAATTAACCGAGCTGGCCCATCAGTTTGCCGATGTGCCAATGATGGCACGCACCCACGGTCAACCTGCCACCCCTTCGACCATGGGCAAAGAGCTGGCGAATGTTGTCTATCGCCTACAGCGTCAACGCCAACAAATTGCCCAACAAGACATGCTAGGCAAAATCAACGGCGCAGTGGGTAACTTTAATGCCCATTTAGCCGCTTATCCTGATGTGGAATGGGAAGGCTTGGCACAACGCTTTGTTGAAGGGCTGGGTTTAACCTACAACCCTTACACCATTCAAATTGAACCTCACGACTATATGGCGGAATTCTTCCATTTGTTGTCGCGTGTCAACACCATTTTGATTGACCTAGCGCGGGATATTTGGGGTTATATTTCTCTTGGCTACTTCAAACAGAAAGTGGTTGCAGGTGAAGTTGGTAGTTCGACCATGCCACACAAAGTCAATCCGATTGATTTTGAAAATGCCGAAGGGAATTTCGGTTTGGCCAATGCCCTGCTGTTGCATTTAGCAGAAAAATTACCTGTCAGCCGTTGGCAGCGTGATTTAACCGATTCGACCGTATTGCGTAATATGGGTGTGGCAGTCGGTTATAGCGCCTTAGGCTTTAAAGCTTTGATGCGTGGTTTGAATAAGCTCGAGATTAACCCGCCTGCTTTGGCAGCCGATCTCAATCAAGCATGGGAGCTATTAGCTGAGCCAATTCAAACTGTTATGCGTCGTTATGGTGTAGAAAACCCTTACGAGCAATTAAAAGAATTAACCCGTGGTCGCGATGGCATTACCCAACAAACGTTGGCAAGTTTTATCCAAAGTCTGGCCATTCCCGAGGCAGAAAAACAGCGTTTGTTAGCGTTGTCTCCTGCTGAATATTTGGGAAAAGCGACAGAATTGGCACGCCGCATTTGATTTGCTTTTTGTTTCAAAGTGAAAAAACCGCCGTCAAAGGCGGTTTTTTCATTGTCTTGCAATGCACAATACCGCTAATCTCTCGCCTTATGCCATATTTTTTAGAGGCTGGTACGCTATGAAATGGTTTTCTCGTCTCAGTGTTCGTTGGAAACTCCAGCTAGGGTTTTTCCTAGTTACGATGATTACCACTGTCTACAACCGTGTATTAGCGGTGTATGAACTTGACAATATGATTGATATTGCTCGACAAGGTGGGGCGTCATTAAGTTTGATTGCTTCTTTAGAAGCAGAACGCCAACAATGGATTATCCATGCCATCTGGGAGTCAGGTTTAGAGTTTGCCGTGCAATTTGTGGTGATTGGTTTAGCAGCACGTTTATTTGTGCAACCGATTTTGGCACTACGTGATGCCTTAGCTGCCATGCAAAAAGGCGATTTAACCCATGCAGTCCCTGCCACAGCAGAAGATGAGGTGGGCGAGCTTCAAGTCAGCTTTGAAGTCATGCGGCAAAAAATGGCAGCAATTCTGGGGCAGATCGAAGACAGTGGCCGCCAAGTCAATCAATCGGCCTATCAAGTCACTACCCTTGCGCGCGAAATTGCTGAAGTCAGCGAAAAAGAAGAACAACGTTCGTCAGAAGTCAGCGCCGCCACCAAAAGTTTGCAGGCCATTGCCAGTCAAGTGTTAGAACAAGCACAGCAAGCAGCAGGTCGTGCTATTGAGTTAGAAAACCGTGGCAGGGAAGGGATTGAGTCGGTCGAGCGCAACATTGATGGCCTAGAACAAACATCACAACAGGTCGCTACTGCGTCACAGCGAATTGCCGAACTCGAAGCCAGCACAAGTCAAATCAACGACATTATCTCAACCATTAAAGAAATTGCTGGTCAGACCAATCTGTTGGCGTTAAATGCAGCGATTGAGGCAGCACGAGCAGGGGAATTAGGGCGTGGTTTTGCGGTAGTGGCAGATGAAGTACGAAAATTAGCTGAGCGTTCGACGTCGTCTGCGGAAGAAGTCAACCGGATTATCACGTCTCTTAATGAGAGTGTGGTTCAGGTCACTGATTCCATGCACTCAGTGGTGGAAGGCGTGCAGAGTAGCCGTGAGGTTGCCGCGTCAACAGTGGCCGTGATTGAAAATATGGTTGGTGAAATTGCGCGCACAGCCGAAGGAAGTCGTCATATCACGGGTGCCAGTGAAGAACAAATGCGCGAGTTCGACCGTCTAGAGGAAACACTGGCGGCTCTGTTTACTACCTTGCGTGAATCGTCTTCTAAAGTGGCGACCACAGCCAGCATTGGCGATACGATTTTCCGTATTAGTGAGCAGCTCAATCAAACCATGGCAGGTTTTGTCTTAGACCGCAAAGTCAAAGCACAACCCGCCAACCATGAAAAACGCCGCCATCCTCGTTCAGATACGCCGCTATTGGCGCGTGTACTTCATCATGGGGAAAATGTTGAAGCAGCCACTTTGGATTTAAGTATTTCTGGCATTCGAATTGCCAGTATTGCCGAATTAAAAAGCGACGAGCCAGTCAAGCTAGAATTGTTCTTGCCACAACAGTCTTTAGACGCCTATCAAAACCAAAAACCACTGCAATTAGATGGCAAAGTGGCTTGGGCTCAACCCGCAAAAAACATTGGAGATTCCAATGTTTACGGCTTGCAGTTTTCTAAATTGACCTCGGCACAAGAAGCTGCCTTGCGTGCATGTTTGGCGTTTTATCATCGTCCGGTTGAATTCCAGTAACAACAAAAATCACATTTTTATTTAGTTTGCTATTGCCTTCAGTAGATATTTTGGCTTTAATTAGACGGTGATAGTTTTATGACTCTCTTGCGAAGGAAAATACGATGTCCGCAAACTTAGAAAATCTGGTAGAACAAATCAGAGAATTGTCTTTGGAAGATGCTTTATCCGTTGAAAAAGAACTGAAAGCACATATTGAAGAGCGTCGTCTGCAAAGCCGCCGTCAAGTGCTGGCTCAGATTAATCAGCTGATGAATATCGCGGGTTTGAGCACCGATGATTTGGCTCGTTTGGATAATGGCCGTCGTTTAAGCGATGAAACCCGCGCACCGGTTAAACCAAAATACCATCATCCAACCGATCCTTCCGTGACTTGGACTGGCCGTGGTCGTTCGCCATTATGGATGGTGCACTGGGAAGAACAAGGTCGTTCACGCGATGATTTGCTGATTAAATAATTTCAGCGTATCAAGCCAATCAAACCGCTGCCTCGTGCAGCGGTTTTTTTTAACCAAAAAACCAATAACACACCGCAATAGCCGCGAGCACACCACATAAATCAGCGAATAAAGCACAAGGAATAGCATGGCGAGTGTAACGAACCCCCACGGCACCAAAATAAACAGCCAATACATAAAAAGTGGTTTCGGTGCTGCCTTGGATCACCGCCGCTAATCGAGCAGGAAAACTATCGACTCCAAAGTTTTTCATGGTTTCAATCATCATGGCACGTGCTCCACTGCCTGAAAACGGTTTAATCAATGCAGTGGGTAAGGCATCAACAAAACGAATATCACCATTAAAAAGGGTTACAACATAACGGATACCACTGAGTGCCCAATCTAATGCACCACTGGCGCGCAATACCCCAATCGCAGCCAACATCGCGACTAAATACGGCAACAGTTGGATCGCTATTTCAAAACCACCCTTCGCACCTTCAATAAAAGCATCATAAACCGCTATTTTTTGGTAAAAAGCATAGGATAAAAATCCTAACAGAATGGAAAATAAGACCAGATTACCTGTTAATGAGGAGACTTCTGTTAATAAAGCCGCCGGCAGGGTGGCTAAGCTCGACATTAACATCGCGAGTACCGCACCGATAGCCAAAACATATCCCCACATCACCCAGTCAAATTTCAGCCGTTGCACCACGGCAACCGCGAATAATCCTGCTAGGCTAGAAGCACTGGTGGCCAATAAAATGGGGAGAAATACAGCAGCAGGATCCGCCGCCCCTTGCTGAGCGCGATAGACAAAAATAGTGACCGGCAATAAGGTCAAAGAGGATGCGTTCAGCACCAGAAATAAAATTTGTGCATTGGTGGCTGTGTCGGGTGTCGGGTTCAGTTCTTGTAATGCACGCATGGCTTTTAAGCCAATTGGGGTGGCTGCATTATCCAGCCCCAACACATTGGCCGCACAGTTCATGGTTAAAAATCCCAGTGCCGGATGTCCATTGGGCACTTCTGGCATCAAGCGGCGAAAGAGGGGCGCTAATACCCGCGCTAACGCATTCATTAGGCCAGCCCGTTCAGCGATCATTAAAAACCCCATCCACAACGCTAAACTACCGGCCAGCGCAATACAAATTTCAATACTGGTTTTTGCCATATCGAATAGGGCAGTCATCATCCGCGCAAACACCTCGGCATCGCCCTGCCACCAGTTAGCGAGAGCGGCAATCGCCGCGAGCAAAAAAAATACTGGCCACAAAATATTTAACATGATGTGGTTTTTCCTAATGTAAAAATGTTTAGTTTTTGTCTAGAACAAAATATGATGTAATGACTCAAATCTCAGATAGAGCCCCTGTTGAACGAGGGGAATTGTCCCACAACACGACCACGCTGCGGGTGGGTGATAACAAGGAGTACAGCGGTGCATATTGCGATTATTGGTGCAGGGATGGCGGGGTTAACCGCAGCCCGAGCATTAGACGAAGCCGGTTTACAAGTCACCGTATTTGAAAAAGGCCGTGGTTTGGGAGGGCGGTTGAGTACCCGCCGAGGTGAAACCGGACAATTCGATCATGGTGCAGCCTTCTTTACCGTACGGCATCCCGCTTTTATTACAGAAGCTGCCGCTTGGCGTGAAGAAGGCGCCGTAGAAGTATGGCCCGGTAAATTAGTTCACCTCACCCAGCGCGGTCTTGAGGCGGCTTATCCTGACGACCGCTACGTCAGCGTACCCGGTATGAGTGCCTTAGGACGATTTTTGGCTGAAGGATTACATTGCCAGCGTGGGCATCGAGTACAACAGATCGAACCCACCGGCAGTAATTGGCGCGTGTTTCTCGATGACGGCAGCACACACAGCTTCGATGGCCTTATTTTAGCCATCCCCGCCCCACAAGCCGTCGCCTTGCTTTCAGGTGTGCATCATTTTGCGGGAGACATTGAGCAAAACGTCCAGATGACTGCGTGTTGGAGTTTATTGGCACAAAGCGAAGCCAAACCACCGTTTGATGCGGCATTTATTGATAATGACAGTCCATTGGCGTGGGTGGCGCATGAGGTCAGCAAACCGGGCCGACATGACAGCCTCAACTGGGTGGCCCACAGTCGCGGCGATTGGGCAGAACAACATCTCCACCATGCCACGGACTGGGTGCAAGCCACGTTAACCGCTGCTATGCAGCAGGTGGTGCAAGGGCCAGTCGAAGCAGTTGCGGTACACCGTTGGCGTTATGCCCGCACGGCACGCGCATTAGGCCAAACTTGCCTATTTGATCGTGCTTTGCGTTTGGGCATTGCGGGTGATTGGTGTTTAGGTGACCGAGTGGAACATGCTTTCTTATCCGGTCAGGCAGTCGCACAAGCTTTGTTAACCAGTGACTAACACCCCGCTTAACTGGCGGCGGTATCGTCATCTTCCGCTAACAAACGCGCAGCACGCGATTTTTTACGTTTCGGTTGTGGTTGTGCTGCGCGGGCGGCAGCCTCTGCCTCGCGCTGGGCTTGAATCTCTTGGCTGATGCGTTCCCAATCTTGCGGCGTTTCCAAACTAATACGACCTATTCGCCCATCGCGGAAATCGGTTAGCAAGCGTTCTGCTGCTTTCTGGGCATCCACTCTACCGCCGGCGCGGACGGTGCCCATGCGGCGGCCAATTTGCTCGAACAGCTCAAAATCCGTCGTCGCCAGTTCAGCCAATTGGTAGCGTTCACGCAAAGCGTCTGGATAACGTTGGGCCAATACGGTCAATAAACTGAGGGTCACCCCTTCCTCGTCTAAGGCATTGCGCCCAATGGCACCACTTGCTGCCAACATATCGCCACAGAAGGGGTGCTCAATTTTTGGCCACAACATACCGGGGGTATCCCACAAGGTGACGTTTTCATCGAGTTCGACCCGCTGTTGTGTTTTGGTAATAGCAGGCTCATTACCGGTTTTTGCCACTTTGCGGCCAGTGAGGGTGTTAATCAAAGTGGATTTTCCGACGTTAGGAATACCACAAATAATCAAACGGAGTGGCTTATCAAAACTAGCACGATGCGGTGCCAAACTGCGACTGGCTTCTAAAATCCGTCGTGCAGGTGCGCGCTCGTGATAGTCCAGCCCGATGGCTTGGGTTTTTTCATGCGAGGCAAACCAATGTAGCCATTGTTGAGTCACGCTTGGATCGGCGAGGTCTTGCTTATTTAAGACTTTCAGCAAAGGCTTTCGGCCTAACACCAATTCTTCCAACATTGGGTTAGAAGATGAACGGGGTAGGCGAGCATCTACCATTTCAATCACCACATCGGTATCAGATAAACGCTCGTGAAAGGCCTTGCGTGCCTTGTGCATGTGGCCAGGAAACCATTGAATCACGGGGACTTGCTCCGAAAAATGATGCGATTTTAACGGTTTAGACTCAATTCAGGAGAATTTTAATGGCTGTTGTTCCGGCTTCTTATCAACGTAGCCTGTGTTGGTTTCGGCGAGATTTGCGTGATTTTGATCACGCTGCGCTATGCTATGCCTTACAACAAAGCGAACAAGTGCTGTGTGTCTTTGTATTTGATAGCACTATTTTGGCCAGCTTACCCAGAGATGACCGGCGAGTTTCGTTTATTTGGCACGCAGTGGCTGAGCTCGATCAGGCTTTGCGACAACAGGGGTCTGCGCTCTGTGTGGTGCATGGTGATGCGAAAACAGAAATTCCCCGCCTCGCTGCCCACTACCAAGCCCAAGCGGTGTTCTGTAATCATGATGACGACCCCTCAGCAATCGCCCGTGACCATGCTGTCGCACAAACGCTCGCCACGCAAGGTTGTGCTTTTTTTGATGCTAAAGACCATGTGATTTTTGAACGGGCAGAGCTGCTCACTCAAGCCGGCAAGCCTTTCAGCGTTTTTACCCCTTATAAAAATAGCTGGCTAAAAAACATCTCTTCCGAATTTTTACAAAGTTATCCGGTGGAATACTATCGCAGCGCGCTGTGGCAACAACCGCATGTGCCTCCGCTGCCAAGTGTGGCTGATTTGGGTTTTGTGGCCTGTAATTTCGCTGCACTGCATATCAAAACAGGGATGCGTGGAGGGGAACAGCTATGGGCCGACTTCCTACCGCGAATGTCGCTTTATAAACAAGCCCGTGATTTTCCTGCGGTAAAAGGGGTGTCCTATTTATCTGCCCATGTCCGTTTTGGCACAGTCTCTATCCGACAACTGGCACGCACCGCATTTGAGCATGGCGGCGAAGGGGCCGAGGGCTGGTTAAATGAGTTAATTTGGCGTGATTTTTATCAACAAATTCTCTACCACCGCCCCGATGTCGCCAGCGGACACAGTTTTAAAGCAGAGTATGAGGGTTTGGTTTTCCCGGGAGAGGAAGCGCATTTTGTTGCGTGGTGTGAAGGGCGGACGGGCTACCCGATTGTCGATGCTGCGATGCGCCAGTTGCAACAAGTGGGTTGGATGCACAACCGCCTGCGGATGATTACCGCCAGCTTTTTGGTGAAAGATTTGCTCATCGATTGGCGAAAGGGTGAAGCACACTTTGCCCGTTGGTTATTAGACTATGACCTTGCCGCTAATAACGGTGGTTGGCAATGGGCGGCATCGACTGGCTGTGATGCACAACCCTATTTCCGCATTTTCAACCCAGTCACCCAATCACAAAAATTCGACCCGAAAGGACAATTTATTCGCCGTTATGTGCCTGAATTAGCCAATTTAGATGACAAGGCCATTCATGCACCGTGGCAGGCCAAACAACTGCCCTTGGGTTTCCGTTTAGGGCGCGATTACCCTCACCCCATTGTTGACCATGCCGCACAGCGTTTGCGGGCTATGGCGTTATTCGAGCGGGGTTGAGGTTGGCAAAATATAGTCGTTGACAGCTATTGCCATCTCTGGCGCCTCAAAAAAGCTTTGCAAAATCGCCTGCGCCGCCACTTGGTCGAGCGCAGGTTTTTGCTTGCGCCCACGCACGCCAACCTCTTTTAACAAAGCCTCAGCCACTAATGAACTGTGGCGTTCATCCACCAAAAAAACCGTCAAGCCAAACCGCCCCTCAAGCCGCCGCGCAAAGCGTACAGCCAAACGAGTCATCTCGTGTGGTGTGCCATCGGCATGTGTGGGTAGGCCAACCACAAGGGCGTTGGGTTGCCATTCTGCGATTAAGTTTGCAATACGTTGAAAACGGGGCTCGGTTTCTGCCCCGTGCAAGGTTTCAAGGGGATGAGCAATGCCCACTAGGGTATCGCCAGTGGCAATACCAATCCGTTGTTCACCAAAATCAAATGCCAAGACACCGCCGCTCACCTGCATTAGGCGTGCCCCACTTGATCGGATAACGACAACATATCAATGCCTAACAACGACATGGCTGCATTAAAACGATGTTCTGAGGGTAAATCGAAAATCAGGTCTAAATCGGCGGGCGCTTCGACGCTTAACCACGCATTTTGCGCCAGCTCATGCTCCAATTGCCCCGCATCCCAGCCTGAATAACCTAAACATAAGAACAAGCGTTCTGGCCCACCGCCTTCAACCATCACATTAAGAATGTCGCGTGAAGTCGTTAGGGCGGTTTGTTCGGTAACTTGCAGACTGGATTGCCATTCACCGGCGGGTTGATGCAAGACAAACCCCCGATCTGTTTGCACGGGGCCACCAAAATAAACGGGCAGATTCTCCCACTCGGGACGACCGAGATGCAGCCCCACTTGTTCAAATAATACAGACAGCGTCATTTCTGAGGGCCGGTTTAATACCACGCCCATCGCGCCATTCTCTGTATGTTCACACAGATAGACCACGCTTTTTGCAAAGAGCGGGTCGGTCATATTTGGCATCGCAATCAAAAAATGATTGGCAAGAGAAAAGGTGGACATAGTGACATAACCTGTTTTTAAGTTGATGGCGCGGCGATAGACAACACAGACCCCGCCGCCAGTTTCGGCAAAGCCTGCCAAGTATTCACCAAACAAGCTTGGGTCAGCTCGGTGAATTCTATCTTGCGTAAATCCGCAAGCTCAGCAGCAAAACGCCGTATATTAGCAGGTTGATTAACCTGACCTTGTGCCCATTGTGGCGCCATATCCGGCGCATCGGTTTCTAACACCACAGCCGACAATGGCAAATGGCTGGCCAAGCGACGAATCCGTCGCGAACCACTAAAAGTCATCGCTCCACCAAAGCCCAGTTTAAACCCTAACTGTAAAAACACCTCGGCTTGCTGTTCGCTACCGTTAAAAGCATGGGCGATTCCCCCTACCACCGGATAGCGACGCAGATATTTTAACACTCGATCGACAGCACGCCGGCTATGTAACAACACGGGGAGTTGATGTTGCTGTGCCAACTGTAATTGCTGCACAAAAACCCATTCTTGTTCTTCCGCCCCATCTTGCCCATGATAAAAGTCCAAACCGATTTCCCCCACGGCACACGCCTGCCCCGATTGCAGCGCCTCGGCAATCTGCGTTAACTGTTGTGCATTGTCTGCCCGACAACCGACGGCTAAGGGATGCAAACCATACGCAACGGCGCAACCATAACGCTGGTGCAGCCACTGTTGGCGTGCAAAGTTGGCGGCACTGACAGCAGGAATCACAATTTGTCTGACATCCGCTGCCCACGCCGCAGACATTACCGCTGCATGTTGAGAAAAAAGGCGCTCTGCATCAAGATGGCAGTGGGTATCAATAAGAAAAATCGGCGGCATCATTCGCCCCATCCGGCATGTGAGGAAGACATTATGCCCATCCATCTAAATTTAACGTGTTCCTTGGCAAATTTGGCCCAAGAGGTCGAGTTGCCCGCCACTGTCCGACAACAGTTGGGGTATATGCTGTTTAACGAACACCTGCCATTGAGTTTGAGTGATAGCCGTGGTCGCATGTGTTATGTCAATCAGGCGTTTTGTCATCTCAGTGGCTATCGTCGTGACGAGTTGTTAGGGCGTTCTTATCGTATCCTGCGCTCGGGTTTACATTCCCCCGATGTATTTCGAACCTTGTGGGAAACGCTTAGTGCCGGCGCCAGCTGGCACGGTCAGTTAGCCAATCGCAGTAAAAACGGCCAATTATTTCACCTGCAGCTGCATATTTTCCCCTTTTTTGATAGTGAAGGCGAAATTGGCTATGCCGCCATTGGGTCGGATATCACCTCATTAATTCGACAACGGCAATCAGCAGTACAAGCCCAACTGCGTAGCGCCAAATTGTTGGATCAAATTATTGAAGATGGGCCAGTGCCAACCTTTGTGCTTGATTTAAGCCATACCATCACACATTGGAACCGCGCCTGTGAATACATCACCGGTTTTAGTGCCAAAGAGATGGTTGGGACACAAAAACAATGGCAACCTTTCTATCCACAACCGCGCTTGGTCTTAGCTGATTTAATCATTGAAGGTTTGCCCTTGGATGAATCGAATGGCTTATATATCAAAGGCCGGCGTTATTCTTCTTTGATTGAAGGCGCGTATGAAGCTGAAGGATTTTTCCGGCACCTTGGCCCCGCCGGTCGTTGGTTATTTCTCACTGCTGCTCCGTTGTTCGACACCGATGGTTATCTCATTGGTGCGATTGAAACTTTGCAAGATGTCACTGAACGCAAACAAGCCGAACAAGCGTTAACCCGCGCTCATAGTGAATTGGAGTATTTAGTTGAACAACGGACAAAACAACTCAGTGTCGCCAAGTCGGAATTAGAAAAAGACATCGTGCGCCGTAAAGCCTCCGAGAATGAATTGCGGCGGCGGAATGAAGAATTAACCAAACTGAACGGATTACTGCGAGAGGCACAGCAGCAGCTTTTACAGTCTGAAAAAATGGCATCCATTGGCCAACTCGCCGCCGGTGTTGCCCATGAAATCAACAATCCAGTCGGTTATATCCAATCGAATTTAGCTTCATTGGGACGCTATTTAGAGGATTTGTTCGCGATTATTGATAGCCTAGAACAATGCCTCTCGGCCCTTCCCTTAGATCATCCGGTGGCAGAAACAGCGCGGGCAGTGTGCACAGACAAAGATTTGGTGTACCTGCGAGCCGACTTGCCCGATCTATTACGCGAGTCGAATGAAGGGGTGATTCGAGTGCGCAAAATTGTGCAGGACTTAAAAGATTTTTCTCGGATTGATCGGGCCCAAAGTTGGGAAAAAGTCGATTTACACCAAGGGCTGAATAGCACGCTGAACATCGCTCATAACGAAATCAAATATAGAGCCGATGTGATCCGTCATTATGGTGATATTCCATTGGTGGAATGTGTGCCGTCGCAGTTAAACCAAGTGTTTATGAATTTATTGGTTAATGCAGCCCATTCGATGGACGGCAACAAACGCGGCCAAATCACCGTTACCACGCGTTTATTCGATCCACAGCACGTCGCCATTGAAATTCAGGACAGTGGCTGTGGCATTCCAAAAGAACTACAAACCCGAATTTTCGATCCTTTTTTCACCACCAAACCAGTCGGCCAAGGGACAGGTCTAGGTCTGTCGTTATCGTTTGGAATTATTCAAAACCATCATGGTCGGATCGAATTAGAAAGTGAAGCCGGCATAGGCAGCCTATTCAGAATTATCCTACCCATCAACCAAGCAACAATAGAGGAACCGCCTCATGTCTAATTTTACGGTGTTATGTGTCGATGATGAAGCCAATATTCTGTCTGCCTTACGGCGGCTCTTTCGGCCCACGGGTTATCGTTTATTGACCGCACAAAGCGGTGCCGAAGGCTTGGCAATCCTCGAACAGGAACAAGGGCAGGTTGATGTGGTGATTTCCGACATGCGGATGCCGGAAATGGACGGCGCGACTTTTTTAGCAGAAGTGTTACGCCGCTGGCCAAACACGTTGCGCATGTTACTCACCGGGTATTCTGATCTCAATTCGACCGTGTCGGCGATTAACCAAGGTGAAATTTACCGCTATTTAGCCAAACCGTGGAACGATCAAGATTTGTTACTCACAGTGCAAGATGGTTTAGAAAAACAGGCGTTATTGCGGGAAAAAAACCGTTTAGAAGCACTGACTCAACAACAAAATGAACAGCTTAAACAACTCAATGCCAGCCTAGAAGATAAAGTCAAAGCGCGTACCGCCGAGCTGCATAGCGCGCATGAACGCTTGAAGAAAAATTTCATCAGCTCGATTCATGTGTTCTCACATCTTATCGAGCTGCGCGATGGCCATAGTGCTGGCTTTTCACGACGGGTAGCAACGCTGGCACGCCGGATTGCAGGACAGTTGGGTGCCAACCACAAAACCACCCAAGATATTTTCCTCGCGGGTTTATTGCATACCCTCGGCAAAATTAGCCTACCAGATCGCCTATTGAGTAAGCCGGTTTCTCAACTCAGTGCTGAAGAAAAACAACTATGGGGCAAACATCCATTGAAAGGCCAACAAGCGTTAATGGGTTTAGAGGAATTGGCCGAAACCGCCCGTCTGATCCGGTCTTATTGTGAACATTTTAATGGACAAGGTGTGCCCGAAGGCTTAGCCGGTATGCAAATCCCACTTGGTGCCCGCATTTTGGCCGTCGCCAGCGATTTTTATGCGTGGCAAGATGGCATGTTGGAAGACATCAGTTATTCAGAAAACGAAGCCAGAAAACGAATTGCCCAAGGTGCGGGGATGCGCTACGACCCAACCGTGGTAGCGGCATTTAATGCGCTGTTTGTTGAACAACCAGAAACCACCCCAGAGACCGAAATTGTCGAGCTGTATTCGCTTAATTTATTACCCGGCATGATTTTGGCGCGAGATTTGTTCAGTCGCGATGGGGTGTTGCTGTTAGCTGCCGATTTTGTGCTCGAAGAACGAACCATCCGCCAGATTTGTGAATATGAAAGCGTGGAGAATAAACGGCTGGTTTTGTCTATCTATCGCCACAGCGACCCCGTTTCGCGAGGTGAGATGTCTTAGATGCTGGCTCGTTAGGCACGTTTCTGTGCCCACCACATCGGCAAAATACTGCCGTATGTGACACGAACCGGTACAAATATCAGGGCAGGCACAGAGGCTTGCCCCTACATACGGCGACGGTGCTGGTTAACCCTCGAAAATATCCTCTAACCGCTGTGCTTGTGTTAACGACACTCCCCACTGCTGCAACTGCTCCGGCGTCGCTGCCCGTAACCGCGACAACATCCAATCCGGTAATGGCTGTCCAAACCGCGCCTCAATCAATGTTCGGAGGAGGGTTTGCATGCCATCTTCCCTGCCCTTTTCCAACCCTCGCTGCTCACCACGTTCTTCTGCCACTTGAATCTCTGTGTTGTAATCCCACACCGCCCGTTCGCGTGCCAATGCCCGTAATCGTTCTTCCTTGGTCTGGCTCATTTGCTCTAGGGATTGCAAAACAGTCATTACCGGTGTGTGTGTCAGCTGTGCCATGATGTGTTGCTCCTGCCAGTGTTCAAACAGATCGACCCAATTCTTTAATGCAGTGGGCGCAAGTTGTAGACGGTCGGCTTTGTCTAATTCCAGAATATCAATTTGCTGTGCTTTGGTGAGGACAACATCGGGAATGTGTTGATCGCGCAGTTCAAACCGCCATGAAGCTTGTTCAGGATGTTCAGGGAATAAATCAAAATCCAGTAGATGAATACAAATCACATGCTTCATCTCGCGATAGGATTGACCGCTTTCTAACTGTTCGCTGATAAGACGCGAACTGTAATACAAACTTCGCTCTCCCCAATACGTCTGTTTCCGCACCTGAATTTCAATATTGTATTGCACCCCAAAACCATCTTTGGCCAAGACATCCAACACGATTTCTTTGGCGTGGAGGTCTTCTCCGGAGATATTGGGATTGAGAATATCGGTGATGGTAATCGGCGGTTGATCATAGCGGATGCTGTTGATCAAATCGGATAGCAATTCGGGTGATTGGGCAAAGAGACGTTTGAAAATGTAATCGTTCTTTGGATCGAGTAGCGGCAGCATGATGGGTGTGATGGCTGAGAATGATATGGTTAATTGTAGTCCGGCAGGTTGGGGTATGTCTTAGTTTTGTGTTGGGCTGCCAAACATCGGCAACCCAAACTACACTGGCTTAATCGATTTAGGCCGTCAACTTATCCAAATTACTCAGTTCTATTTCTGTTAGCTCTAACTTTAATTCTTGATGGAATTGTTTAAAAAATTTTAACCAATCTGACAGATTAGCATCCAAAAGATTTTTAGTATGTTTAGTAGCTAACTCATCTAAGAATTCAGTGTGATCAGTTTTTTCTTTATTTCGTGAGAGTTTAATCACCAAATTATTCTCGTTCCATCTATTTCTTGACGCCGTGAGAAATGTATTTTCTCCCAATTTGATCTTTAATGTTTCCAAACGCATTGGGCCAAAAACATCACGATATTCTGCGTACTCTCTGGTGTCCTCATCACCTTCTGGTTGACGGCAGGTGAAGCGATAGGCCATGTACTCTGTTTCCCAATCATCTTCTAAGATCTCCAGGAGCACTCTGTGTGGAGCGCTATTAGCTTCAAAAATATCAGGTGCATCAGGAATATAGTCTGAGCCATAATTTTCACCATAGGCTTCAATCAGCCCTGGTAAAAAGATGCCCTCTTCTGTCATTTGCAGTCCGACACAGGCTTCATCGACCTCCGAAACCAGTAAATACTCGCCTTTAATTTTACCGAAAACGTGAGAGTAATCGTCGAATTTTGATTGAGCATCTGATTGAGATAAAAACACATCTGAACTCACGTTCTCTAGTGCTTCGTCTATGAGATAAAAATCGTAGCGAACGTCTTTTAATTTCTGGAAATTGAGATGTTGTGTATCTTGATCACAAATAGCTTGTTTAACGTCTTCGGCTGTCATCGCCTCAGGGATGTAATCAAAATCATTCTTTAAAACTGATGTCAACTCTTCCCAATTTGTATTTTCATCGCCATTTTCCTCAATGACTTCAAGGAGCGATCGACATAACTCACGAAAAGACCTCTCCAACTTTTCTTCGAGTTTAAATTTACCGCGAACCTCTAAGTCGGGAATTTCATAGCTGGTCCAGCCCATTTTTTATTTCTCCTTGTCATTTTTTAATGTGGTGTGTATCTTCATACTAAGATTTTTTTGTTGTATCGCTGCTTGATCAATCACAAACTTTTGTTTGAAAATTTTCGGAGAGATTGACAATGTCATACATTATAGAAAGAGATGATATTTGGGAGGCAACTTTTGAAGTTGAACACGTTCAAGGTGTTAAGTCTGTCGATTTAACCGTGTATTACTGGGAAAAATACGACGACGAAAGTGGTGACGAGCTAGGAACTGAAACAGAAATTCGAGCCGCCAAAATTCATTTGGCTGAAGGTTGCGATTTGATCTGTGCAAACGACGATTTGGCATGGCAACTAACAGAAAACGCCCGCCAGATTTTCTATGTTTCTTATGGTTCGATTGAGCTTTGGGATAAAAAGAAATTTGAGGAGTGTGTCTCGGATTGCGTCATTGAACCAGACGAAGAATAGAAGATTTGACATGCTCCCCGCCCTCTCGCTAATTTTGAGAACGGGGAAGCCATCAAGAGTTACGTAGTGTTGCTAAGTCAGTATGGTTTTCCAAATATTCTGCCAATTGCAGGAAATCTGTTCGAGGATAACTACGGCCAGCGGTTTCACGAAATGCTAATTGGGGCTTTGAGCCATCAATAATATGGTATCCCCAATAAAGTAACGCACTGCTGTGACGGATCCTTGCTTCTTCAGGTGGAATGAGACGACATTTCGGATCATGTTGCGCATAACGATCGATTTCTTTTTTCAAATGCGTCAGCAACACTTCATTCTTTTTCTCTATCGCCTTACTTGGATCGTAGCTATTGATTAGACAAAACATCTGAGCTTGGCTATTTAACGAGCGAATATGCTGAAAAGTACGAGTAATCACATTCGCATTCTTTGCGATGCCCAACGGATTTAATGTTGTTGGAATGATACAATAATCAAACTTAGCAATCAGTTCAGCTGGGTTTTCACTCAATACTGGAGAGCAATCACAAATGACGACTCTAGCATCAGAGTAGTCCTCATCTTTTGAACGCAACCATTGCTCATGACTCAATACGGTGATGGTGGCACCAAGCTGGTTTTTCGCCATTGCTGGGACAAACATACTAGCATCACTACCGGCATCATCAGAGTCAGCACGAAAAAGTTTGTGCAGATTTTGATCTGGGTCGAGATCAAGCAACACAACATCATAACCCATCAATGCAAAAGCACCAGCCAAATGAGCGGCAGTTGTCGTTTTACCAACCCCACCTTTGCAGGTAAAAACACCAATGTATCGACATTTATCAGGTATCGTTGTGTGCTCAGGTTCCAAAGACACCTCAGATAGAAGACCATTTGCGTACTCAATTAATTTCACGGGTTTAACACGCCGGACGGTTTGAGTAGCACTATCTGTGTGATTTGCTTGACGATGGCTTTGTGCTTCTTGGATTTCACGCAAATTTGCTTCTGCATCCAACAAAGCATTTTTAGAAAATCCACTGGCAGAGACAAAAATTCCATGAGTAAATCCATCGGCCAGCGGTAACTCTAAAAAATGACGGAATTTCTCTACATCAGCAACGGTACACTTCCGAGTGTAGTTCTTAACTTGTACGGCAATACGATAGGCATTTCGACGTAACTCAAGGTCGTAACCCCTTGTATTAGCTGGAGGAACAACCACATCCCAACCAAGTTGCTGAAATAAGACACCAATATGTTTTTCAAATGAATCAGGATCTTTAATCGATAGGGAACTACTCATCGCTGACATTCCTTAGCATGAAAAAATATTTTCAAACCTTCATATTATCAGCTACTTACTCAGCCTGTTAATCAAAAGTCACAAGCGAGATACACTACCGATACCTCATTGGATAACACATGGGCAGGTTTAGGGAATTCAGAGACAGGACAACAAAAAACCCAGCAAGCACATGGCTTTTGCTGGGTTTTTTTGCAACGCTAAGCGTTGCTTTTTGAATCCTTGGTTGCGGGAGCAGGACTCGAACCTGCGACCTTCGGGTTATGAGCCCGACGAGCTTCCAACTGCTCCATCCCGCGTCAGTGAGATTGCAAATATAGAGCAATCGAACAAGGGTGTCAAGCTTATTTTACAGAAAAGCACAAATACTGGGTTTTAATGCGTTGCCCACTCAACCCAACCAAACTGCCACGTCAGCAAAATGATCAAGCCAAACACAATCCGATACCAAGCAAACACGATAAAGGTGTGATTCGAAACAAAGCGAATTAAACCACGCACAGCAAAGAAAGCACTGATAAACGCAGCGACAAAGCCAACGCTAAACATCGGTAACGCATCTAAGGAAAGCAATTCACGATGTTTGTAAACATCGTAAAACGTCGCGGCGAACATGATGGGGATGGCAAGGAAGAAGGAAAACTCTGTTGCCACTTTACGATCTAGACCAAAAATCATGCCACCAATGATGGTTGAACCAGACCGCGAGGTCCCCGGAATCAACGAAAAGATCTGAGCAAATCCAACTTTGGCAGCGTCCCAAACCGTCATGTCATCAACAGAATGGACTCGCGGCGTGTGATGGCGGCGTTCAACCCAAAGAATAATCAAACCACCCACCACAAGCGCACACGCAACAGCGACCGGATTAAACAAATAGTATTTGATGGTTTTAATGGTCAGGACACCGACTACTGCTGCAGGCAAAAAAGCGACCAGTAGATTGGTCGTGAAATGCCAAGCGGCAGTATCACCTTTCAATAATCCCCCTGCCACACGCTGTAAGCGTGCGCGATATTCCCAACACACCGCCAAAATCGCGCCGAGCTGAATCACAATCTCGAATACATTACCGACACCATCATCAAAATTGAGTAGGTCAGCAGCAACAATCAGATGTCCGGTACTGGAAATAGGGAAAAACTCGGTAATACCTTCGACAATACCGAGTAAAAATGCTTTGAACAGAATTGCAATATCCACATTGACCCCTTGCGATCCGCAGCTGCCCACAGAAGTGGGCAGACCGTGGTTTATTTGCGTTCTGCTCGCACTTTGTTAATCAGTTCATTCGTGACTTGCAACACCCGCTGTGGCTCAGCGGGGTTCACTGCATAGCGCCCCCCCACCACAATCATCGGCGTCCCTTCCACTTGATAGTCACGAGTCATCTTACTGGCTCGTGCCACATCGCTGTTGATCGAGAAAGAACGATAGAGCTGCATAAAGCGATTGGCATCCACCTTATTGTCAGTCAGCCATTGGCTCAATACCGCTTCTTGGTTCAAATCTTTTTTATCACGCATAAAAGCGTGGAAAACCGGCAGATGTAAACGCGCTAATTCATTGCTGCTACGCAAACTAGCGAAAAGACGCGCCATCGGCTCCATATTTTTTTGCCACACCACTTGTTCACGACGGAATGAAACATCTTTTGGCAAGGTTTTTTCCCATTGCTCTAAAAATGGTTCAAGGCGATAACAATGGCCACAGGTGTACGAGAAAAATTCGAGCACTTCCACCGTTTTTGCATCAGCAACAGGCTGTGGTTGCGCCAAAACGCGGTAGTCCACGCCTTCGCGAAAATTAGCAAATGCCGCAGCACTGCATAACAACAAGAATAAAGCGCATAGGCGCTGGAACATAGTCGATAACAGCACAAAAACTCCTTCAGTTATAGAAGCGATCACTGCGCTTTATTCACCGGTTCACGCACCACCGTGGCACTTAAACCTGCCTCGCGCAATGTTGCCATCGCTTGATCAATTTCACCTTGTTTAGTAAATGGCCCCACTCGAACGCGGTGAATCAGCCCTTTTTCCGTGTCCGCACTTTGAATTTTGACTTCGATACCGGATAGGGCAAGGCGCGCTTTCAGATTATCCGCTTCCTCGCTTTTACTAAACGCCCCAATTTGCAGATAGGTTTTGCGTTCTGCAGCCGGTTTGGTGCGCTCGCTTGCATTAGGTTCCCCACTCGGTACTGGCTCGGCCAATCCGGGCAAAATTTTGTAAAACTCGTAGTTGGGGCCTTTATTCGGCTCGGCTGCCGCCGGTTTTTCGGCAGGAGGGGCAGCCTTTGGTGCGGCAGGTTCAGCCGGCGGCGGTTCGGCCACTTTTGCAGCCACAACAGGGGCTGCTGGTGTCGCGACTGGCGGTGCAACGGGCTCAGGCTGACCCACAGGAACAGGCGGAGGTTCAGGTGTGGGTGTCGGTAACACAGTGGTTTGCTGTTGATTGACACTTGGCGCCACAGTATCAGGCCCTACACCAGGTGCCAAGACTGCAGCACTGTCTGGCACTTTCACCCGTGGAGCAGGCTGCACAGGCTGTTGGAACGGATCGGGGCTGCGCGACAAAAAGAAAGCCACCCCCACCGCAACAGTGACACCTAATAACAAACCAATGACTAAGCCAGAGGCCACGCTTTTTTTACTGCTGGATTCTTTACTACGGGCACGCGGCGTGACCGCTGGACCATGACGGGATGGCGCTGTTTCTTTATTACGGAAACGGCCAGCATTTTTATAGTCGCGAGAGGCCATAGTGAGAAGAAATCCTTGGAAATCATGCAGAGAATCGGATTATAACAGCCACTGCTGTTTGCGCAGTTTTGATTGTACTAACGGTTTAATGGTGGTAACTCATGTTCGATGGCTTTGAGCTTATCTAGCTTATTTTTTAATGCATTAGCACGGCGTTGGCTTTGCTTGAATTGTTGCAACGCCTCTTCTGCTCGTTGATGCTGCTTCTCTACCTCACTCAATAGATTGACCAACACATGAACCAAGGGACGATAACTGGGTTCTAATGTTTTACTAATGAGCAATGGCTCTAATAACGCCAGAGCACGTTGCTTCGCCTCGATGTGATCTAAAGTAGAAAGACCTAATGCCGCTTGTAAGCGCAAGAGCTCTCCTTTGTGGCGCTGACTACGTTGAACCACACTTTGGATTTCACGTTGGCGTTCTGCTGTTGGCAGTTGGTTCAGTCGCTCGTACCAAGTTAAGAGTTCGATTGGCGAGGTGGTTTGTGCAATAGGAGTACCGTTTTGCACAGGCGTCACCACGGCAGTAGTAGCAGGAAGAGGTGAAGGTGTTGGCAATACAGGTACGGCTGATGGTGGTAGGTGAGGAGTCGTTGTACTACAGCCCATCATGACACCGCAGATCAGCAATACAATTAAGCGATGGCGCACGGCACAGTCCATTCAGGAAGCAAGAGATTGATGAGAAACTCGGCCATGCAGTGGCAAAGAAATATGAAATAGTGCGCCCTGATCGGTCGGCAGGGCCTGAGCCGTGCCCCCCAGCTGTTCGGCATAGCGTCGTACCAAAGCAAGGTGAATCCCACCTTGTCGGGGTTGGGCGTGGCGGCGGCTACTGCGGAAAAAAGGGTCGAATACTCGGCGACGCTCCGCCTCGGTGATCAAACAACCGGCATCTTGACATTCAATTTGTAAAGCCGCGTGGTCAGCATACACTTTGATAGCAATTTCACTGTCAGCCGGAGATGAGGCAGCGGCGTGGGTCAATAATTTATCAATCATCGCCACGACAATACCGCCATCAAATGGAGCATGTAAATGGGGCATCACCGACCAATTGAGCCGCTGTTGTGGCAACCGATGCTGCCAGCTTTCAAAAGTCTGTTCTAATACTTCGGCCAAGGCACTGCTGTTTGCCAAGGGTGGCGTAACAAGGCGAGCAGTGTTATAGGCCAGTAAATCCTCGATTAAGGTTTGTAGCGTCTGACTGTTTTCTTTCATTAACGTCAGTACGTCCTGTTGTCGTTCACTGCTGAGTGGCATGACATTGTGTTGTGCAGTATCGAGTAACTCGACACTCTCCCGAATCGCAGACAATGGCGCTTTCAATTCAAAAGCCATATCACGCAAGAAACGTTGTTTCTCTTGCTCAACCCCCGCCAAACGACCACGTAACCATTCCAAACGCTCGCCTAAATACTCCACATCCGCCGGCCCTTTGATATGAATGGGCTCATTCAACAAACCGTCCCCCAAATCACGAATCGCTTTGTCCATTTGCCGCACTGGACGATGTAAAACATGACTCAGAAAGACTGCCAATACAATCGCCGCTGCCACCACTGCGAATAACAGCAGGGTAAGCGTGTGTTTTTGTCGGTCAATTTGTGCCAAGAGCCGGTTGGCTTGTGCATCGACTTGACCTTGACTAACTTGGACAATCTGATGACTGACTTCAGCTAAATGTGAGAAATAACGAATAAGCTTTTGTCCTTGCTCCTGCGATAAAGGAAAACGTGACAGCGCCGTGGCAATCAGTTCATCCTGTTCTAACCATTCATCAAGGCGAATCGCCAGCGCAGGCGAAGCCAAGGGACGCAGGGATAACGCAGTTTGTCGGGCGTGTTGGCGTGCTTCGCGGTAGCGTTGCAACAGATTTTTTTCTTCCAATACCAGATATTGGCGGACAGCACGCTCCATCACCACGCTATGTTCAGCCATCTGCCGCCCACCGCCGGTCAAACGCGCGGCATGTTCAATCCCAATCCGGCTTTCTGAAGCCACTTGATCAAGGGCATATAATGTATGTAGCAAGACAAAAATGGCCGGCAAAGCCACCAGCATAAATCCAGCTAACAATAAACGTAAAAACGATTTTGGATAAAAACGGGGCAAAAAAGAAAAAAGATTGGACACAGCAAGAGCATTCTTGACCAGAGAATCGGCAGGCCGCACGATACCACAAGCCAAGGCAGGCGGCCATGTTGCCAAGGCGCGCCTACCGATTAAACGTATATGATCAGACAGAGAATTGATTGACTAAACGCCGCAATTTGTCTGTCATGGCATGCAGTTCGTTGGTTGCTGCAGCAGTTTCATGGGCAATCGCAGCGTTATTTGATGCACTATGCGCCACTTTTTCCACATGCTGAGCAATTTCATTGCTGGCACTACTTTGTTCACTCAAAGACAGTGAAATATCGTCCACCACACTGACGACTTGCTCGGTGCTGGCATGGATATGTTGCACAGATTCACCGCCTTGCTCCGCCATTTGCACCCCATGCACCACCCGTTGCACCGCCTCTTCCATCGTTTGACGTGAAGCATCCGAACTGGTTTGGATTTCTGCAATCATCGAAGCAATTTCTTTGGTCGATAGGGCAGTGCGCTCTGCCAACTTACGCACTTCATCCGCCACCACCGCAAAACCACGGCCTTGTTCCCCTGCGCGAGCGGCTTCAATCGCGGCATTCAACGCCAGCAAATTGGTTTGTTCTGCCACATCTCGAATCACAGCCATCACATTCGAGATGGCATCAGTTTTCTTGGCCAACTCGGCAATGGTGTCAGAAGATGAGGCAACAGACTCACGAATCCGTTGCATCTCACCAATTGCCGCCCGAATCACGTCTGCCCCCTGCTGGGCTTGCGAACCAGATTGTTGGGAAGATTGGTGAGCATCACGCGCCCGTTCAGCGATGTGGTTAATGCTGCTGGTCATTTCTTCAATCGAGGCCGCCATCGCCGTCGTTGCTTGGTTTTGGGCCTCGGCGTTTTGTGCCCCTTGATTTGCATGTCGGGCAATGTTTTCTGTCATCTCCGACAGCCGCTGGGCGGTGGTCACGATATCGTGCATCAGTCCACGTAGTGTGTCTTTCATCGTCGATACCGACGCCAACACACTGTTCGGATAACGCTCTGCCCCTTGGATAGGAACGGTTAAATTGCCATTGGCAATTTTCCCTACCACCTCCACCACATATTTGGGCTCACCACCAAGCTGTTTTAACAGGTTCCGCATCATCGACAAAGAGAACAAAAGCATAATCGCAATCCCCACGACACAGACCAAACCAATCAGCCGCAGATTTTGCATAAAGATCGCATCGACATCGTCAATATAGATGCCCGTCCCGACTCGCCATTGCCATCTCGCTGACGTTTCCATATAGGAAATTTTGATGACATCACCCACCGTATCGTTTTTCTTCCAAACGTACTGTGCCATCGCCTTACCGTTATTTGATTTCAGCCCACCGATAAACAGCTCGCCAAGATTCACCCCCTTGCTATCTTTGAGCTTTAACAAACTCGTCCCCACCAGTTTTTCACGTGGGTGCACAAGGAAATTCAGTTCACCTTTATTGATGTCACCATCCAAAGCAAACAAGTAGTTATCTTTGTCAAAGCGCATCGCCCCAAGCGCAGCACGAGCGCGCTCTTTGGCATCTTGTTCAGAAAGCGCACCCTTTTGTGCCAAATCTTCGTAACGCTCAACAATGTTGCGAGCAGTCTCAACCAGATTGTGAATCCGCTCCTTACGATCTAACAGCATTGTTTCGCGTTGGGCGAATAGGGCAACGGCGCTGACGACCAACAAGCCGACGAGGGCCATGAAAATCAGCGTCAATAATTTTGTTCGTACCGTCATAGCGTCAAACCAGCTACTCATCGTCCCTCTCCACTTTCTCCAGTGCCTTTAACAGCTTTTTGGAATTTTTATTCACTTGACACGCTTTATTTGTATGATATTTACGTGCTAAAGAAAGTGTATTACAGAAAAGGACTTCGTGGATAGCCTAAATCGATAGACAAAAAATAAGGTGGCCCAGAGAGGCCACCTAAATAAAAATGCTTATGCTTTATTTATAGATAGTTCATTAAACTACCAAAATAATTAAATTTGGAATCGGCTCACCATTTTTCTCAGGCTATCGGTCATTTGGTGCATTTGATTGGTTGCTTGGGCCGTTTCGTGAGCAATGCCAGCATTCTCTGCTGCAACTTGGGCAATTCTTTCCACATTCATTGCAATGTCGTTACTGGCTTGACTTTGTTCACGCAAAGCATGAGAAATATCATTCACCACATGCAACACCTGTGACGAGCCCTCATGAATCCGGTTTACCGCACTGCCACCTTGTTCAGTCAAATCAACCCCTGCCCGCACCCGTACAACGGCTTCTTCCATATTTTCACGCGAGACAGTTGAACTGGTATGGATATCGGCAATCATGCGGCTGATTTCTTGCGTTGCAGTGCCGGTGCGTTCCGCCAATTTCCGTACCTCGTCTGCCACCACAGCAAAACCACGTCCCTGCTCACCAGCGCGAGCGGCTTCAATTGCCGCATTGAGGGCCAACAAATTGGTTTGGTCGGCAATGTCATGAATCACATTGGCAATTGACGAGATGGTTTCAGTTTTATCGGTCAACTGCACAATAGTACAGGAAGCCTCTTCTACCGCTTGGTTAATTCGTTGAATTTCTGTGACAGCTTGTCCCAATACCGAAGCACCTTGCCCAGCTAGATCGCCTGCCTGAGCAGACGATTGCCGCGCTTGTTCTGCATGATCGGCAATGTGGTTGATACTGACCGTCATCTCTTCAATCGAGGCAGCCATCGCAGTGGCAGCACTGCTTTGATCTTCAGAACTTTTTGCCGTACGGTCGGCATGATCGGCAATATTGCCAGCCATACTACCTAGAGAATCGGCGTTCCCGACAATTTCACGAATCAGGGTACGCAACCGTTGTTGCATATCAGCAATCGCCGCCAATAAGCTGCTATGGTCATTAGGGCGAAGTTGAATATTTTGCCGTAGATCACCCGCAGCAATCGTGCGGACCACATCAGCCGCATAGCCTGGCTCACCCCCCAATTCGCGAATCAAACGTGACGTAATCACCCCACTTAATGCCAATAAAATTACTGCCAAAATAACAATCGCGATGCCCATCCATAAACTGGATTTCAAAAATGCGGTTTGCACATCATCTACATAAATCCCTGTGCCATACCACCATTTCCAACGCTGAGAAATGGCCGCATAGGTTACCTTACCGACCTCACCAACCTCGTCATTTTTTTTCCATACATATTCAATCACCACCCCATTGGGTGCGGTTTGCAACCGTTGTTCAAACAGCTGATACAAACTTGGCACCACCTCACGCATTTTTTTACCCAACAAGTCGGCGCGTGGATAAGCCAACCAAGTGCTATCAGGGGCAATCACAAACACATATTCAACACCATCATAACGGGCCTTAGTAAAAGCCTCTTGTGCTAATTTTTGCGCTTGTGCATCAGATAACTTGCCATTTGCCGCTTGCTCCTCAAAATAAGCAATGACCCCCCCAGCTACTTCAGTGATATTGCGCACTTTGTCGGTTCGGTCGGCTAACATAGCAGCCTTAAGGGAGTACATGGCGACCATGCCAAGAACAATTAAACCGGCCAGCGCCACGCCAACCAAGACCATTAGCTTGGTGCGCATGGAGAGTTGTGCAAACATGCGTTAACCTTTCGTCAAAAGGGATTACTTAAGTATTCATTGTAATGACAAATTTGCAAATTTATCGGCCAAGATCGTAATTTCCTGAGCCAAGTTCGCAATATTTGCATTAAGTCAAGTTTTTTCGTGAGGAGTCATCACCATGAGCGTTACCTTAAAAGGCAATCCCATCACTTTGAATGGCCAATTTCCTCAAGTCGGTGCGACCGCTACAGCATTTCGCTTGGTTGCTGCAGATTTGTCAGAACAGGGCTTAGATAACTTTGCAGGGCAACGCAAAGTGCTCAATATTTTCCCAAGCATCGATACACCAACGTGTGCGACCTCGGTACGTAAATTCAACGAGCAAGCGGCAGCGTTAGCGAATACGGTGGTATTATGCATTTCTGCTGATTTGCCTTTTGCGCAAAAGCGGTTTTGTGCTGCCGAAGGCTTGGATAAAGTGTTGACGCTGTCTACCTTCCGCAATCAAGATTTTGCTGAACAATACGGTGTCGCCATTGCATCTGGCCCATTAAGTGGTTTAACCAGCCGCGCCGTGATTGTGTTGGATGCAGATAATCGTGTCTTACATGCTGAGTTAGTTGGTGAAATTGCAGAAGAACCAGATTATGCCAAAGCTTTAGCTGCTTTGGCATAAAAACATTTCAGTTTTACCTGTCCCCTTTTAAATACAATATCAAGCGGGACAGGTTTTTTGTTACAAATACGGATTATTTATACATCATTTTAATTGATTATTATTGATAAATAACCCGAATTTGTCATAGACAGGGAGTGGGGGTATGTACGGTAGTGATGAAATGATATTCCGTGTTTTTGATACGGATTCTTTTCCCGACTTTGTTGATTCTTTGGCAGATTTAGCGCCAGCAATTGAACGCGATGTCGCACGCCTACGCGACAACCCTACTTCTCGCGATATCCTGACTGCTCTATTTCGTGCAGTACATAATCTAAAGGGCGACTCAGCCCTGTGTAAGTTAGAACTTGGGGTGCGTATTTGCTTCCCCATTGAAAGCTTGTTGTCGCGGATGCGAGATAACGAGCTAATCTTTACCCCACTGATTGGTGAAGTGTTTTTGCTTGCCTTAGACAGGTTGGAACAAGCCATAGAAGCGCTGGCCGAACACCGCACCCTTGCCCCGCTACATCTGCATGAAATGTTGATTGGGCTTGAAATGCTGTCGGTACAACCGAAGGACCGCATCGAAACCCAAGCAGCAATTTTTATTGAAAACATCACCGGCTTTCGTCCTGTTGCAACACCAGAACAAACCCACGAGCTCAATTTTGCGCCTTTCAGCAGCAATGACGCTATGCCGACTGAGGTTGAACCCGAACCTCATACTAGCCAAGAAGCACAAGATCTCGCTTTTTTCCGCTCACTCGCCCAACAATTAGAAACCCGTTCGCCTCATTTGCTTGGCCGAACAGCACGGGTCTTGAAATTAGCCGAAGAAACCAATAGCGAGGCAGGTTATCCGGTGAGCCCTGCTCAATTAGAGGCGGCGGTATATATGCACGATGTTGGCATGATGTTCTTACCAGAAGCCGTGTGGTTGAAAGTTGAACGGTTAAGCGATAGCGACCGTGCCGTTTTACAATCACACCCCAATTGGGCTGCGGATTTGCTGGCAAGGATGAAGGGATGGGATGAAGCGGCACGAATGGTGCGTGAACACCATGAACGACCGCTGGGTGGCGGCTATCCACAAGGCTTGTTCAGCCCAGATATCTGTGCCGGTGCAAAAATTTTGGCGATTGTTGATGCGTTTGAAGCGGTGAATCTCAAACATAGCCATCGCGGTCACAGCTTATCTGCCTTGCGTGCCGTCGCTGAAGTCAATGCCTGTGAAGATCAATTTGCCCCAGAATTTATCAAACCGTTTAATCAGGTGATTCGCCGTTGGATTACCGGCAATCCTCAGCGTTAACTCGGATATAACTCACGCACACACACCATCACTTTTGCCAATTCAGTTCGTACGGCCTCACTGCACGCGGGACATTGTTCAAGTTCTTGCTTACGCAGTGCGGTTTCGAACTGGCGGGCTAAAACACTGAGCTGATTTGCCCCAATCATGCTGGCCGCACTGACTAAGCTATGCGCTAATAAACGTGCTGCAGCCATTTGCTCTTCGGTTTGCCACAGGCTGAATACGGTTTCTGCATCAGCATAACGCTGTAAAAACATGCCGCATAAGGTTTGATGCAGTTCGGCATTATTCATCAGTTTTTCCAGTGCCATCGCACGGTCAACTGGAAGATATTCGGCAGACATTTAGCTATCCTTTTCTTGTGCAGGAAACAACACGCCGGGGTTAAACAACCCAGTCGGATCAAGCCCCTGTTTAAGCTGTTGCATCACCTGTCGCGCTAATGGCGAGCGATATTGCCATAGCGTCTCTCGCCGTAATCGGCCAATCCCATGCTCTGCCGACAACGTACCGCCAAGCTGGTAGGCCGTTTCAAAAACAATCCGATTGACCCGTGGCTCATCTTGATAGATATCAGCACCACCAGTCTGGCTGACGTTATAGTGCAAATTACCATCACCCAAATGACCAAAAGCGGTGATACGACAATCGGGGAAAGTCGCACGCAACTTATCACCGGCTTGTTGTAAAAACATCGGTACGGCTGATACCGGCACCGCAATATCGTGTTTTAAGCTGATACCTTCACAGCTTTGTGCCTCAGAGATGGCCTCGCGCACCAACCATAGGGCTTGGCGCTCTTTGCGATTTTGGGCAATCACGGCTTCACCATAGCGCGGAGCAGATGGCAACCATTCCAATAATTGTTGTTCAAGATGCGCGTCTTCGCCGCCATCCGATAACTCAAACAACACCGCCCAAGGCGCGTGAAACGGCACGCGGGCGCCACTGATATGGGTTTGCACCAACTGCAAACAGCGTCCTGAAATCAATTCAAACGTGGTTAAACGATCATCAAAGCGCGCTTGTAAGGCATGCAACCACGCCAAAGCCACATCGGGCGAAGCCACTTCAATCATGGCAGTGCAATATGCAGTAGGCAACGGAAACAGCCGCACTGTTGCGGCAGTGACAATCCCTAACGTCCCTTCACTGCCAATAAACAACTGTTTTAGATCATAGCCACTGTTATTTTTCCGCAGCCCTTTGAGTTCGGATAACACCTCACCATTGGCCAATACCACTTCTAAGCCTAGGGTTAATTCCCGCATATTGCCATAGCGCAGCACCGCTGTCCCGCCGGCATTGGTCGCAATATTGCCACCAATGGTACAACTGCCTTCAGAAGCTAAGGATAATGGGAATAAACGTTCAATAGTCTGTGCGTGTTGATGCAGCTCCGCCAGCGTGAGGCCAGCCTCGACAGTCATCGTATTGTTATTCGCATCAATATGACGAATCTGCCGTAAGCGGCGCAGAGACAATACCACTGTCTGCCCTGACGCATCCGGCACACCACCACCAACCAGACCCGTATTGCCGCCTTGTGGTACCAATTGCACACCATATTGCTGACAGCACTTTACTACCTCAGCCACTTCTGCTGTGGTGCTGGGCAATACCACCGCCAAGGCTTGACCATGAAAGCGTTTGCGCCAATCAATAACAAAAGGGGCAGTTGTGGTGGCATCGGTATAGACACATTCATGACCGACAATTTGACGGAGTCGAGACAAAATAGGCGCAGTATCCACAAACTTTTCCTACCCGTTAACGCTGCCAATAGGTTTTGACATTCACAAATTCATAGAGGCCAAACTCGGATAATTCGCGGCCATAACCCGACGCTTTTACCCCACCAAATGGCAAACGTAAATCTGAGCTGGTATAGCGATTGATAAACACGCTACCAACATTTAACGCCTGTCCCAAGTGCCAACCATGTGCTTCATCAGCAGTAAAGATAGAGGCACCTAAGCCAAAAGCGGTATCGTTGGCAATCCGAATGGCATCAGCCTCATTGTGTGCCCGTATCACGCTGGCGACAGGGCCAAAAGTTTCTTCGTGATAGACCCGACACTGTGGGGTGACATGATCGAGTACCGTTGCCGGATAGAAAAAACCACTGCCTTCAGGCATCACGCCACCGATTTTGCACTGTGCCCCATGTTGCACGGCATCAAGCACTTGTGCGTGGAGTTTTTCACGCAGATCGGCACGGGCCAAAGGTGCAAGGGTGGTGAGGTCTTCATTCGGCGGGCCACAACGCAGTTCGGCCACCAGAGGCAAAAATATCGCCATAAAGGCTTCGGCAATGTCTGGCACCAAAATAATCCGCTTGGCAGCATTACACGACTGGCCCGCATCACGGAATCGTGAATGACAGGCCTCTTGTGCCGCCAAGGTTAAGTCTGCATCGGCCAGCACAATCAATGGATTGCTGCCACCCAGTTCTAACACGCTTTTTTTGAGATGTTTACCGGCCAGACTGGCGATATGGCGTCCGGTTTGTGTTGAACCAGTAAAGGCAACAGCATCACTCAATGCAATCGCCTGTTCGACGTGTTCATGGTCAATCCATGCCACTTGCAGATAATCACTTAAATTCGCCTCTGCAATCGCCTGTTCAAGTAATGCCGTAGTTTGTGGTACCGATGGAGCGGGTTTCACTACACAGGCATTGCCTGCCATTAGAGCAGGAATGGCAAATCGCAACACCTGCCACACAGGGTAATTCCACGGCATGATCGCCAACACAATACCGAGAGGTTCAAAAGCAACGGCACTGCGGCTGGCAGACGTGGCAATGGTTTGTTGAGCGAGAAGACGCGGCGCCAAATCAGCGTAATAGCGGATCAATAAAATGGATTTATCAATTTCAGCCAAACACTCTGCCGTCCGCCGCCCCACTTCTTGTGTCACATAGGCAGCCAATCTATCGCGGTGATCGTGCAAACGGTCGGCCAAATTGAGTAAAAGTTGTGCGCGCAGCGCGGTTTCGCTGTTTGCCCACACGGGATGCTGTTGTCTAACTCGTTGAAAGCAAGACAAGAGTTTTTCCGGCGGCCACGTGGGTCGGGTAAATAACACATCCCCATTGGCGGGGTTACAACTGGTAAAGGCGCTCATAATTGTTGCACTGTAACAAAAAAGCGCCACCTTGCGGCAGCGCTTGAGCAGAATATCCGGTTTTATGGACTATTAATAAGCAAGATTAGCGGGTTTTTCGCCGGTGGTGAGATAGTGCAACAACTCACGTGCCGAGCGAATGGCGCTGCCAAACGGCAGGGTTTCCGAACCACGGAAGAACAGCCCTTTATTGACTTCGCCACGGAAAGCCGCAGCCAGTTTCAAATCAATGCAGAACTGACCCACTTTTGACAAGCCATCGCGTAAACCGCATACCGACAAGCAATTCAACCCTTGAGTACAACGGGCAGGATCGGCTTTGGCATTGGCTTGCAACTTGTCTTCGCGGCGTAAATAGCTCTTTAAGAAAGGGGTCATCACACCACGCGCAGGCAAACCGGCCACACTCATAAAATCGACAATATCCTCTGGTTTGGCCTCTGCCAAAACACGTTTGAAATTGTCGTGGGCATCGCCTTCTTGGGTGACTGCAAAAGCGGTACCCACTTGCACCGCTGAGGCGCCCAGCCCCACATAGGTCTTCACTTTCTCAAAACTATTGATACCACCAGCCACCACCAGCGGCACTTTTTCGCGTTCTAAGCCCAGTGTTTTGAATACTTCGAAGGTTTCTTCCAACACACGGGCAAAATCGAACCGTTCGTGGTTGATTTCATCACGTTTAGCAGCACCCAAGTGACCACCGGCATAGCGAGGGTGTTCAATCACAATCGCATCGGGCAAACGATTTTTCTTCATCCAGCGTTTTAATACGATACTGATTCCGCGTGATTCACTCAAAATCGGCAGCAGTGCAACATGGGGGTAATCATTGACCATATCAGGCAGGTCTAATGGCAGACCGGCCCCCATCGTGATGGCTTGAGCGCCCGACTCGCAAGCTTGTTGCACATATTTCGCGTGGGCATCCACCGCCTTCATCACATTGACCGACACGATCCCTTTGCCATCGGCAATGGCTAAAGCCTGTTTGATCTCGCGATCAAGTGCAATCAAATTCAAACGATCATAACCGGCAGCATCGGTGACGTGTGCCGATTCCTCCATTAAATCGGGGTGCAGATGGCGCAAATCGACGCTTGCAATGGTACCAACCGCATTTTCATGCGCCACAGCCCCTGCCAAACGGTGGGCCGAGATACCAACCCCCATACCTCCTTGCACCACGGGTAACAGATTCTGGCCACGCAATACCAACGGAGGAAACACACTGTCTATCATAAAATCCCTAACCCCAAACCAGCAAAAAAGAGAGTGTCTATCTCACCCGCTTTGAACGGTTTGATACAAATCAAACCAGCGGATGAGAGAATTCTAACGTCTTAGGTGCGGAAGCGGTTAACTTGTTGTCCCAACTCACCCGCCAACACACTAATACTCTGGGTGGTGCGAATCGCTTGTTGTACCGCTTGGTCAGTTTGTTGTGCCATCGCGCTAATTTGCTCAACGTGCTGTGCAATATCATTGCTCGCCAACGACTGCTCTGCGGTCGCCCGTGAAATTTCGGCAATCGCCGACATCACATTCTGTGCATTTTGATGAATCGCCGAGATGGCACGGCTGGCCTCTTGAGCCATGCTGACACCGTTATTGATTTGGCTATTGGCATCTTCCATCCCGCTGGTAGCAGCCCGCATTTCGGTTTGAATCGCAGCAATCATCTGTGTGATTTCTTGTGTTGCACTGCCAGTGCGTTCTGCCAGTTTCCGCACTTCATCCGCCACCACGGCAAAACCGCGTCCTTGTTCACCTGCCCGTGCCGCTTCAATTGCGGCATTTAAGGCCAACAAGTTGGTTTGATCTGCAATATCGCTAATCACATTGGCAATGCTCGAGATTTGTTCTGAGCGTTGGTTCAATACCCCCAACGTGCCAGACAGCGATTGCACCGCCGTTGCTGCCGTGTCGATTTCTTTAGCCGTGGTGTTCACCAACGCCGCCACTTGGCTGGCAATTTCCCCGTTTTTCTTCGCCGTGTTTTCGACTTCTTGCAAATTGCTGGCAATGTGGCTGATGCTGACCGTCACTTGTTCAACCGTGGCAGATGTCGCGCTCGCGGCATCGGCTTGTTGCCGTGCATTACTTTCCACTTGTGCACCCACGGTTGCCAGCTGATTCACACTTTCATGCAAAACACCGGCATGTTGTTTCACCTCATGGAACATGCTGCGCAGCTTATCCATAAACTGGTTAAACGCATTTGAGGTTTGGCCGATTTCATCTTGGCTGGTGATGTCTAAACGACGGGTTAAATCCCCTTCGCCTTGACTCAACGTTTGCATGGTGTTCGACAAGCGCACCAAGGGTTGCGACAAGCTACGCAAAATCGCTGCAATCAGTAACAACATCACCCCCACCGCCAATACACTAATCAACAGCGTGGTATTGCGTACTGAGTTGGCTTCGGATAATAGGCTGGATTTTGGAATCGAAACCAACATCGACCACGGAGCCATATTCTTATCAACCGTAATCGGCTGTAAGAAGTGCATGACGCTATTACCATCGGTATAGGTATAAGGCTGACCTGCTTTAATAGCAGCGATAGCTTCTGGCGGGAGATCTTGGGCTGGTTTGGTGATTTTGTCTTTTTCTGGATGTGCTAACCAATTCCCTTCATGCGATACCAACGACAACCACCCATTGCCGTAGGGCTTAACTTGGTCAAGGGTTTTACCAATATTGTCGAGGGAGACATCCACCCCAGCAACACCAACAAAATTAGGATTATTTTTTAAGGTAATGGGCTGCACAATCGACGTCATCAGCACATTTTTACCTTCGATAGGATACAGATATGGCTCAAGAAACGTCAGTGCATTATTCTTTTTTGGGATCAGATAATAATCGCCAGCACCGGGCTTATCATAATCAATCAGTGGGTCAAGAATCAGTTTGTCACCAGAGCGTGCCCAGTAGGGAATGTAACGACCCGTGGCATCGTGGTCGGGTTTGCGGTTGGCAAATTCGGCGTCACGGCCATCAAAAGCATTCGCTTCCCATCCAGTCCACACACCGATCATCCGCTGTCGCTTGCGCAATTCATCACCCAAAATCGCGGTAACGGCATCGCGATCTTTTAAGCCGCGCTCGTGCATGGTGGCAATCATCACTGCCATCGATTCTGCCAAGTCACGCCCCTCATATAAAGGGCTACTGATATTTTGGGTTAGGGCTTGAGCTTGTAATACAGCCGCTTCGGCGCCTTGCTCTAAAATATAACTTTGGTTTGCCCATGTTGCATAACCAATAGAAGCAGAAAACCCTAATATGGCAAGGCCACTCACACTGAGCAAGATTTTACTGCGAAAGCTAAGATTCAAAGACACGATTGAGACCTCCCGCATGATCTTATGATAAGTTGGTGCTTCACTTTTCTGACTTTGTGGAATTTTTGTGTAAGCTTTGTTGTTTTTTGCAATTATATCGCTAGTGTAAGCGATTCTTTTGCGCTTCAACAACTTTTAGTCGCCACTTACCAGAAAAATAAAAAAACTCACTTCTTAACTCAGATGCAATAGCTTCTCAATTAAAAAGTGAGCCAATCACTCAGCAGAGGTCAAAATCATTTAATTAAGTTCGAAAGCGGTTCACCTGTTGTCCCAATTCACCCGCCAACACACTAATACTCTGGGTGGTGCGAATCGCTTGTTGTACCGCTTGGTCGGTTTGTTGTGCCATCGCGCTAATTTGCTCAACATGCTGTGCAATATCATTGCTCGCCAACGACTGCTCTGCGGTCGCCCGTGAAATTTCGGCAATCGCCGACATCACATTCTGTGCATTTTGATGAATCGCCGAGATGGCACGGCTGGCCTCTTGTGCCATGCTGACACCGTTGTTGATTTGGCTGTTGGCATCTTCCATCCCGCTGGTAGCAGCCCGCATTTCGGTTTGAATCGCGGCAATCATCTGTGTGATTTCTTGTGTTGCGCTGCCGGTGCGTTCTGCCAGTTTCCGCACTTCATCCGCCACCACGGCAAAACCGCGTCCTTGTTCACCTGCCCGTGCCGCTTCAATTGCGGCATTTAAGGCCAACAAGTTGGTTTGATCTGCAATATCGCTAATCACATTGGCAATGCTCGAGATTTGTTCTGAGCGTTGGTTCAATACCCCCAACGTGCCAGACAGCGATTGCACCGCCGTTGCTGCCGTGTCGATTTCTTTAGCCGTGGTGTTCACCAACGCCGCCACTTGGCTGGCAATCTCGCCGTTTTTCTTCGCCGTGTTTTCAACTTCTTGCAAATTGCTGGCAATGTGGCTGATGCTGACCGTCACTTGTTCAACCGTGGCAGATGTTGCGCTGGCCGCATCGGCTTGTTGCCGTGCATTGCTTTCCACTTGTGCACCCACGGTTGCCAGCTGATTCACACTTTCATGCAAAACACCGGCGTGTTGTTTCACCTCATGGAACATGCTACGCAACTTATCCATAAACTGGTTAAACGCATTTGAGGTTTGGCCGATTTCATCTTGGCTGGTGATGTCTAAACGACGGGTTAAATCTCCTTCGCCTTGACTCAACGTTTGCATGGTGTTCGACAAGCGCACCAAGGGTTGCGACAAGCTACGCAAAATCGCCGCAATCAATAACAACATCACCCCCACCGCCAATACACTAATCAACAGCGTGGTATTGCGTACTGAGTTGGCTTCCGCTAACAGGCTGGATTTTGGAATCGAGACCCGTAACGACCAGGGCTCCATCGTTTTATCAATCGAGATCGGCTCAAAAAAGTGCATCACATCATCTTGATCGGTAAATTGATAACTTTGCCCAGCCTTAATAGCCGCTAAAGCCTCTGCTGGCAGGTCATTAGCCGATTTTGTCACTTTGTCTTTTTCTGGATGAACCAACCAGTTGCCTTGATTCGACACCAGTGACAACACACCGGTGCCATAGGGTTTTTCCTTGCTCAGCGCTTCGCTAAACGCATCTAGCGATACATCAATCCCAGCAACACCAAGAAACTGCGAACCGGTTTTGTTTGGAATCGGTTGCACAATTGACGTCAACAGCACAGTTTTGCCATCCACCGGATAGAGATATGGCTCGAGGAAGGTCAGCGCGTTATTTTTCTTGGTCAATAAGTAGTAATCACCGGCACCGGGTTTATCGTAATCAACTAACGGTTCGACAATGATTTTGTCACCAGAACGTACCCAATATGGGATATAGCGACCGGTGGCATCATGGTCGGGCTTGCGGTTGACAAACTCAGCATCACGGCCATCAAGCGCATTGGGTTCCCATGCGGTCCAAAGGGCTAACGTATTAGGTCTAGCTTGTAATTGGTCTTTAAGAATCTTGTTGATGAGGTCGCGATCTTTAACGCCGGCTTGTGACAAAGTGGCCAACAATTCAGCCATCGAGCTGGCTAAATCACGCCCACCAAATAAGGTGCTGCTGATATTACGGGTGAGCAATTTGGCATGAATCACCGCTGCCTCACCGCCTTCTTTTAATACATAATTTTGATTCGCCCACGTCGCGTAACCGATGGAGGCAGTAAAACCCAACACGGCAAGACCACTGATGCTGAGCAATATTTTACTGCGAAAGCTAAGATTTAAAGACATGATAAGTGACTCCCGCACTATTTAAGAGTAGTTGTATGCTTCAACCCAATGTTTTATTGTAATTTTCTGTATTTTATTGTTTTTAACAAATGCTTCTCGAGTTTAAGGGATAGCAGCTCACCACCACAAGTAATGCAAAGACCGTGCACAAAATGCGTTAGCTGGCGTATCTTGTGCAACAAACAACAAAAAACACGTCAAGCAAGGAAAGGAAAAAACGTATGTTTGAATCTGCTGAACTCGGGCATAAGATCGACAAGGCACGTTATCAGGAAGAAATGCCAGAATTGCGACAAGCATTACTGGATGCTCAGTATGAATTACGCGAAAAAGGCGATTTTCCACTGATTATCTTAATTAACGGATTTGATGGGGCGGGACGAGGCGAAACATTACACCAGCTAAATGAATGGATGGACCCACGTTTAATTCAAGTCAGTGCTGAGACAGCTTTATTTTCTTCATCCGAAGAATCAGCACAACGGCCTTGGATGTGGCGTTATTGGAACGCTTTACCCCCAAAAGGTAGAACAGGCGTATTTTTTGGCTCGTGGTATTCAGATGTTTTATTTGGTCGGGTGTATGATAAGACCGATGAAAAACAGGCCATGTTGCAAATTGGGCAGATTTTAGCCTTTGAAAAAAAACTGTGTGCCGAAGGTGCGCTGATTCTGAAATTCTGGTTTCATCTCTCAAAAGAAAAACAGAAAAAACGTCTCAAATCTTTAGAAGCCGATAAAAAAAGTGCATGGCGGGTAACAGAAACCGATTGGAATCATCACAAACTGTATGACCGTATTTATCACCAAGCTGAACAATTGCTACGCATGACCAGCACAGGTGAGGCGCCGTGGGTATTGGTGGAAGGGGAAGATGCGCGTTACCGTGATCTCACTGTGGCACGGGTGATTTATCAAGCATTGCGCAGCCGCCTCAACCGTGGCGGAGAACGCCGCCATCATGCCGCTGCCGAGGTTGCCCCACTGTTGCCACCTGTCGATGGCTTGCAATTGCTCGATACGCTGGTTTTAGATCGTACGGTGGATAAGGAAGAATACAAAACTGAACTGGCCGTTTTACAAGGTCGATTACATGAATTAACCCGCCATCCTAACTTCAAAAAACAGGCTCTAGTAGTGGTGTTTGAAGGCAACGATGCAGCAGGGAAAGGCGGCGCAATTCGGCGGGTGACGGCGGCCTTAGATGCCAGACGTTATCGCATCGTCCCGATTGCGGCCCCCAGTCAAGATGAGCGAGCCAAACCTTGGCTATGGCGTTTTTGGCGTGAAACACCGAAAAAAGGCGGCATCACGATTTTCGACCGTTCTTGGTATGGCCGTGTTTTAGTCGAACGGGTAGAAAACTTCTGTTCTGAGCATGAATGGATGCGCGCTTATAATGAAATTAACAATTTTGAACAGCAATTAGTGGCTGGCAATATCATTGTAGTAAAATTCTGGTTGGCTATTTCGAGTGAGGAACAATTAAAACGCTTTAAAGAACGAGAAGAAACAGGCTTTAAGCGCTTTAAAATCACTGAGGAAGATTGGCGCAATCGTGAAAAATGGGACCAATATAAGGATGCCGTATGCGATATGATCGACAGAACAAGCACGCAATCTGCACCGTGGACTTTAGTAGAAGCCAATAACAAATTGTATGCAAGATTGAAAATTTTGCGTACGTTATGTAACGCTTTGGAGAGTCGTTTATTAAAAAGCAACGGATAAGCAACAATTTTCTATTGCGTATTTACAAAGCCCGTTTTATTATGGGCTTTCTTTTTTCATACCAAATAAATGATTGCCATGCTTGATCGCACTTTCGCTATTCATATTGCCTGCGATCAGGTGCGCTGGGTGCCGGTGGGAGAATTTGGCACCGGTTTGCGCACCAAATTGGAACAGGCGATTGCACAGGCACAGAGCCTGCGCTTGCCAGTCTATCTCGATTTATCCGAGGTCAGTGCCATTGGTACAGGCGCTTGTCAGTTGTTATTAAAGGCTATCGAGAGCCTACCTCATGGCGCGTTTCATCTGATCCACTGTCCCCCACTGTTTGCACGACAACTGGGCTTAACCGGCCATACCACGGCGATCACCGCTGAGATGACCCACCGCATCCCCCATGCGGATCAACAGCAGTTGCGTAAAGCGTGGTTAAAACGTACCCATGTGCAATTAGCCCGTGAAAGCGATGGCGCCCGTTTTGGGCATGGCTGGCTATTGGAAGTCAATGCTGGGGCGTTGTTATTCCATTTTTCAGAAAAAATTCTGGCCGGGCGGGCGGTTTATCATTTGACCATCGATGGCTTAGATACCACTTGGCCGTTGCGAATTCGCCATGTAGCGCGTCACAGCGATGCTTGGCGCATTGGTGCGGAGTTTGTGCAAGCACAGGCCGGCCGTGAATTATTGGACGAGTTGGGACAGCAATTATTCTGTGATAGCCCACCACCACTGCCAACGATTGAACCCGTTGAGCTCCCATCCGAGCCGGTGAAAAGCTCACGCATCATTCCTTTTGTGATGCCAACTAAGATCAGTTCTTCTCGCTAACGCGATCAGCTAACTCTCCGAGTTCCTGCTGGAAGAATTGTTCTAACGGCATCGGTCTTGCCACACCATACCCCTGCGCGAAATCGACCCCTAACTGTTGTAGATGCGCTTGTAAAGCAGGGGTTTCGACATATTCAGCAATGGTCTGCAAACCGGTGGCCTGCGCCACATCGACCATAGCTTTCACAATGGATTCATCGACCGAATGGGGTGCCAGATTACGCACAAAACTGCCATCGATTTTCAAAAAGTCAGCAGGCAAGCGTTTGAGGTAGTCAAACGAAGAGAATCCTTTACCAAAATCATCAAGGGCAATTTTACATCCCAAACCGCGCAGCCCCTGCACCAGAGCGCGGGCGCGGCCTAAGTCGCCCAAGGCGCTGGTTTCTGTGATTTCAAAACATAGCTTGTCGGTTTCAATCGGGTGCCGCATTAAACTTTGATGCACAAAATCCACCACGCTGGCATCAACAATGGTTTGCCCTGATAAATTTAACGCACACTTTGCCACTTGTTGCCGATAGTGCGGATGGTTGGCGAGCCACTCGATAGTGCTGGCGATCACCCAATGATCTAACATCGGCATCATACGGAAATGTTCAGCCGCTGGAATAAACTCCCCCGGAGACACTAACTTTCCTGCTTCATCACGCAAGCGCAGCAGGATTTCAAAATGTAAACCGGTTTCAGTTTGTGGAGACAGCGGCAAAATTTTCTGGGCAAATAAGGTAAAACGGCCTTCTTGCAGCGCCTGTTGCAAGCGGCTGATCCAATGCAAACCAGCATGGATTTCTTCACCATAGACTTGTTCCGCCGGCATCAAACCCGGGAGGCGGCGCGCACCGGCTTCTTGCACAGCGGCAGTGGCACGATGCAGACTGGCCTCGTAATCCTCACTGGGCTGGCGTAAGAACACCATATTGCAGCGAATGTCTAAAAAATGGCTTTCCCACGGCACCCGCACTTCGGCCACTGCTTCAGCAATGCGCTCCAATTCAACCAGTGTTAAGGCTTCATCTAGCGGCACCATCAAAATATACATGCCACCCAACAAGCGCCCCGTTGGCCAGCCTGCTGGCAGCTCTTGTTCTAACTTTCGCGCCATCAACCCCAGAATGCGGGCACCAGTGTCGCTGCCAAAAACGATTAAGATCGACTCGAATAAATTGATGTTCAGCGCCGCTAAGGCAAATGGCCGTTGCACTTGATGCCAACGGCGAAATTCTTTTGCCAATCCAGCGTGATTTAACATTCCCGTGGCTGGATCGCGATAGACCGAGGCTTGGCGATGACGCTCACGCTCGCGCCGCAGGGATACCGCCAACAGTGTCAGATGCAGCGTCAGTCCAAGGACAAATAGAAAAATCTGGGCTTGCTCTAAAGCAGGAGTAGAAAGTAAAACACTGATCGGAACATGGACATACAACAAGCCAGCCAACATTGCCAATAACACGGTGGCCGCGACCAAGGCGGCTAATAAAGGCGGCGCCAACAATGACAAAGCCGCTAGCGCGGGCAACAGCAGAAAATAAGCACTCGGCCACCACAGACCACCGAGGGCAATCACTGCACACAACACCACCGCCCCCCATACCAACCACGATACCGCTGGCCATAACGGTAGTTGGTAACGCAACAGCAACACATAGCTCAGCCACAAATTGCCTAATAGCAATACCGGCAAGCCATACGCTAATGTGAATGTCAACCATTGACCACTCTCCGCGCCATATAACAGCACAGCCAACCCCGCTAAACCGGCGGGGATCAGTAATAGCGCAGGCAACATCGTTGCCAACCATGCCGACAATAAAGCCGGCAGCGGTAAGCCAGGCCAAGTTTGGTGCAAAGTATGGCGTAGCATACCGGCAACACCGACCGAGCATACCGCTTGTGCTGCATATAACAGCACGCTTTCATAGCCATGCGGCACACTCCACGGCAGCCATAGCGCCATCCCCACTAAGGCACTCAACCATGCGCGCCAGCCATACCCCGCCAGCAAACACGCCAAGACAATATAATGAGGTAGAAATAAGCTGTAGCCGATGCCCTCTAGCTGAAATGACCATGTCAGCACGCCACAGACAAGACCAATCAACCATGCAAAACTGAGGACAGGTCTGGCACTGGCGGCCGCGTGTAAAGGCGTCAAACGCAAACCGTGACATATCCCACTTAGCGCATGGTGAAAGGGCGAAAAAGTAGCATCAGACATGAGTAGGCCCAAACAATGGCGAAAAAATGCTGAAAACAGCAGTTTTATAATTGATCCGGTAATAATCCCCACTTTAATACAATCGTGGTCATCCGGATAGCCTACAGAGGACAATCCACGAAAGCGAATATGCAATATTTTCCAATCTTTGTTGATTTAAAAGATCGTCATGGCTTATTGATTGGCGGTGGTGAAGTGGCGCTACGCAAAGCGCGGTTGTTAGATGCCGCTGGTGCAAGAGTCACCGTGATTGCCCCAACGATTGATGAGGAACTGCAACGGCTCATTACCGAACGCAGTTGGCACTGCCATCTACGCCCTTTCTCAGCGGCGGATATGCTGCTGTCGCCGCGTCCCACCGTGGTAATTGCCGCCACCGATCAGCCAGAGATCAATGCTGAGATTTCAGCAACAGCGCAGGCGGCAGGGCTGTTAGTCAATGTGGTCGATGCGCCAGCGCTATGCAATTTTATTGTGCCAGCGATTGTTGACCGCTCACCGTTAGTGGTGGCTATTTCTACTGGGGGTCGTAGTCCGGTATTGGCACGATTGGTGCGCGAACAAATTGAAGCGTCTGTCCCGTTGCGTTTTCGCGAGGTGGCGCAATTTGCCAGCGATTGGCGCGATCGTGTCAAACAAGCCTTGCCAGATACCGCCGCCCGACGACGTTTTTGGGAAGCAGTGTTGCGTGGGCCATTGGTCAATTTACTTCATCAGGGGCAACGTGCCACGGCAGATGAAGGATTACAACAGGCGCTACAACACAGCCAACCGATAACCGGCAGTCTCCATCTGTTGGCCTTGGGCAGTGCCGATCCTGATTTACTGACACTGCGCGGACTACAACGCTTACAAGCCGCCGATGTTTTATTCTATCCACATCAATTAGCCGATCATTGGCTCACATTGAGCCGGCGCGATGCCCTCTATCAACCCTATACTGAACAGAGCTCAGCCCTCGGTTTGGCAATAGAGCAAGCACAGCAAGGCCAAAAAATAGTGATGTTGGTCGAGGGTTACTCACTTCCTGCAGAATATGCCGAATTACAGCAAAAAAATGCAGAATTACTAATAGAATGGGTGCCGGCAGCAGGTGGGGCTTGTTAAAATACGGTCTTCTTCTTTTTCTTTAATCTTGGACAGTGCGCGTTTCGCACTGCAAGGGCATCATGATTGGCATTCTGATCGTAACTCACGGTGACTTGGGTCAAAGTCTCATCGCGTGTACCCGCCATATCCTACAACGCGAACCAGAAAACTTAGCGTGTATGGCGGTGGATAAATCCGATGACCCCGAAAAAAAACTACAAGAAGCACGACAGCTGATTCAAAGGCTAGATAGCGGTGAAGGCGTGTTATTGTTGTCTGATATTTGCGGCGGTACGCCATCCAATATCGCCACACGTCTGATTGAAACCGGACGGATTGAAGCGATTGCCGGTGTCAGTTTGCCGATGTTGGTGCGGGCGGTATCCTATAGCGCGCTGCCCTTAGCAACGGTCATCAGCAAAGCGGTTACGGGTGGTTTGGAAGGTGTTGTACCGCTAGAACCCTTGCCACCCACCGCGTAATACCCTGAAGAAACGGTCAGTAAAACAATCATAATTTGAGGATGACAGGCCTACTATGCTGCAACAAGAAATAGAAATCATCAATAAATTGGGTCTCCATGCCCGTGCTTCGAGCAAATTCACCCAAACCGCAGGCCGTTTTCAAAGCGAGGTGTGGATTTCTCGTGCCAGCCGGCGAGTGAATGGCAAAAGCATTATGGGTGTGATGATGCTCGCAGCAGCAAAAGGCAGCAAAGTCGTGATTGAAACCAATGGCAGCGATGAACAAGCCGCCATGACCGCTTTGGTCGATCTGATTAACAATCGCTTCGACGAAGCCGAGTAACTCAGATCTGGTCACAACAACGGAAAGGGCACCCATGAGCATAGCACTTTACGGTATCGGTATTGGTGGTGGCATTGCGATCGGACGTGCGCATTTGGTTTCTCATACCACTGCTGATGTCAGCCATTATTTTCTGGAAAGCGCAGATATTCCTGCCGAGTTGCAACGCTTTGACGATGCGATTCGCACCACACGCAAAGAGCTAGAAATGTTGTGGGGCAGTATTCCAGAGAACGCTCCAGCCGAGCTAGGCGCCTTTCTGAGTTTGCATATCATGTTGCTCAATGATGCTGCGCTGTCGCGTGAGCCACGCAAAATCATCCAAGCCGAACGCTGCAACGCGGAATGGGCATTAAAACAGCAAGCCGATCAGCTCATTGCCCAATTTGAAGAAATCGAAGAAGCCTATCTGCGTGAGCGCAAACATGATGTGATGCAAGTGGTGGAACGGATTTTCAAAAATCTCGCCGGCCAAAGCAGCGCACCACCTTTGCCCTCCAGCTTGATTGATGATGCGATTTTAGTCGCCCATGATTTAAGCCCGGCTGACATGGTGTATTTCAAAGATGCCAGTTATGCCGCTTTTGTCACCGATGTGGGGGGAGCCACCAGCCATACTGCGATTTTAGCGCGCAGCCTTGATTTGCCCTCGGTGATTGCCACTCACAGCGCCCGCCATCTGATTCATGAAGATGAGTTGATGATTGTCGATGGCCAGCAAGGGGTGGTAATCGTCAATCCAGACGAAACCGTGTTGGCAGAATACCGCCGCCGGCAACGGGCATGGCGCGCAGCACGCAACAAACTTGCCAGTCTGAAAAAAACCAATGCACAAACCCAAGATGGCACGCCAATTGAGTTATTAGCCAATATCGAACTGCCAAAAGATGTGGCCGATGTGGTGGAATCGGGGGCGATGGGGGTTGGTTTATTCCGCAGTGAGTTTCTGTTTTTGGGACGTGATACGCTGCCCGATGAGCAAGAGCAATACGATGCTTACCGTCATGTGGCAGAACAGCTCAATGGCCGTCCGGTCACCATTCGCACCATGGACTTAGGCGCAGATAAAAACCCGAAATGGTCGATTCATGGCACGGGTGATAACCCTGCTTTGGGTTTGTGCGGCATTCGCTTGTGCCTTGCCGAACCGCAGCTATTCCGTACCCAATTACGCGCTATTTTGCGTGCCTCGGCACATGGCCAAGTCCGCATTCTGTTCCCGATGATCAATGGCATCACCGATCTCAAACAAGCTCTGGCTCAACTCGATGCTGCCAAACAAGAGTTGCGCGAAGAAGGGGTCAGTTTTGATGAGAAAATTGCAGTAGGGGCAATGATTGAAGTGCCTTCAGCGGCACTCACAGTGAATATGCTGGCCAAGCATGTTAATTTCTTGTCGATTGGTACCAACGACCTGATTCAATACACCCTCGCCATCGACCGCAATGATGATGCGGTGAGTCATCTCTACGACCCCACTCACCCTGCTGTCTTGTATTTACTGACCCACACCCTGAAAACTGCCGCAAAATTTGGTTTACCGGTGTCCGTGTGTGGCGAGATGGCTGGGGATAGCAAAATGACCCGCTTATTGCTTGGTATGGGGTTGCGGCGTTTTTCGATGCACCCAGCCAACTTGCTCTCTGTTAAACAAATTGTGCTCGATACCCATCTCGACCCCACGGTGGCACAAACCGCCAAGATTTTGCGCGCCAGCGATCCCGAAAAAATCGCCGATCTTCTCACCCAGCTCAATACCCCGCGTGCAGCCTAATTTTCTATGCTTGTAGATGCTATCGACTTCACCAACACCCGTCGGGTGTTGGTGATCAAGTTACGTCATCACGGTGACGTACTCTTAACTTCCCCCGTGTTGAGTGTGTTAAAACAACATGCGCCCCATCTCGAGATTGATGCGCTGGTCTATGCCGATACGGCACCGATGTTGGCCGACCATCCGGCGCTCAGCCAACTGCATTGTTTAGATCGTCAATGGAAAAAACTCGGCCCCTTGCCACAAGCCCAAGCAGAATGGCGTGTGTTACAAGCACTGCGCGCTCGACAATACGATGGCATCATTCATCTAACAGAACATAAGCGCGGTTCGTGGTTGGCACGGCTTTTACGCCCTCGCTGGGCCATTTCTCCCAGCAACTTAAATGGCAAATGGTTTCGTAAACCCTTTAGCCATCGCTACCCAGTGATCGGCGGCAATCGGCGGCATACGGTCGACATTCACTTAGATGCCCTGCGGCGTTTGGGTGTGCCGGTGCAACACTATCACCGCGCTTTATCGCTGGCCATTCCGGCGCTTGTGCACACACAAGCCGAGCAAAAACGACTTGCCCAAGGAATTAACAGCCCTTATACGGTCATCCATCCGACTTCACGTTGGATGTTCAAAACGTGGCCAACAGCACAGATGGCGCAGCTGATACAGGCACTGCAACAACAAGGGCGAACGGTGCTACTCACTGCCGCGCCGGATGCCGCAGAAATGGCCTGCATCGCCGCCATTCAAGCGCAATTGACAACACCCGTTGCATCGTTGGCAGGTCAGCTCAGTTTGAAAGAGTTGGGCGCGATCATTGCTGGCGCAGACTTATTTATTGGGATGGATTCGGTTCCGATGCACATGGCTGCCGCCACCCAAACCCCGACTATTGCGCTGTTTGGCCCTTCGGGTGATATCGAGTGGGGCCCGTGGCAAGTCCCGCATCGGGTGTTGATTGCCGAACACTATCGCTGCCGGCCCTGTGGTCGTGATGGCTGCGGCGGCAGCAAAATCAGCGACTGTCTCAACGCTATCTCGGTCGAGCAGGTCTTGACTGCCATCGAGCAACTCACCGCAACCGTTCGGAATCCTTAATGTCTATTCGTCGTATTGCAATTGTGCGCCAGCGTTTTAATCCGGCTGGCGGTGCAGAACGTTTTGTCAGTCGCGCCCTCGATGCGCTCGCTAGCGATGGCCGCGTTGCCGTTACGCTATTGGCACGCCGTTGGCAGGGAGAAGGCGGCGGAGATCGTCTGACCATCGACCCGTTCTATCTCGGCAATGTGTGGCGCGATTGGGGGTTTGCCCGTGCAGTACAACAGGCGGTACAACAGCAACAGTTCGATTTAGTGCAAAGCCATGAGCGTATTGTCGGCTGTGATATTTTTCGGGCAGGCGATGGCGTTCATGCAACTTGGCTCGCCCAACGTCGCCGCACCCTCGGCACGCTCGGCAAATTGGCTTTGCAGCTCAACCCTTATCATCACTACACCTGTGCCGTTGAAGCCAAGATGTTTCGTCATCCGCAACTCAAAGCGGTGATTTGCAATGCGAAAATGGTGCAACACGATATTCAACAACGTTTTGGCTTAACCACAGATCAGCTACCGTTGATCTATAACGGGGTCGATACGCAACGTTTTCATCCCGATTTACGTCAACACCGCAGCCGTGTCCGACAGCAGTTTGCTATTCCAGATCATGCACCGTTGTTGCTGTATGTCGGTTCGGGATTTGAGCGCAAAGGGGTTGGGCGCATTTTGTCGGCTGTGTTACCTCATCCGGAGGTGCATGTGTTGGTGGTGGGCGGTGATAAACATGCGACACGTTACCAGCAACAGGCGCAGACCCTTGGTCTCAGCTCACGGGTGCATTTTGCTGGCGTACAGCAAGAAGTCCGTCCTTTTTATGGTGCGGCAGATGCCCTGATTTTGCCGACTTTATATGATCCTTTTCCGAATGTTTGTGTCGAGGCGTTTGCCAGTGGCCTGCCGGTGTTCACCACAACTCAATGTGGGGCAGCGGAATGGATTGTTGAGGGCAAAAATGGGATGGTGCGTGATGCGTTGGATGAAGCAGGCTGGCAAGCCGCCATCGCCTTATGGCTCGCCGCCCGACCACAGTGGCCAACTTGGTCTGCCGCCGCTCGCCATTGCGCCGAGCCCTACACCTTAGCCTCCACCGCCGATGCGCTGATTCAGTTGTATGAAAAGCTGCTTTAACCGCCTCCCCGCCCTAAAGAGCGGGGATTCATGGCGGCAGGAGATTGAGGTGGCGAGTGTCTATTTGAAGGTAGCCTTTGCGAAGAATCAGCGGACATTTGCCGTAAGCAGCCGAGTATAGGAAGGTCCAGTCCGCTTGCGGACTACACTTGACGGCCTTGTTAACCTCCACTCTGGGCACCGATTTCGTACTCTGAAAATCCTGTAATAATTTGCTCAAGTGATTCATCGCAACGCTGACAAAGAGACTTGAAATGAACTTTATACTCGCGAAACTCTTTCAAAACTCGTTTTTCCTCACTGGCAGCTTCAGTGCCCCACCGATGACCTCGAACTAGAGATCTCAAGTTATGTAGTTCATGAAAAGGACTCATGAGAGCATAAGCATGCTCTTCCTCGAACCCTAACCCGACTAAACAGACCTCCAGCAACTTTAACTGTCTCATCGTGGCTGATGGTTTTTGACCTAACTCTATAGCCTTTGCCTTTAGCCATTTCTGATTAAGCCCTTCAACAATCAGTTGGTCTAATGCCATGATTTCGTTAGCCCATTCATCTCTTGATGCAGTCACCGGGTAGTGAACTTCCTCAAGTTGATTAGTGTTTGGCAAATCCCACCAAGGGCATTTCGATTTAATAAGTTCACATAGCTTAGATTTCAAAGCCTGAAGAGCATCGTATTCGTCGTACCACTGGCCTTCAAAATCCGTCGTGAATGCTCTTTTTGACAGCCCTGCCTTTGGCGGTTCGTTAAACTGCTTCCAATGCAACTGCTCCTCATAGGGAAGTTGTCGCAAGTCCACAAGATATGTATGTACTTGGCCCGCATCGTTGATATCGTATGATTTTAAATACCAAGCACCACGGCACGTTATGGAACGATCTTCTAGAGTGTATTTCTGACGATCAGCTTTGTATTTAGAAAGCACTTCCGGTCGAAAATATGCAGGGCTAAGTTCACAAGGAAGATCTGATTCTGTGAAGCAGTTTGCTGTCGCACCTGGTGCGCAAGATATTTCTACTATTTGCTTGTTTTTCCAGTCTTGAGCAATGAAAATAGCATACTCTTGTTGGTCGTCATCCATTCCCCAAATTTCTGAACAAACTGAAGCCGCTGACTTTCTTGACTGGATTAACTGTACCCCACGCGAGTAGCTACCAACACCTGGTTGAACCGTTAGCCGCATGACTATTCCGTCGCAATTGGGAAGTTGACGTTCGTCTCGGCCATTTCCCCACCCGAAGAAACTCCCTTTTCTATACCGTGTGAAATCGAACATTCTTAAAATATTCGTATGGGATACTGCGCAATATTTATCCAATACGTTAGCTTTCGCTAGGATTGCTCGACCACCTTTAAGATCAAGTACACTTATGCAATCTTCGATATCTCCGTGCTGATCTAACCTACACCATGCGTTTCTTTCACTGACGTAGTGAAGATCTAGAATCTGTGTAATCTTTTGGTTAACTTCAAAATAACTTGAGTCACCAGTATGACCCTCAAATGAGCGTCCAAATATTATTTGAGTTGCATCCTTTAAAACTTCGCTTCCTTCGGACTGACAAGGACTTTTGATCCAAACATGATCTTGGCTAGCGACCAAACTCCATCCCGAGAAAGGATTCGAGTTCCAGCCCATAAGGTCATCACCGTGATCCTCAAGATTTACGTTATCCGGCACCAGCAGCGCGTATAGATAGACGTGATCAAGACTCGCATAAATCAGGACATACTCATCCTTCGCATCTTCGAAAAGAAACGGCAGAATATCGTTCTGACCACACCATTCATCAAACGCTTCGGATTCGGTCGGAGCCTGCGAAATATTTATCAATTTTTCAAGGTACAAAATATTCATATGCCTTCCAAATAAAAATACTCTGTTAATGGGTAAGCAGCACAATACGTCCCCCCCCCCGCAGACCACCTTAATCACTTAAAACAATCCATAGTAAAGATGCCATGTATTGCGAATCTTCCTCGAATAGTTTGTTAGCAGTTTCGGCGGACTATTTTAATATTATCCCAAGCAATCGGTTTGATTGACTCAAAGTTAAAGCATTCCATTATTTCGGGATACTGTTTCAGTTGCTCTAATTGTTCTTCAATAGAATCACCACACTCGGTAACCAAGCAATCTTTTGTAATGTCTACAATCTCCAAAACCACTGGCACAGGATCTAAAGCGATTAGTTCGCGAAGAGGATGTACTATCGGGAAAATTTGATCAGCTAATATCGGATTAAGCTTAAATAGCTCCTCGTAACTACGGATAAAATATGATATTATTTCTGAGCCATACTTATTAGATTTAGCATAGCTTTCCGCTCTCTCAAGCGAAGGAGTTAGATAAACTCCACCATAGCGAAAATTAAAGCCTCCATTCGTCACTCTTGATCTGATGATTGCTTCACAAATGGGGCTCTCACTAACCCACCAGTTACAGTCACTATACTTGCTGTTAAATGCATCTACAACTTGAGAAAACATTGCATTTATTTCGTATTTTTTACTTATATTCTCTCCACCAAGACCCGATTGATTAATCGAATCCAGAAAAATTGATGATGTTCCATGAAAAAGGGAAAAACCTAACTTTTCTTTATCTAAACTCATACTTTAAATCCTCGCGATGGCTATTGGTTTACCTGACAGTTGCAGTTATATTTAATACGTATTTTTCAGCATCTGGCTGTACCATAAAAATACTTGATTGTGCTTTTTTAAATTTATCTAAACTTGTATTTTTTAAAATTTTGGGGTCAAAGTTCATTCCTAGGTAAAGCGCTGTAACTCTTAACGGATTAATACGCACAAGAGGATGAAAAAATCGCTGGTCATCAAATAGTTTTTTAACGAAACCTATCGAACGTATCGGATTGCACCCTTCTTTACGAGAAATAAAAATTTCCGTACTGTTCTCACTTAAAATAAAAAAATCACCTGAGTTTCCTTTTATTTCTTTCTCAAAAATATCCTTATAGATGTCTTTAGACATTTTAAAGAAGTTAGGATGTGCTGCGCTACCTATTATTCTAAATTCATTTTCATGTTTCCATTGTGCTGGCTTTCTAAAAAAGCTATCAAGCAAAGTAGTATGTATGTTTTTTAGACCTTTGAAATGCGGACGATTTTTCGAATAAATGACATTACGCATCCCATAAATTTCAAAATCATCAAATAAATCACATTCTGCTGTTAAAACTTTTCCAAATTTTGGAGGGTCTGAGATTTCAAACTCTATTACACCACCTGAAAAATTGCTTGTGTAGTGTCCCCACATTTTTAAATCATCCCACTTTCTAGATAGACTTAGCACTCCATAATATAAACTATGCTCTTTTACAGCACGCTCAAAAATATTTGATTTAGGGGTAAATATAGGAATTTCACGCACTGCAGAAATACTGTCCTCTAAAAATTTTGATGTTAATTTTAACTCGAATGGATCATTTAGTTGATATGGGGGTGTAAATTTCAAAGAACAGTTTTCGATAAAATCGATAATATGTGGGGTATACTTATAAATTTTCATAATTTAAATATAACCATATTTATGCAAAGAAGTTGGCATATTGCAACAAGACAGAATCATAGCATAATCTTTCACTCCGCTCGACAACTCGTTGAATATCCAAAACGTAGGTTTAAAAATACCACAACAATACAAAGCGGATACACTGCCATCTAGCCCCCCTCCCGTCACGGTTGCTCGATCAGACTCGGGGCGTTGCCGTGCCAATATAGTGGTCATTTCACAGAACAAAAAAATCATACGCTAAGCCTATATTTGATACATTGAATACACGTGTTTAACTGGAGGTGATCAAATGCCTACTTCGATTCGCCTTGCGCCTGAAACAGAGCAAAGACTTAACTACCTTGCATCCCATACGGGGCGTACAAAGGCTTACTACCTGCGCGAAATGATTGAGCAGGGCCTTGAACAAATCGAGGACTACTACCTCGCTGCGGACGTGCTGGAACGAGTCCGCAACGGACAAGAGCAGGTGCATTCTGCTGCGGACGTAAGGAGAGACCTTGGTCTGGACGATTGATTACGCGGATACAGCCAAAAATCAGCTCCGCAAGCTGGACAAGCAGACGGCACGGCGCATCGTTGATTTCATAGAACCGTAATAACCAAGTTTTTTGAGACACCAAGAATCAGAAATAAAAAAGCCCCCTGCATTCGGGGGCTTTTTCAATCTAAATACCGCTAATTACAAGGCTTGTTAGCTACCACGGCGACTTAAGGCACGAGCCCCAATATCACGCCGCATTTGACGGCCAGTAAAGCGAATGCGGTCTGCCGTTTCATAAGCACGGTTTTGCGCCATCCGCACACTGTCACCCAACCCGACCACACATAACACACGGCCACCATTGGTCACCAAGCGGTTGTCAGCATCCAAAGTCGTACCAGCATGGAACACCAAGCAATCTTCTGCTTGGGCAGGAATGCCTTCGATCACATCCCCTTTCCGTGGCGATTCTGGATAACCTTCGGCAGCCAACACTACCCCCAATGCCACGCGGCGATCCCACTCGGCTTCGACCTTATCCAACTGACCATTGATCCCTGCTTCTACCAAGGTCACAAAGTCGGATTTCAAACGTGCCATGATGGGCTGTGTTTCAGGATCCCCAAAACGGCAGTTAAATTCGATGGTATAAGGGTTGCCTTCGCCATCAATCATCAAACCCGCGTACAAGAAACCCGTATAAGAATGACCATCACGTTTCATGCCCTGCACTGTTGGCAAGATAATTTCCCGCATCACACGGGCATGAACTTGTGGCGTTACCACAGGCGCAGGGGAATACGCCCCCATCCCACCGGTATTCGGGCCTTCGTCATTGTCTTTTAGGCGTTTGTGGTCTTGGCTCGTCGCCATCGCCAACACATTCTCACCATCGACCATCACGATAAAGCTGGCCTCTTCGCCGACCAAGAAATCCTCAATCACCACGCGGCTGCCGGCTTGGCCCATTTTGTTACCCACCAACATATCGTCGATAGCAGCATGAGCTTCGTCTAAGGTCATCGCGACAATCACGCCCTTACCTGCGGCAAGACCATCGGCTTTAATGACAATTGGCGCCCCTTTTTCTGCCACGTACGCATGTGCCGCGTCCGCATCAGTAAAGGTTTCATAGTTGGCCGTTGGAATGCCGTGGCGCTTCATAAAGGCCTTGGCAAAATCTTTCGAGCTTTCTAACTGGGCGGCGTACTGTGTTGGGCCAAAAATTTTCAGCCCTTCAGCACGGAACGCATCCACCACACCAACCGATAACGGCGCTTCAGGCCCCACAACAGTCAGGTCGATTTTTTCACTCTTGGCAAACGCAATCCATTCGGAAATGGTTGTCAGCGGTACCGAGTGCAAATCAGAATCGAGGGTGGTACCTGCGTTGCCTGGTGCAACAAATACCTTGGTGCTGCGTGGCGATTGCGCCAAACGCCATGCCAAGGCATGTTCACGGCCACCAGAACCGATCACCATGATTTTCATAGTATGGATATTCCCTGTCTTAACAGTGCAGATTAGTGGCGGAAATGGCGGCAGCCAGTGAACACCATCGCAATACCGTGTTCATCTGCCGCAGCAATCACTTCAGCATCACGCATCGAACCACCGGGTTGAATAATCGCAGCAATCCCTTGCTCGGCAATCACATCCACCCCATCACGGAAGGGGAAGAACGCATCCGAAGCCGCCACCGCTTGTGTCAAACTCAATCCAGCATCTTGGGCCTTACGTGCTGCAATACGGGTGGAATCCACGCGGCTCATCTGCCCCGCACCAATACCAGCGGTTTGACCCTTAGCCGCAAACACAATTGCATTGGATTTCACAAATTTCGCGACACGCCATGCAAACAACAAATCGGCCAACTGTGCCGCTGTGGGTTGTGCCTTGGTGACCACTTTCAACTCATCGGCCGAGATATTTTTCAGATCGGGGGTTTGCACCAAAATCCCGCCACCCACACGCTTGAGATCAAAACGATTGAACCCCGGCTCGAGCGGCACTTCTAACACGCGCACATTGGGTTTTTTCGCAATCAACTCACGGGCTTCTGCCGTAAAGGCTGGAGCAATCAACACTTCGAGGAATTGCGCGCTCACCGCTTCGACGGTAGCGGCATCCACTTCACGGTTAAAGGCGATAATGCCGCCAAAAGCGCTGGTGGTATCCGTTGCGAAGGCCAAACGATAGGCAGTCAGTGGGTCTGCTGCAACCGCAACACCACAGGGATTGGCATGTTTGACAATCACACACGCCGGCTCGTCAAAGGTTTTTACGGCTTCCCATGCGGCATCGGAGTCTGCGATATTGTTATAGCTCAGCTCTTTACCTTGCAGCTGGGTGTAATGCGCCAAAGCGCCTAAAGCAGGATCGAGATCACGATAGAACGCCGCTGCTTGATGAGGGTTTTCGCCATAGCGCATGTCTTGCACTTTAACAAACTGTGCATTCAAACGATTAGGGAATGCCACGCGCTCTGGCACACCATGCGTCACCCCTTCAACCAAACTGGTCAGGTAGTTAGAGATAGCGCCATCATAAGCAGCGGTATGGGTAAAGGCTTTCTTTGCCAGATTAAAACGGGTCACCCGCGACAGGGCACAACCGTTTTGTTTCATTTCTTCGATTAAACCTGCGTAGTCGGCAGCATCAGTCACAATGGCCACATGAGCCCAGTTCTTTGCCGCCGAACGCACCATCGTTGGCCCACCAATGTCGATGTTTTCAATGGCGTCTTCTAAGGTACATTCTGCTTTTGCAATGGTCGCTTCGAATGGATAGAGGTTGACACAGACCAGATCGATATTGCCAATACCGTGTTCCGCCATTTTTGCCACATGCTCAGGCAAATCACGCCGCCCCAAAATACCGCCGTGAATTTTTGGGTGTAAGGTTTTTACGCGGCCATCTAACATCTCTGGAAAGCCGGTATAGTCAGCGACTTCAATCACCGGCAAGCCTTGTTCAGCTAATAACTTTGCTGTGCCGCCGGTGGACAGAATTTCCACCCCTTGTTCGGCCAAAGCACGAGCAAACTCGACAATACCCGTTTTATCCGAGACGCTAATCAGCGCACGTTCAATCTGTGTCATAACAATCATTCCAAAACAAGTTCAACAAGTGGTTATCAAAAGCCAATACCAGCACTTTACAATAGCTGGTATTGCTTCATTTTTTTACGCAAGGTATTGCGATTCACCCCAAGCAAGTCGGCGGCGCGGGTTTGGTTTCCCCCCGCATGATGCAACACCACCTCTAACAGCGGTTTTTCTACCCGAGCCATCACCATATCGTATAGCCCAGCAGTCGCTTCACCATCCAAGTCGTGGAAATATTGTTCCATTGCTTGGCGGATAGCATGAGAAATTGGATCGTGACCAGTCATAGCATATTTTCAACAGGAAGCAGGGGGCAAACAGGCCTCAACCTCTGCGTCAGCAAGATAGTGCAAACGTTCGCCATATTGCCGCTGTTGGGCAAAAAACTCAGCGACCGCAGCATATTGCTGTTCGGGATGGTCAAGGGAATACATAAATTGACGGAAGGGATTGCTCCCGCGCAAACCTTTGGTATACCAAGCGATATGCTTACGAGCAATCCGACAGCCAGCATAATCACCATAAAACGCATACAGCGCTTGCAAATGGCCCATCAGCAATTGCGCGATTTCATCCACCTCGGGTTCGGGCAAACAGTGGCCGGTTTGCAAATAGTGCAAGATCTCGCGGAATAGCCAAGGCCGCCCTTGTGCGGCACGGCCAATCATAATGGCATCCGCCCCCGTGTAATCCAAAACAAACTTGGCTTTTTGTGGCGTGGTGATATCACCATTAGCAATCACGGGAATCGACAAGGCGGCTTTCACCTCGGCAATGGTGTCGTATTCAGCTTCACCAAGATACTTATCTTCACGCGTGCGGCCATGTAGCGCCAATGCTTGGATGCCACAGTCTTGCGCCATCTTTGCCACACGCAGGACATTTTTTTCTGTACGACACCATCCGGTTCGGGTTTTTAGCGTGACCGGCACATCAACCGCCTTGACCACTGCCTCTAAAATCCGCGCCACTAACGGCTCATCTTTCAACAACGCCGATCCTGCCGCCACATTGCACACCTTTTTGGCAGGGCATCCCATATTGATATCAATAATTTGGGCGCCACCCTCAACATTACGCTGTGCCGCCTCGGCCATCTGCTGTGGATCGGAGCCGGCAATTTGGACCGAGATCGGGCCCGGTTCGCCGGTATGGTCGGCACGCTTAAGCGTTTTACGCGAGGTGGCCAATACCGTATTGGAAGTAATCATCTCGCTCACCGCCAAGCCTGCCCCAAAATGGCGACATAACATGCGGAAGGGGCGATCTGTCACCCCTGCCATCGGTGCCAAAACTAAGCGGTTTGGCAATACATAGGGGCCAATCTGAAAAGGGGAAGCCATCACCACGGTGTCGTATCAAAAAGCGGAAAGCGGCGCATTTTAAGCTGTTTACAGGGTAGCTGACAAAAATTTTGCTTATTTTTTAAGCAGCTCATCGTTTTTACAACAGGCGGTATTGTGACTGTGCATTTTTCTGGCATACTTCTCACCATGAAACCTGCCCTTTCTTTGCTTTTACTTGCCCTATTGAGCGCCTGCACATCACAGGTCGGCCTATTCGCGCCACAACATCAGGTACGGCAAGGCTATCTCTACCAATACCAAGCCCAGCCCACGCCTGATGAGCGGGATATTGAGCTGACGGTTTGGGCCGCACCCTTGAGTGGTGGAGAATGGAAACTTGAAGATGAGTTGCAACGCTATGCCAAGCGTTATGCCCAAGAACAAGACTGCATCAGCTACCGCCTCGACCGCATTACCCTCGGCCAATACAACACCTTTTTTGAAGGCAAACGCTATGTTCGAGGGGTGATGAATTGCACCAAACGCCCTAGCAGCGCACTGCAACCGACAACCTTAGCGCCTGCGCCAGTGGTGCCTTTCCTTGATCGGCAACACGGCGGAAAATGAAAAAACAAAAACGGTGATCGTTTCCAATCACCGTTTTTTTAATGTTGAGGCAAAGTCAGTCTGTAAGCCGGGTTCTGTGTTGGGCGATTTACGCCCCAGACAGTCATTCCTCTAGGCCTGCCATTACTGACAGGCTCCAGCAACCTACCCGGGCACAACGCGAGCCACGTTAGCGCGCCCTGCTTGGTCTTGCTTCGAATGGGGTTTAGCCTGCCGTAGCCTGTTACCAGTTACGCGGTGTGCTCTTACCACACCTTTTCACCCTTACCTGATCTTCTTGCGAAGCCATCGGCGGTTCAGCTCTCTGTTCCACTTTCCGTCGCCTTACGACGCCTGGCCGTTAGCCAGCATTCTGCTCTATGAAGCCCGGACTTTCCTCCCCCCGTTTGCACAGGCGGCGACTGCCCGACCAACTCTACCGCCAAGCAGTATAACAGATTAGCTCGCCGCAGCGACCAAGGGTTGCAGTTCACCGCTTTGGAACATTTCGGTCATGATGTCCGAACCACCAATAAACTCGCCCTTGATATACAGTTGTGGGATGGTTGGCCAATTGGAAAATTCTTTAATGCCTTGGCGAATCGCAGGGTCTTGCAACACGTCGACCGTCATCACACTTTTTGCTTCACAGGCTTTCAAAATTTGCACAGCGCGAGCAGAAAACCCACATTGTGGAAACTGAGCAGACCCTTTCATATACAGCACAATCGGGTTTTCAGTCACTTGTTGACGGATAACATCATGGATATTTTGGCTCATGGCTAAACCTCTAATAGTTGAGTGATTTACTAGGATTTTACGCCCTGTCTATCGTGGGGTCAATTTGTGCCGCGTGCTTGGCTGGCAAGCCATGCCGCAAAATCCCCTGCTACCTCAGGATGTTTCAAAGCATAGTCAACCGTAGCTTTGAGATAGCCCAACTTTGAACCACAGTCATAACGTTGGCCGTGGAAAGGATGTGCTAAAACGGTTTCTTCGCGTAACAGCGCCGCAATGCCATCGGTCAATTGAATTTCACCACCGGCACCGGGTAGGACATGCTGTAGTTTGTCAAAAATATTGGCCGTTAAAATATACCGTCCAACGACAGCCAACGTTGAAGGAGCATCTTCTGGTTTTGGCTTTTCTACGATAGAGGTCACTTGTTGCCATTGTGCATGAGGCGTGACTTGCACAATGCCGTAACTGCCTGTTTCTTGCGGTGCGACATGCTCAACACCAAGAATCGAGGACTGTGATTCGGCAAAGACATCGACCATCTGTTGCATGGCACCAGGCGCACCATCGATCAAATCATCTGCCAAAATCACCGCAAACGGTTCTCGCCCCACCACCGGACGCGCACATAACACCGCATGACCTAACCCCAACGCCTCGGTTTGACGAATGTAAATACAACTGGCCGAACGCGGCAAAATCCCCTGTACGGTGTCTAACAGCTTCTGCTTGTTACGCAGTTCTAGTTCAGTTTCTAGCTCATACGCTTTATCAAAATGGTCTTCAATCGAGCGTTTATTGCGGCCAGTAATAAAAATTAACTCGGTAATCCCAGCTTCTAGTGCCTCTTCAACCGCATACTGAATCAGCGGTTTATCCACCACCGGCAACATTTCTTTTGGGCTGGCTTTGGTTGCAGGCAAAAATCGTGTTCCCATACCAGCCACCGGAAAGACTGCTTTAGTAATTCTTTTTTGCATATTCACTCACGAAAAACAGTTTTACATTCAACTAGTTGACTAACAACGCTAAAAACTCTGCCTCGGATAATACGGGAATGCCCAAGGACATGGCTTTATCTAACTTACTCCCAGCAGCCTCTCCAGCCACCACATAATCGGTTTTTTTCGACACACTACCCGCCACTTTTGCGCCCATCGCCAGCAAACGTTGTTTCGCTTCATCGCGGCTTAATGTCGTCAACGTGCCAGTTAATACCACTGTTTTAGCGGCCAATATCGAAGTAGCAGCCGACGGTTCAGGTGCGGCACAATCAGGCCATTGCACCCCCGCCGCCAACAATTGTGCGATCACCGCTTGGTTATGGGGCTCGGCAAAGAAATCACACACCGATTGCGCCACAATCGGCCCGACATCGGGGACCTGTAATAATGCCTCGGTGGTGGCATTGTGTAGCGCAGTCAGCGAGGTAAAATGCAGCGCCAAATCTCGTGCTGTCGCTTCCCCCACATTGCGAATTCCCAAGGCAAATAAAAAGCGGGGCAAAGTGGTGTGTTTACTTTTCGCAATCGCGGCACATAGATTTTGTGCCGATTTTTCTGCCATACGCGGTAGCGTAGCCAGTTGTGCCTCGGTCAATTGGTAGAGATCTGCCGGTGTTCTCACCCAGTCTTTCTCAACCAAGAGATCCACTAATTTATCGCCCAATCCCTCAATATCCATGGCACGACGGGCAGCAAAATGCAGCAAGGCTTGTTTACGCTGGGCCGAACACACCAAACCGCCAGAACAACGGGCAATGGCTTCTTGTGCTTCACGCACCACATGACTGCCACACACAGGGCAAACCGTCGGCAGATGAAAACGCGCGCTGTCTTGTTGTGCGAAGTCTGGCCGCCGTTCGAGCACCACCGCCACCACTTCAGGAATGACATCCCCCGCACGCCGGACAATGACCGTATCACCCACCCGCACATCTTTGCGTAACACTTCATCTTCGTTATGCAAGGTGGCATTGGTCACCGTCACACCACCAACAAAAACGGGCTTAAGTCGTGCAACTGGCGTGAGTGCCCCAGTGCGTCCAACTTGAATCTCAATCGCTTCAACTTCGGTTAAGGCTTCCTGTGCAGGGAATTTATGTGCCACCGCAAAACGGGGTGCACGAGAAACAAAGCCCAGCTGGTGTTGTAAGGCAAAATCATTGACTTTATACACCACCCCATCCAGTTCATAAGGGAGGCTATCGCGTTGTTGTTCAATCTGTTGATAGGCTTGCCACAAACCAGCGGCACCTTGAACACATTGCACATGCTCACAAATGGGAAATCCCCACTGGCGCAGTTGTTGTAACGCCTGCTCATGTGTTTCTGGCATCGTGTCGCCTTCTAAGCGGGCGATACCATAGGCAAAAAAGCTCAGACGGCGTTGTGCCGTCATTTTTGAATCTAGCTGCCGCAAACTCCCTGCTGCCGCGTTACGGGGATTGATAAAAGTTTTTTGACCACGGGCCAGTTGTTCGACATTCAGGCGCGCAAAATCGTGTTTCAACATCAACACTTCACCGCGCACCTCCAATAATGTCGGTGCCGTTGGAGGCAACCGGAGTGGCAAGGAACGAATGGTGCGTAAGTTCTCGGTCACATCTTCGCCGCGTTGACCATCGCCACGGGTTGCCCCTTGCACCAGCACGCCGTTTTGATAGAGTAAACTGACCGCCAAGCCATCAAATTTAGGCTCAACACAATAGGTCAATGTCGAGACAGCGACACCTTGTTTTTGCAAAAGTGTACTCACCCGCACATCAAAAGCGTCTAATTCTGCTTGAGAAAACACATTGTTCAACGACAACATCGGAACAGTGTGTTCAACCGTTTTTAGCTCAGGCAGCGGCGCACCGCCTACCCGCATCGAGGGAGAATCGGCTGTTTTTAACTCGGGGTGTTCGGCTTCTAATGTGAGCAGACGTTGAAATAAGCGGTCGTATTCACTGTCAGGAATGGTTGGATTGTCCAACACATAGTATTGATAGGCATAGCGGTGGAGCTGGTCACGCAACGTGGCCAGCTCCTGTTGAGGCGAGAGATCAGACATTATGCAAACAAACGTAAGGCGGCGACAGAGCCAGGGGCGACGCCCCGATCATCCATACGGGTATAGATTTGGTCGAGTTGACGGCAAATGGTATCGATGCCGGTTTCGGAGAGCGTCCGCTGGTTATCATCTACCAAGTGACCATTGAACGTACGGGCCAATTCACGAGCAAATTGCACTGCCCGTTCAAAGACTTCAGTACCCCCCGCTACCCGAGGCACATCAAAGAGAAGCGTCAAGGCTTCGACATTCTCGCCTTCTAGCGGCTCTTCATCAAAAGCGCCCAAGCTATATAAGCTGTTGCCGGAATCAGACACGCAGTGATAACGGCCATCTGGATGCAGCTCTAGGCCAAAGCGTTCGATAAATTCGATGATTTGGCTGGCAGAAACGGGGGCCCGCAAAAAGACGTTCAGACCAATCATCACATCAATTTCGGCACAGAAACGATCTAAATCACGCGCCGCAGCCAATTGTTGTGAAGGCTGGGGGAACTGCACCGCCGCACCAAATTGGGTGGCGAAGCTTCTTAGCTGCTCACAAAAGGCTTCGAGTTCGCGATCATCCAACACGCCATTGCGATCAACCATTTGCAAGCCAACATCAAGGGCACGATAACGAACGTCGCTGTTGGGTTCGTACACTTGCCAGCGTCCAGCCGCAGTGCAGGCCAAAATCTGTACCCGTTTTGGCGCGATAAAGCGCGGCAAAGTGGGGAGATCGGTCATCTCAGAGAAACGTACCTCGGCGATAAAGTCGAGGTTTGGATCAAGCATGGCGCGCACAATCGCTTGCTGATCAGACAGCAGGTCAATTTCGGCCACTGGTGGCGTATGCACTTCGATGTTGTCATCTGCATCCAGTTCAGCAGGGGGTGCCCTGAACAAGGGTTCTTGCTGTGATGCAGGCTCAGCGGTGATCTCGTCAACTGGCGGAGCGGCAGCGGTTAAATTTGGTTCAATCCGTGGGGAAGGCTCATCAGTCGCTTTAGCTGGCTGTCGCGCATCAGTTTCAGCAAGGGAAGGCGCATCTTCAGCAGAAAATACCAACTCAGCGGCGCGTTCTCGTACCGGCGTGATGGTCTCAGATGGCTCGCCCAACTCAACGGCTGGGGTGAGTTTGAAGCTAGAAGGCGGCTCATTTGCCGGCGGCACGGTGAGGGGAGCAACGGTTCTTAATGGCGGTTCCGTCGCTAGAATAATCGGCTCTAGTCGGTCTGGTCGTCCATCCCGCACTTCGGGCAATGGCGAATCCACTAACACATCGGTCTTTTGGTCTTGTGAAAAGACATCACGTGTTTTGCGGCGATAGCGCCATTCTTGGAATACATTGTAACCAACCACCAACACAATCAGCAGCACGCCGACTACGGCCACAGCAATCTGCAATTCGCTCATGCGTAAGGCTTCCCGCTTTATTCAGAATAAGCTGCCATTATAACCAAAACTGCAATGCCTGCGCGCCGCAACGCTGTTGACAAAAAACGGCACACCTAGACGCGAAACCGCTCTACCAGCGAAGTCAAATCACGCGCAGAAGATTGCAACGCTGTAGCGACTTCTGCGGTTTGTTCGATATTGCTGGCGCTATCGCGCACACGGCTTGCAATGTGTTCGGCATGATGGGCAATATTCTGACTAGCTTGCCCTTGTTCAGCGACAGTTTGATGAATACGGCTGGCTTTTTCTAAGGTACTGGCAGCACCTTGCCGAATATGCGACAAGGTTTGAGCTGTATTCGCTAACAAACGCAAACCATGTTCCATCTGTTCACTGGCGGTTTGCATATCGGTTGCAGCCGAGCTGGTATCTTGACGAATGGCACCGAGTAGTTGAGTGATTTCTTGGGTGGCGCTGGCAGTACGTTCCGCCAATTTACGCACCTCATCTGCCACCACCGCAAAACCACGGCCTTGCTCACCCGCCCGAGCAGCCTCGATAGCAGCATTCAAAGCCAATAAATTGGTCTGTTCGGCAATCTCTTGCACCGAGGCCACAATATGCCCCACGGCTTGCGAGCGCGCATTGAGGCTATCAATCCGCCCAGCAGAAACGGTGATACTTTTTGCTGTCAGGCTGATTTCATTCGCCGTCTGCTGCATCGCATCAACCCCTTCATCCGCTAAATGGCAAGCTCGCTGGGCATTACCTTCGGAAGCGCTGGCATCGTCGCTGACTTGTCGCATGGCTTGGCTCATTTGTTGCGTCGCCGTTGCAATTTCTGAGGAGGCATGGGTCTGCTCCACAATCGCTTGTGCAGCGGTATCGGTTCCTTGAGCTAACGTCGATGCAGCAGCGCCTAGCTGATGCGCATTGGTATTCACCTCACGCAAAACAGTGGCAAAGGTTTCCACTAAGCGGTCGAAAGCCTGTGCCATCTGTGCAACCTCATGTTCCCCTTTAATCCCAGTGCGGGCAGTCAAATCGAGGCTTTGCCCCATCTGATCCATCGTGCGGTGTAATTTACGCACAGGTTTCAAAATACTATTCGAAGTAAAACGGGACAATAACAACACCATCCCCAACACCAACACCGCCACACCAAGCGCAATTTTAAAGGTCAGTGCAGCTGCTGCCGCACGCCGTTCTGCCTCATCTTTCATCGCATAAAACAGCGTATCTTGCATCCCTTTCATCGCGTCAATGCGGAAAGAGGCCAACTCAAACCAACGTGGTGCCGATACCAAGGCCAACGGCTCGGTGCTTTCCAAAAGTTTTTCACGCAACGTAGGGATATTGGCGTAATCATCTGAAGCCCGAATGGCGCGATAGACTTCAACCATCACCGGCGTGGCTAAACGCTCAAAAGTTTCTAGGCAACTTGATTGTTGCCCCGCACGCACCATCACATTGCGTTTTACCGCATCATTTAACATGCCACGACTTAAAGCGGCATAGACCTCGGCACGTTCCCGACCTGCAAATTCTTTCTCACACAATAACGCTTGTAAGGAAGCTGTTTCACGCGCCAACTCAGCATCGGTTTGCATCTGAATTAAGCTGCTGATGATGGCAAACGAGGCATCAATTGGACGGGCAAAGCCTTCGACTAACTCTTTTTCAGCAGCTTGACCTTGATCTAAGCGTTGCCGCAGCCCTTGTAATCCCGCTAAATGTTGTTCAAGTTCGCGCACGCGGTCTGCGAGAACGGGGGGTAATTGCAGTTGTTGACTGGCTTGTAATAAAGCCTGTCGGCTTTGTTCAGCGATAGGTCGTGCCGCTTCAATCGGCTGGCGCGATTTAGGATCAGACAGCAACCCCACCGACAAACCACGTTCGGCTTGTAAGGTATGCATTAAATCGCCCGCCAACCCCGCAAAAACGATTAACTGTGCCGACTCTGACAGAGCACTTGCTTCACGCCAATCACGCCACCCTAAATGCGAGGCATAGCCCAGCACAGCACATAACGGCACCAAGACCAATAACACCAGTCGTGTGCGAATTGATAAGGCAGCAAACATGGAATCCTTTCCGCAACCGCTGTCACCTAAAACTGGCAAACCGATTCAAGTCGATTTACCAGCATCCCCTGCGTTACCTTATTTAAGGTACTTGTAAGACTGCCACTGTTAGCCAGCAGTCTGCTTTGACAATTTGCAAAAAAAATAAAAAATATAAAAGTCACTGTTCACGTAAATGCAAGGCTTCAATAATATCCACCGCCACCACACGGCTAACCCCTTGTTCTTGCATCGTAACCCCAATGAGTTGACTCGCCATCTCCATTGTCAAACGATTATGACTAATATATAAAAACTGTGTTCGCTCTGCCATCATCTTAACCAAATCACAAAAACGCCCTGTATTGGCATCGTCCAATGGTGCATCAACCTCATCCAATAAACAAAATGGGGCTGGATTCAGGCGGAACAATGAAAAGACCAAGCTCATTGCCGTTAAAGCCTTTTCTCCGCCCGATAACAGATGAATGGTGGCATTTTTCTTGCCGGGCGGCTGGGCAATAATTTGCACCCCAGCTTGCAATACATCGCCTTCGGTCAACACCAATTCTGCCCGACCACCGCCAAACAGCAGTGGAAATAGCTCCGCCATCGAAGCATTCACCTGTTGGAAAGTGTCGTGTAAACGCTCACGCGTTTCCGCATCAATTTTGGCAATCGCATCGTGTAATAACGCCATGGCCTGTTGCAAATCATCGGCTTGTGTTTGCAAATAGGTTTGCCGTTGTTGAGCGGCTTGCAATTCTTCCAGTGCGGCCAAATTGACCGCGCCTAGCTGCTGAATCGATGCAGCTAACCGTGAGATTTCCGTTTGCAAAGACGACGCTTTTTGTTTTTCGGGCAATTGCGCTAACAACGCTTCTTCATCGGCCTCGGCATCAAATAATTCTTGGCTAAAACGCAGCATAGCCAGTTGTGCTTCTTGGATTTTTAACAGTGTTTGGCTGATGCTGTCGCGGATTGGCCCTAAATGATGTTCTGCCTGTTGCCGTTGTTGTTCTAATTGGCGCAGTTTTTCTTGCCATCCATTCACCGCATCCCGCACCTGTTGTACGGCAAGTAAGCAGTTTTCCCGCGCCAACACCGCTTCTTCTACTTGCCATAACAATGCTTCTTCATCAAAACGTGCCGACTCGCTGATACGCTGTTGTTGACGGTCGCGTGCTTGTTGTAAGCGTTGTTGTAAGTCGTGCTGGCGACGTTGTAATTCTGCCGTCCGTTGTTCGGCTTGTTGCAGCACAAACCGTGCCTGTTGGATGGCCTTTTCTTGCTCTCGCTGTCGTTGCCTAGCAAGTTGCAAGCCAGTCTCTGCATCAAGCCGTTGAATACGCAAGCTTTCGTTGACATCAGCCAATTCTTCAAGCTGGGTAGCTCGTTCTTCTAACTCCACCTCAGCATAGTGCAAATCTTCTTGTGCCGAAGCATATTGCTCTTGTAGAGCGAATTGCTGTTCTTCTGCTCGCCGTTGTTCGGTCTGTAGAGAAGCATAGAGATGCTGCTGTTTTTGTACCGCCAATTCAGCTTGGTGTAACGCGGTGTGTTGTTGCTTATATTGCTGCCGTAGCTGGCTGAGTTGATCGGCTAACGTCTGTAAGGCCGTTTCACTCGCGGTGACTTCGGCTTGGCTGTGTTGCCATTGCGGTTGTAGATCTTGTTTTTCTTGTTCCGCCTGTTGCCATTGTTGTTGTCGATATAAAACACTGCTATCGACACTGCCCGCATAAAACTGCACACCATAGACATCGGCCCAATGCCCTTCACGACAAATCACCCGCTGGCCATCTCGCAGCTGTCCCTGCCATTGATACACCTCAGCCAAGCTTTCCACACAAAATACTTGGCCCAACACACTGTGCAACCAAGGTAAAACCACAGTGTGTGTAGGTTGCACCTGATCCAATAAACAGGGCAGCGGCAACGTTGGTGTCGTATCGACCACAGCGTCAGGGGCTACAGGGTGTAACACGCGTAACGCCATCGGTGGAGCTGAAGTCGGACGAATAGGGCTGATTCGGCCATTGATAGCAGCTTGTAAAATGGCTTCAAGTGCCACTTGCCAAGTGGGTGAACATTGCAAAGATTGGTGCAACAGCGGTGACTGCGCCAATCCCTGATCAACCAGCCATGTTGTTTCTTCTTGTGATGAAGGCTGGGTTAATAAAGCGGCGAGTGCTTCTGCTTTGGCTTCAGCCGCCACCCATGCCGCATGTTGGGCTGTAAGCTGCTGTTGCTGTTGTTGCAAGCGCTGTTGTTGCTGCTGATACTGCGCTTCATCGTACTGTAATTGTTCTGTCAGCGTCTCCAGTGCAATTTGACACTGTTGCCGCGTCTCTTCTGCTTGTTGCCAAGCCTGTTGTTGTTCTTGTAGTGCGCTGTTGTCTTGGCTGTGTGTCAGCTGTTGTAGGCGTTGCTGTAGCTGTTGCAGGCTCTGCTGTAAGTGCTGTTGCCGTTGTTGACTTAAATCACGCTGACGCAATACATCGTGATATTGCCGTTGTTGTTGTTGCCATGCTTGATCGAGTTGTTGAAAGGCTTGCTCTGCTTGTGGCAAGTGGTCATTGTCTTCCCCCTCTTGTTCCAGCCATTGCCCTAATTGTTCTTGTGCTAAATCCGATTGCCATTGCGCTTCTTCCAGCTGTGGCAACAAAGCCTCTTGTTGCTGTTCTAGCTCGGCAATCTCATTTGCCAGATGGGTGGCATCATGCTGTAACCGTTGTTGCATCTCACGTTGATAGCGCAACTGCTCTTCTAGCCGTGCTTGGGCGGCAGTGCGTTCAGCGAGCAATTGCTGTTGCTGTGCTAATTCATCATTCGCCGCAAAATGCGCCTCACGCACCTCAACCAACCCTTGTTCACACGTGGTGATTTGGGTTTGCCAGCTTTCTTGTTCAGTTTCGAGTTGTGCTAATTGGGCCCGTGCCTGCGCTTCTTGTTGTTGTGCCTCACGTTTGCGTAAGAGGGCCAATAAGTTTTGCTTTTCACTGAGGGTTTGTCTGAGGGTTTGATATTCACTCGCTACAGCCGCTTGTTGCTGCAATTTATCAATTTGTTGCTGCAATTCGCTGCGAATGTCCTCCACCCGTGCGAGGTTGTCACGGGTATCGGCCAGACGGTGTTCGGTCTCGCGACGTCGTTCTTTATATTTAGAAACCCCAGCGGCCTCTTCTAAATAGGCACGTAATTCTTCTGGGCGGGCTTCGATAATGCGCGAGATCATGCCTTGTTCGATCACCGCATAACCACGCGTCCCGACTCCCGTTCCTAAAAATAAATCGGCGATATCACGCCGCCGCACTTGTTGTTGGTTAATCCAATAACTGGAATCCCCTTGCCGCGTTAAAACCCGTTTAATCGAGATTTCACTGTACTGGTTCCATGCCCCTGCGGCGCGGCCTTCGCTGTTATCAAACACCAATTCTACTGAAGCGCGGCTGGCAGGTTTGCGTTGGCCTGAGCCATTGAAAATCACATCCTGCATCGATTCGCCGCGCAGTTGTTTGGCCGAAGATTCGCCCAATACCCAGCGCACCGCATCAATCACATTCGATTTACCGCAGCCATTCGGCCCCACTACCGCAACCAGTTGTCCCGGTATCGGAATGGTCGTGGGGTCAACAAAAGATTTAAAACCAGCCAGCTTAATATGGGTTAGACGCACAGCAACACGCTCACAACAAAAAGTCGGCCATTATGCCGCAGTCTCAGCCAAAGACGGCATCAACTGTCGCCAAGCCGACAAACACATCGCCACCGGAATATCCTGCGCCTCATGTGAAGAAGCCTGTAACACCCGATGAGGCACTTTCCACGGCCGCCAGTGGGTCACATCACTTTGGCCAAAGAAACACACAATCGGTTTATCCAATGCCGCCGCCACGTGCATCGCCCCGCCATCGCTGCAAATTACGCTGTCACATAACGCCATGCCAGCAAATAACTGTTCCAGATGTTGGGTTGGGCAAGCCCGAACGGGTAGTTCGCTCACCGCATCTAAAATTTGCCGTGCCTTATCATCGTCCCCCGGATGCCGCTTATCTTGGTTGCTGCCGGGTGACCAAAATAAATGCACCGCAACTTCATGTTCAACACACAATGAAGTAATGAGCTCGATGAAATGCTTGACCGGCCAACGCTGGCTTGGCTTACGGGCGCTGATGTGTACCCCAACAACCGGCCGTTGGGCGTCATAACCAGTGAACAAGGTTTTTTGATATGCCGTGACTAAAGCAGGATCGGGGTAGAGGGTGGTTTTATCCGGCGGCGTGGTCACGCCTAACGCCTGCGCCAAAGGCCATAACGCTTCGACGTGATGGCAAGGCTCGGTTGGGACGGGAAGGGCAGTGCTCAACCGGCGATCAGGTTGTGAGCTGGCAAAACCAAGGGTTTTACCGGGGGCAATCCAGTGCGCTAAACCAAGGGCACGGCCGGCATAGCCCGATTGTGCCAATACAACAGCATCGTAACCGACTTGCCGTAGCTGCCACAATAATTGCACCTTGCCCCAATACGCACCCCATAACGATTGCCCAGCTAGGCGGTGTTTGCCTTTGGTATAACAATAGACATGGTTCAGTGCAGGATGACGTGCCAAGACAGGCGCGTTATAGCTATTCACTAAAGCATCCAGCCGTGCTTGTGGCCAGCGTTGGCGTAAGGCGGTCAATAAAGGGGTGGTTAAAATTAAGTCGCCGATATTATCGCGCCGGATAATCAGTATTTTTTCCATTGCTTTTGCCTAACGCTGATCGCGCCAATATTGGATGTACCACGGTGCGGCGACAGCGAGGCCATCGGGGACGCGGTGGGTCGGTTGATAGCCTAACAATTGATTGGCTTTTGAAATATCGGCCAGAGAATGTTGCACATCACCCGCGCGGAAATCGCGATAGATCGGTTCAATTTCCTGCACAGAAGGATTGGCAACAGCAACAGCATCACGAATCCAACGATAAAGTTGGTTTAAATCGGTGCGTTCACCCACAGCAACATTAAACACTTCATGGTTTTGCGCTAAGGGGGCAGTAGCCGCTAAGAGATTGGCCTGAATGGCATTCGCGATAAAACAAAAATCGCGGCTGGTGTGCCCATCCCCGTTGATATAGACCGGTTCATGTTTTAACAAGGCACCAAACCACTGTGGCATCACTGCCGCATACGCGCCGAGTGGATTTTGGCGAGGGCCAAAAACATTGAAATAACGCAATCCAGCGCAGGAAACACCATAGCTACGCGCAAAAACATCGGCGTAGAGTTCACCAACATATTTGGTCACGGCGTAGGGCGATAAGGGTTTACCGATACGGTCTTCTATTTTTGGTAAGGCGGGATGATCGCCATACGTTGAACTTGAAGCAGCATAGACAAAGCGTTTGACTCCCGCATCGCGGGCGGCAATTAACAACTGCAAAAAGCCATTGACGTTGCTGTCGTGGCTGTTCCAAGGGTCGGCCAATGAACGCGGCACACTGCCTAATGCCGCTTGATGCAATATGTAGTCCACGCCTGTGACGGCTTGTTGGCAGGTTTCAGGATGGCGAATATCGCCTTCGATGAAATGAAAATTGGCCCATGCGGCTTCGCCAACTAGCGTACGCACCTCATCGAGGTTAGTTTGATAACCAGTAGAGAAATTATCGAGCCCTGTGACACGCTGCCCTAGCCGCAGTAAGGCTTCTAAAAGATTGCTACCAATAAACCCCGCACATCCGGTCACTAACCAATGGCGAGGATGTTGTTGTAGCTGTTGTTGTAATTGTTGGAAAGCAGTCATACCGATTCACCCTGTTGCGCGAATCGGTAATGATGACATATTCACTGCGTAACGAGCAGGGCAAAACGCTTATAAACGCCAAAAACGCATACCTGCCATCAGGGCGGCATCACGATTTACCACGCCTTTTACATCAATTAACACCGGCGGTGAGCTACGCAATAAGCTTTGATAATCCGCAATACTCAGCGAGGTGAATTGTTGGTGTGCAACGGTGACGATCACCGCATCGGCTGGTTTCAATTCAACAAACGGTACCAACGAGATGCCGTATTCTTCTAATGCCTCTGCCACATCCGCTTGTGGGTCGCAGACTTGCACTTCAATCCCAAATTCACGCAACTCCTGAATCACATCAATCACTCGTGAATTACGCAAATCAGGACAATTTTCTTTAAAGGTCAAACCTAACACCGTGACTTGACTGCCCAAAATGTTCACGCCAGCGTGAATCATCTCTTTAATCGTACGCTGGGCAATAAAACGCCCCATGCCATCGTTAATCCGGCGGCCAGCTAAAATCACTTGTGGGCTATAACCGAGTTGTTCTGCTTTGTAGGTCAGATAGTAAGGGTCAACACCAATGCAATGCCCCCCAACCAGACCGGGCTTAAATGGCAGAAAATTCCATTTTGTCCCAGCGGCTTGCAGCACATCGAGGGTATCAATCCCCATTTTTTCAAACAGCAGGGCCAGTTCATTCATCAAGGCGATATTCAAATCACGCTGCGTGTTTTCAATGACTTTCGCTGCCTCAGCCACTTTAATACTGCTGGCTTTGAACACGCCAGCTTCCACCACCGCACCATACACCGCAGCAACCACCTCTAAAGTTGCAGCATCTTGCCCCGAAACAACTTTACGGATTTTGGTAAAAGTGTGTTCTTTATCACCGGGGTTAATCCGCTCTGGGCTATAGCCAACGGTAAAGTCTTCCCCACAGCGTAGGCCAGATAAGCGCTCTAAAATCGGCACACAAATTTCTTCTGTGACACCGGGATAAACAGTGGATTCATAGACCACAATATCACCACGTTTTAAGGCGCGTGCGACTGACTCAGAAGCTTTTTCAACTGGCGTCAAATCGGGTTGGTGAGCATCATCTACTGGCGTGGGAACAGCCACAATATGAAAATCGGCTTGTGCTAATACTTCATAATCATTGGTATATGTCACATCAGCTGCGGCTAGGTCGGTTGCCGTCACTTCACCCGTCCGGTCATAACCAGCGGTCAGCTCTTCTAATCGCAACACATTGATATCAAAACCAATCACCGGAGCATAGCGACCAAAAGCCACTGCCACAGGCAAGCCAACATATCCTAAACCGATCACTGATACTTTACGCGGAATGGTCACCATTATTTTGTATTCCTAAACACCAAATCACTAAAAAGAGGTTTTTTGTTCTTCATGCAGCACGCAAATCCACAAAATACCGAGCTGCAACATAAACCATTCAAACGTTAAATCACGGGTGATATTTTCAATCAACATGCGGCTGGCAAAGCCACTGACCACACAGACTAATAACAATCCCAAACCACTGCCACGGCGCAATAACAAGTGAAAACCACGCTGGATTAACCACAGCAGCACAGCACACCATAAAGCAAAGCCAAGCCACCCCATCGCCAACAACCATTCCACCATACCACTGTGGGCATGGCGTGATGGCAGGCCAAATTTGGCTTCAACGGCATGAGAAAACGCTTTGCGGGTGAAACCAATCCCTTCCGGATATTGCCAGCTTAAGCGCAAGCCTTCGGTCAGAAAAGCCACCCGTTCATAAGCAGAAATTTCGACAAGATCGCCGTCAGATAAGCGGGGCCAAGGATAACGCTCACTGTCTAGCCAACTGGGATGTGCGGCAGAATTGACAGCATAAGGCAGTGTTTCAGCCAAACGCTGCCAACGAGGGTCCAGTTTCCATGATAAGAAACCAATCAACGGCACCGCCAAAACCACCAACAACGGCCAAAACTTGACCCGTTGCCGAATCGCTGGGGGCAAGACAAACAGCGCCAAAATAGCGGTTGAAAGTAACAACAACGCCATGCCAATCATGCCGTTGCGGGCACCGGCAACCACCAATAAAGTGATGGCGGCCAAGGTTGAAATCACCAATTGTAATCGTGACACCGGCAACACCGAGCGCAGCTGACATAATCGGGAAAAACCCTCGGCCAAACACATGGCAAATAATAAGTTGGCGAGATACGATAACTCAGTCTTGAAGCCAAATAGCCCCACAGCATCACGCGGTAAAATCCCTTGTGTCCACCACAGTCGCGCATAGTCGGCAAGTTGTAGCAGCATGATCAGTGTCAAAGCCTCACTGAGACGGCGTAGGGCAGGAAAACTCTGTCCACTGCGTGGTTGCAATGCCGCAGCGACTGCCGCACCCGTTAATAGCATGACCCCACTTTTCAACCATTGCCCTTTGAGTTCAGCCAAGGTTTCAATCGGATTCCATGCCCAAAATAGTTGTAGTAACAACCATAACGACAGCAATAATAAACCCCAGACAGGTGGGAAATACCATAGGCGACGCAGTGTTTGTCTCACCGTCGGCACCATAAATGCACCGAACAATAACAGGACGACTAAGCCATAGCGTAAGCCACTGGTATGCGGCAAAAACCATACTAATAGTAAGGTGAAAAGACCAAATGACAGCAGCGTCGGCAATCTATTGCGCATCATGCCCATACCTCACTGACGGTGGAGACCACCTTTTCTACTGTGACTTGGCGAATACAGGCAAGGGTGCCAGTATGACAATGATAAGGTGTGTGATAAATGGAAACGCACGGATAACATGAGGGACGTTCGACCACAAATCGTGCCTGAGCCCCCAATGGCCGTTGTTCTCGTGGGTCGAAAGGCCCCACTATCGATACCACCGGCACTGCCAACGCATCCGCCAAGTAAGTGATCCCCGAATCCACCCCGATATAAACACGACATTGTTGTAACAAGGCGGGAAGCACATCTAAACCCACCGCGCCCGTGCTATCAATCACACCAGCGGGTGAAGGCAGTTGTTGTAATAACTGTTGTGCCAATGGCTGATCTGCTGCGCTGCCAATTAAGACGATATTGGCGTGATATTGCTGCTGTAAGGCAGGAATTAATTGTAATAAAAAGGGCGCACCGAGTTCTTTTAATTTATTGGCCGCACTGATACCCAAGGCAATATGAGGGATATGGGGGGGTAACTGCAACGCCGAAGGCAAAAGAGACCGCGCATTTGGCGCGGGATAAAGCAACCGCTGTTGTGGCTGTACCTGACACCCTATCACACGCAATAGCTGAGCCCACTCATCTAAAATCAAGGCACCAATCTGATGCGTCAAACGATGGGTAAGCAAACCACTCGCCCAACGCATAGAACGACTTGGCCGGTCGGGTGTGACCGCCAACCGCCTAGGAATCATGGCCCACACACTGATCACCAACCACGGTAAATTCGGGCTGACTAAAATCACCGCATCAAACTGCTGTTGTCGCAAAGCGCGCACCATTTTCCATTTACCGCGCCAACCTTGCCAATCAGCGGTTGCTCGTATTTGTCGCTGTTGAATACGAGGATCATGTTGTAATAACGGCGTATTCATCGCGGCGTGCCAAACCGTGATGTTTTTTCCCGCTTCAGCCAAGGCAGCGATTAACGGCAGAGTACAGACCATATCGCCAATTTTGGCAGTTTGCAGCAGCAAAATCTTTTGTGGAGCGGCGGCGCGGCGGCGGCGTGTCCACCACTGACACAGTGGCCACCACAACCAAGCCAAAAGCAAATACATCATGTTGTTTGCCCCAACACCGAATCGAACACCTGCTCTACCCCTTGCACGTATTGTTCAATTGAAAATTGTTGGCGTACGCGCACCGCGCCAGCTTGGCCAAGTTGTTGACGCAAGCGGTAATCCTCTGCCAAGCGTTGCCATGCGTGTGCCAGTGCCGTGGTATCTTGATAAGGAAATAACAAACCCGTTTCACCTTCTACAACAACATCACGCGAACCACTGACCGCCGATGCTAAGACTGGACGGGCACATAACATGGCTTCGAGTAACACCCGTGGTAATCCTTCACTGGCACTGGCTAAGGCAACGATGTCAGCCGCCGCCATCCACTGCAATGGGGTTGCTGAAAAACCGACCCATAACACCCGCTCCGCAACACCGCTGCGTTTTGCTAGCAGCTGTAGCTCCGATTTCTGTGGGCCATCGCCAACCACCGCCAGCGCCATCTCTGGGACAAGTGCTAAGGCCTGAATTAGCTCTGCCACCCCTTTTCGTGGCAGCAGCGACGCCACCGTCACCGTGAGAGGCAAATCCCGTGGTAAACCCAATGCTGTGCGCGCTATTTGATAGGCGGGGGGAATCTGTTGCACATCAATCCCGTTCATCACCACATGCATCGGGACATCCTGCACCCCGCATTGCTGTAGATGGGTTGCCACACTGGGCGAAACTGCAATCATCGCATCGGCATGATTCGCTGCATGAATCGCGGCAGGAGACAGCATTGGGCGTGTTCGACAATGTTGAATGACGGCACAACCTGCCAGACGAGCAGCAAAATAGCCTTCTAAATTAGACTCTGGCTGATTGTTCATATAAAGGGCAGCAAAGCCCCCTTGCCGGAGTTGGGTCGCAATCTGTTGGGCGCGAGGTTGGATACGCCAGCGGTTTTCAATCGCGGCCACCGCGTGTTGCCGCTGCGTTTTGAAGGGCGTTAACACGCCACGGCTGATTTCTTTGCCCAATTTCGCCCACAGCGGTTGCGGCAGCGGCGGCAAAATGGTGCAAGGCACTTGCCATTGTTGTAACACCTGTTGGATGGTGTCACCCTGCCCTTGGCGATAGTTGTGATAGAACAAGGCCTGCAGGGAAAAACGTGAGCGATCGAGACGTTTAAGCAGTTCTAACAGACTGTTGGTACCGCCCCCCCATTCCTTCCCTGTGTCGAGCACAAGAATTTTATGTGTTGCTGCTGCCATCAACCGCGCTCCAACGAAGGTTGTAGCGCTTGGTGTAAGGCCTGCAACACCTCCTGTTCTGCAATCAAATCCATACACATCGGCTCAGGATGAGGACAACGCTTGGATAAACAGGGCTGACAGGTGCGCCATTTTTGGATGACCTGATGTTTTGCTAAATCTTGATAAGGCCCACTGCGCCGCCAATCTGATACAGCAAACAGCGCCACCACCGGCGTTCCAACAGCGACAGCAAGATGCATAATGCCGGTGTCGGGGGTTAACAGCACCTTCATCCGCTGCACCAAAGTCGGTAGATGTTGCAGGGGCAACGCACCTGCGGTAGAGAACACCCGCGCATCCGCTACCCCAGCCACAATCGCCTCGGCCAAGCCGCGTTCTGTAGGGGATCCAGTAATCGCAATCCACACCTCTGGCCGTTGTTGTAACAACGCCTTGGCCACTGCAATATGCCGTGAAATTGGCCACCGGCGGCTGGTTGTCGAAGCGCCCGGCTGAAAACCAATGAGCGTTGCGGGTGAAGGCAACCTGTATTGTTGTAATAGCGCATCAACAGCAGCGGCACTGTCTGGATGTAACGGTAAATCCATCCGCGCCGCCACCGGTACCCCACCGGCTAACTGCGCCACGGCCAACCGCTGTTGGATGCCATGATCAAAGGCATCCCAATCTAATACCGGCTCGCGGTTGGACAGTAAAAAACGGAAACGACTGGTATTCGGCAATTTAAAGCGCCAGCGGGCACCAGACAGATACGCCAAGGGTGTGGCCTGCGGTTCATTGCTGTGCAAAATTGCCACCAGATCGGGGCGCCATGCCTGCCATTGTCGGACTTGACGACGAAAATCGCGCCAGCGCCCGTCATACGCCGCCACTTGATTGACTAGCGAAGGCGCTAACACCGAGAACAAAGTTTGGTAAGGCGGATTGACCAACAAGCAGATTTCCGCCTGTGGATACGCTTGGCGTAGGCTGTGCAGGGCTGGCAAAGACATCAAGGTGTCGCCAATCGCTGTGTTTGACAACACCAAGATACGCCCCACTGCGGTTGTTCCCAATTCTGCGATGGGGGGCGTTGCAACATCATGCCGTGCTCGCCACCGTAACCAGTGATAGAGCCATTGCTCACGCCAACGCATTAGACCGATACCCTTTTACGTTGGCTATATAAACGGCTCAAGGTTGGCGAACGATAAAGCCATAAACGGTTTAATAACCAGCGTGCCGGTTTATCTTTGGTCACGATTCTGGGTAAACGCAGTGAATCACCCTGCGGCAATACAGTACCGGGTTGGGTGGTATAAAGATGATCAAAACCAGCGGCTTGTGCTTCGGCAATATAGTCGGTATCAAAATATCCCTGTGGCCAACACAGATGACGTGAGACATACCCCAAACGGACATTCAATGTTTCACGCGATAAGGCCAAATCTTCGGCTAAACGCTGCCGCCGCTCGGCCACCACCGGAAATAATTTATCCCAGCGAGTGTGCGTGTGGGTATGGCTATGAAACTCAAACGTTCCTGCTCGTTGTGCCGCTTCAATTTCGCTCCAGCGCATCATCACATCATCATGACGTTGTTCACGCACTGCATTCATACACACCTTATGGGAAGGTGTGATAGGAAGATCGGCTTGCTGACCAGCATAAGGGCGCATTGGGCCATCGCCAATCCAACCCGTAATCGTGAACAGTGTGGCAGACAAGCCGGTTTCTTTGAGTACCGGATGGGCATAGACCCAATTATCTAAATAGCCATCATCGAAAGTAATCAGCACCGACTTGGCTGGTAGCTTGCCACCGGCTAAAAATTGTTGCAGCTGTTGGGCGGTGACAGTGCGATAACCAGCACGCGCCACGGCGTGCATTTGGGCCCGAAAATGTTGCGGCGAAATCGTGACCAACCCCGGCTCGGGGCTGACATGGTGATACATCAACACGGGTAGCGCTTTTGCACTCATCGTGATTTCCTCTGCGCCAATAAGCGCGCGTATAAGGCTTCGGTTTTATCTAACATCGCCGTTAGGCTAAATTCTTGTAACACATGCTGTTGGCCGGCACGTCCAAGCTCACGCGCCCAAGCAGGGTCAGCTAACAAACGCAACAGCTGTTCTGCCACGGCATTTTCATCTTCCGGCGTCGCCAACAAACCAGTGCGTTCATGTTGGATCAGTTCAGGCACCCCACCCACCGCTGTGGCGACCGTTGGCAGGGCAAGACCCAACCCTTGGGTAACGGCTTGCGGCACCCCTTCGGAACGCGACGTCAATAGCGCATAATCTGCCGCCGCCATCAAATCGGGTACATCTTCACGATGGCCTAAGAAACGCACCTGTTGTCCCAAGCCAAGTTGTTGTACCAACGCTTCCATATCACGGCGCATCGGGCCGTCGCCCGCTAGTAACAACATGGCCTGTGGATAACGTGCCAGCACTTGGGCAAAAGCACGCAGGGCAATTTCGTGTCGCTTGACTGCGCGGATCACCCCCGTCATCAACACAACTGGCGCAGCGTCACTCACTCCCAAGGCTGCCCGCACGTCAGCACGGGCACTGCGTGGTTGAAAAGCGGTGAAGTCAATCCCAGTCGGAATATTGACCAATTGTGCCGGCGGAAAACCATTGCTCATCAGCTGTTGGCGCATGGTATCGCCGCAGGTCACGATGGCAGCAGGTAAGCGGTGGATAAAATTGTGCCAGCTCCGCCGCAAGGGAATGTTGAGATGACGAGTACGCACCAAACAACACCCAGCCCGCCACGCCGCCAAGCCTCCCGACCAGCTATCTTTACCACTGTGGGTATTCACAACATCAACCTGTTGTTGCCGAATCAAAGCCATCAAAGGCCGAATGGTAGCCAGTTCAAATTTCCCTTGAAAGGGAAGCGTCACCACCTCGACCCCTGCGGCTTGTGCATGGGCAACAATCTGCGCCTGTGCGCGTGTCGCCAAGATCATACGATGGCCACGCGCCGCCATCCCTGCCATTTCGGATACAATACGCCGTTCTTGTCCGCCCCAACCGTCTGACCATTCCGTGTGCAAAATGGTCCATGTTGTTTTAGTCATGGACGGGCTCCTTAAATTGCAAGCGATGTAGCGTGGCGTACATCCCACCACGGGCTAACAGTTCGGCGTGGCTTCCCATTTCCGCAATCCGCCCTTGGTGCATCACCACAATCCGATCTGCATTTTCAATCGTGGATAAACGGTGAGCCACCACCAGCGTGGTGCGTTGTTGCATCAGATTATCTAATGCCGCTTGCACTAAACGTTCTGACTGGGTATCGAGTGCACTGGTTGCTTCATCAAGCAACAGGATTGGCGCATCTTTCAAGATGGCACGGGCAATTGCCAACCGCTGGCGCTGGCCACCGGATAAGCGCACGCCTTTTTCACCAATTAAAGTGTCAAACCCCTGTGGCATGGCTTCAATAAATTCGAGGGCATTGGCAGCTTTCGCAGCAGCGCGCAATTGTTCTGGTGACGGAGGTACCACACAGCCATAGGCGATATTCGCCGCCACCGTATCGTTAAACAAAGCAATGTCTTGGCTAACAAGAGCGATTTGTTGGCGCAGACTCGCTAAGGTCAGGGTATCCAATGCAAGGCCATCTAACAAAATGTGCCCTTGGCTTGGTGCATAAAAACGCGGCAGCAGATTCACCAACGTGGTTTTACCACTGCCGGAACTCCCAACCAACGCTACGGTTTCCCCCGCTGCGATGGTTAAATTAATCTGTTGTAATGCGCTACGTTCGCTGTTGGGATAGGCAAAGCTGACCTCGGCAAACTGAATTTCACCCCGTGCCCGTTCAAGTTGTGTCTTACCTGTATCTGGTTCAGGCTCAATGTCCAAGAAGTGAAAGACGCTTTCAGCCGCTGCCAAGCCGCGTTGCAACGATTGGTTCACCCCAGTGATCCGTTTAATGGGAGCGAACAACATAATCATGGCCGCCAAGAAACTCATAAAGTCGCCGGCGGTAAAGTTGCCGCTTTGGGCGCGCACACTGGCAAAGTAGATAATCACCGCCAAGGCAATTGAGACCACTAACTGGGTGATACCCGTGTTCATCGAGCCAATCGAAGTTTGCTTAATCTGGTTTTGCCGCAACCCTTCTGCCGCACGCATAAAGCGTTGGGTTTCATGGGCCTGTCCCCCATACACTTTCACCACCCGCTGACAGTCGACCACCTCACCCAGCACTTGGGTCATTTCACCAATTTGCCGCTGGTTTTGCCGTGTTAATTGCCGCAAGCGTTTACTGACCAAGCGCAAACTCACCGCCACCACCGGAATCATCACTAAACAAATGAGGGTTAGTTGCCAATCGGTCCAAAACAGTAAAATCAGTAAACCAAAGATCGTCACGCCATCTTTGACCACCACCGTGATGACGTTAAAGCCGGCATCGGTCACTTGGTTGACATCATTGGTCACCCGCGAAATGACCCGCCCTGAGGCGTTGTCATCGTAGAAACTGACCGGCAGGCTCATCAATTTGCTAAACATCTCCGCCCGCAGCCGCATCACTAAATGCCCTGCCAGATAAGTCGTCGTGGTGTCATTGATATAACTCGCCACACCACGCAATAAGAACAATCCGACAATCGCCAACGGTGTCCATAACATGGCTTGTGGGTCACGCTCGACAAACCCCCCGTCAATCAATGGTTTCATCAAACGGGCAAATAAAGGCTCGGTGCTGGCCGCCACTGACATGGCGACAAGCGAAAGCAGGAAAATTTTCCAGTAGTCTTTGAGATAACCAAGCAGGCGGCGATATAAAGCCAGACTTTGAGGAGGGGAAGAATCCGACATGGGGACAAGACAGACCAACAGATAAGGTCGCGCATTGTACCCCGTATGTCGGGATTAGGGCAGATTGAGACGAATGAGAACGATACCGCCGCAGACAGTCGATGCTTAGGGGCAAATATATCCATTCGCCCCTAGGATAGCCCAATAGACTAATTTACTGCCGTTAATGCTAATAAGGCGACGAAGGCGTGTTCAAATAACACGAGGCCTTCTTGTTGTAGGATTTCGCCTTCTTGATCGAGGTCGATACCGAGTGCAGCAAGGGCGGCGAGGTGTTGTTGGCTGCCGCTACGGTCACTGTCGAGGGTGGCTGCGGCTTGGCCGTGGTCACGGAACGCCAACAAAGTGGCATCCGGCACCGTATTAATGGTTTCAGCACCAATCAACTGCTCCACATATAACACATCAGAATAAGCCGGATTTTTCGTGCCAGTGCTGGCCCATAACAGATATTGCGGACGCGCCCCTTGCGCTTTCAATGCCGCAAATTCCATTCCATGAAAACGCTCACGATAACGCTGATATACCGAGCGCGCTAAGGCCAGCGCAGTTTTACCCTGTAATTCAGCCGGTAGGCGAGGGTCGAGACGGCTATCAATACGGGATAAGAAGAAACTGGCCACCGCTTTGACTTGATGTAAGGTATGACCGTCTTGCTCACGCTCATTTAACCCTTGCACATACGCATCCCATGTTGCTTCAACTTGTGCAGCAGAGAACAATAAGGTGATGTTGACATTGATACCTTCGCGGATTAGATGCCGCAGGGCAGCAATACCAGCAGCAGTAGCAGGAATTTTAATCATGGCATTTGGCCGCTCAATCGCCTGCCACAAGCGGCGGGCAGCAGCCAATGTACCTTCGACATCATGGGCTAAAGCCGGTGACACTTCGAGGCTGACATAGCCCTCTTCCCCGTGTGTTTCGCGATAGCGAGGCAACAAAATATCGCAAGTCGCTTGAATATCTGGCAAGACCAATGCTTCATAACGCGCTTCTGCTGACAAATTAGGGTCGGCTTTCAACGCAGCTAAATCATTTTGATAAAGGGCATCGTTGGCAATTGCCTTGTGAAAAATAGCAGGGTTGGAAGTGACCCCCGCAATTCCATCTTGTTCAATCCACTGTTTTAATGCACCCGACTGCCACAACTCGCGCGATAAATTGTCGAGCCAAATCCCTTGTCCAAATGCACGGACTGCTTGTAAGCGAGAGTTCACAATAGCTACTCCATCGATTTTTTGTTTTGTTGTATCCAGCCCACATCCTAGCGCGGCTGAGCCATTGCCTCAATGCTCACTGTCATCAACATGGATGAGACGATCGCTTGGGAATACCACGCTGAATGTGCTGCCGCGCTCTAATTCACTGTCCACTTCTAACCGCGCATGATGTCGTGCCAACACATGTTTAACAATGGCAAGCCCAAGCCCCGTGCCACCGGTTCCACGCGAACGGCCACGATCAACACGGTAAAAACGCTCGGTTAAACGCGGGATATGTTCACGTGCAATACCAATCCCCGTATCGGTGACACTGAACACCGCCCGTTCATGATCAGTACCCTTGCCGTCGACCCGCCAACGCAAGGTAATCGTGCCGCCTTCTGGGGTATAACGCACCGCATTTGACACCAAGTTACCAAACGCACTGTGTAATTCAGAGGGTTCACCAGACAGATTCATGATGGCCACTTCAGCCAATACCACCTGATGCCGGCCTTGTGATAGCCCTTCGGCTTCGATCAGCAACGTACGCAGCATATCTTCCATTTCCACCACATCATGCGCCGATGAAATTGGGTTGCTTTCTAAGCGTGATAGCGTCAGCAAGTCTTCCACCAAATTTTGCATACGTTTTGCCTGCTCCATCATCATCGGCAAAAATTGACGCAAGGTCTGGCTATCGACATCAGGCATATCAGACAGGGTTTCTAAGAACCCACCTACCACTGTCAGTGGGGTACGCAATTCGTGGGAAACATTGGCGACAAAATCGCGGTGAACGGTTTGCACCCGCTCTAATTGAGTAATGTCTCTTGATAACAGCAATTTACGGGTGGAATCGAAAGGCACCAACTGCACCGACAATACCAACTCTCCCCCCGAGCGCATTTGGCGCAGGATTTGTGGTTGGCTGTATTGCTGTTCGGTGAGATAGGCATGAAAACCCGGTTGGCGAACAAGATTGGCAATTTGTGAACCAATATCTTGCTTGCGATTGAGTGAAAAATGTTCGACGGCCATCGGATTGAACCATTCAATCCGATCCAGCTCATCCAACACCACCACCCCATCAGGCATGGCCTCACCGGCATTGATAAAGCGTTCTAATACATTGGCCAGTTTCTTTTGCGACAAACTTTGTTGGCGGCTTTGGCGATATAACAATGAAAAGACCTGATCCCAATTCCCATAACCATCGGGAATTTTGTCAGGCTGCGGGTCGTGCAGCCACTGCAATAGCGCCCGTAAATGCCACAGATGGAACAATAGCCATAACAGTAGCCCGGTGCTCAGTACCACCAACCCATATTCATTCTCGGTGGCCCATGCAACAAGGAGAGAGACTACAGCTAGTAGGAAAAATCCTTTGAGACATCGCCAAAAGAATGCATTCACGCCGCTACACCTGTGGAGAGAAACGATAGCCAGTGCCGCGCACAGTCTGGATTAAAGCAGCATGACCAGACGGCTCCAATGCACAACGTAAGCGGCGGATATGAACATCCACCGTTCTTTCTTCGACGAATACATGGTCACCCCAGACTTGATCTAATAGCTGGGTTCGCGAATGCACACGCTCGGGATGGGTCATAAAGAAATGCAATAAGCGGAATTCAGTCGGGCCCAACTCAACCGGTTGGTCGTGTGCGGAAACGCGATGGGTGGCAGGGTCAAGCCGCAAGCCCAACACTTCGACTGCATCATCCGTCATTTGTGGCGCACGGCGGCGCAACACCGCTTTAATCCGTGCTTGCAGCTCACGCGGGCTAAAAGGTTTGGTGATGTAGTCATCCGCACCCGTTTCGAGGCCAATCACCTTGTCTTGCTCTTCGGAACGGGCGGTTAACATAATGATCGGAATGCCGCGTGTGCGTTCATCTGCACGCAATTTCTTGGCAAATTCAATCCCAGACGCCCCCGGTAACATCCAGTCTAATAACACCAAATCGGGCAAAGCATTACGCACCAATGTCCACGCATTTTCAGCCGAAGCTGCGCGCAAGACATGATGTCCAGCTTGAACCAAATTAAAGGCAATCAGCTCTTGAATAGCAGGCTCGTCTTCGACGAGCAGGATGTTAGCAGGCATGAACAGCGTCCTTGGCAATGAAAATATTGTGGCAAGCATAAAAACGCTTCGTTACAAAAAGATGAAAAGTCTGGCAGCGATTTTTTTTACTTTGCAAAAAGAAGTAATATGGAGTGCTTTGATTCGAGCTATTTAGCATGCAAACGTCTACCGATCCCCGTGTCATCAAGCGCATTCTGTTATTCAGTGGGCTGATCGTGACCCTTTCAATGGGGATTCGCCATTCATTTGGTTTGTACTTATCCCCGATGACGCTCGACCTTGGCTGGGGGCGAGAACAATTTGCTTTTGCCATCGCCTTGCAAAATCTCTTGTGGGGTGCGGCACAACCCTTTACCGGCATGATCGCCGATGTCTGGGGCGCACGGCGGGTGTTAATTGTTGGGGCACTGCTGTATTTAGTGGGTTTAGTGCTGATGGCTGGCGCGGCTACCCCGCTAGGCTTCGATGTTGGGGCAGGGGTGTTAGTCGGTTTGGGTCTGTCAGGTACGACTTATAGCGTGGTATTTGGTGTCATTGGTCGTGTGGTGCCAGCAGAAGGACGCAGCAAAGCATTAGGCTTGGTCAGCGCCGCCGGATCAATTGGACAGTTTTTAATGTTACCACTGGCACAAAGCCTAATTTCACAATTGGGCTGGAGTTTGGCCTTGTTGTGTAGTGCCTTACTGATTGCCTTGATTCTGCCTGCATCACGGCCTTTGGTCGCCCCCAGCCCACCCAAACATATCAGCCATTCAGGACAAGGCTTACGGCAAGCCCTGCAACAGGCGTTTAGCAATCCCAGTTTCTTACTGTTGGGGTTCAGTTATTTTGTCTGTGGCTTTCAGGTGACGTTTATCGGTACCCATTTACCGGCCTATCTGGCCGATGCCGGCCAATCAGCAGAGTTGGGCACGCTGTGTCTGGCGTTAATTGGCTTATTTAATATTGCCGGTACCTATTTATTTGGGCAATGGGGGGGCGTGCATAGCAAAAAACATCTGTTGGCAGTGATTTACTTTGGCCGTGTGCTATTGGTGGTATGGTTTATCAACACCCCTTTGTCACCCGCCAGCGCCATGTTCTTTGCCGGAGCCATGGGGTTTTTATGGTTAGCCACCGTTCCACTCACCAATGGGCTGATTGCACAAATTTTTGGGGTGCAATATATGGCAACACTGGGCGGGATTGTGTTTTGTGCCCATCAAGTAGGCAGTTTTATTGGCGTGTGGATGGGTGGCCGTGTGTTTGACACCACCGGCAGCTATGATTGGATTTGGTACGGCTCGATGGCGCTGGGTGTTACGGCAGCAGCATTGTGTCTTCCGATTAAACAACATTCCCTCACACCGGCTCACTCAACATGAAATCATGGCTCTGGTATTGGGTGTTGATGGTGATATTAGCACTGGCCTTTATCGCCTACCTTCAACCCAGTTTTATCCTTGAATATGGACAAAGTATGTTGTGTTAACACCCAGCCACTGTACCGCCCCGAGCTGGGGCGGTGTGTCGCTTATTTTGCTAATAACTGTTTTAACACTGCACATAGTGTGGCGATTTCTTGCTCGGTACCAATCGAGATACGTAAGAATTGGTCAATACGCGGTGCATTAAAGTGGCGAACAATAATGGCATGTTGGCGCAGCTGTGCGGCCAATGTCGCCGCATCGTGTTGGGGATGACGAGCAAACACAAAATTCGCCAACGACGGCAATACCTCAAACCCCAATGCAGTGAGTTCTGCCGTCAATGCCTCGCGTGTAGCGATGACTGCCGCGCAGGTTTGTTGAAAATAGGCCTCGTCTTCCAACGCTGCACTTGCACCTGCCAACGCTAAACGGTCAAGAGGATAGGAGTTGAAACTGTTTTTCACTCGCTCTAAGCCAGCAATCAAATCTGGATGACCGACAGCAAAGCCCACACGCAACCCCGCCAAAGAACGCGATTTTGATAAGGTTTGGGTAACCAATAAATTTGGATACCGCGACACCAATGCAATCGCTGTCTCACCGCCAAAATCGACATAAGCCTCGTCCACCACAATCACCGATTGTGGATGGGCTTGCAATAATTGTTCAATCTCGGCCAAGGGCAAATACCGTCCCGTTGGCGCATTGGGATTGGGGAAAATAATTGCCCCGTTTTCTTGCTGATAATCAGCTACCTGAATTGCAAATTGCTCATCCAATGGCACCAAACGGTAGTCAATTCCATACAAACCGCAGTAAACCGGATAAAAACTGTAAGTAATATCGGGAAAGAGCAACGGCTTATCCTGTTTCAACAGTGCCATGAAAACATGCGCCAACACTTCATCTGAACTGTTGCCGACAAAAACATGTTGTCGTGTCAAACCATGCCGTGCCGCCACCGCATCTTTCAGCACATCGCCATTCGGATCGGGATAGAGGCGCAGGCTGTCATCTGTCGCTGCGCGAATAGCGGCTAAGGCCTTGGGCGATGGGCCATAGGGGTTCTCATTGGTATTGAGTTTGATGAGGTTGTGTAATTTTGGCTGTTCACCAGGGGTATAGGGTTTTAGGCTGTGAACCACAGCACTCCAATATTGACTCATGGGCTGAACTTTCTTAACAACGGCCACAGTTTTTGCGAAAAATCAGCAAAAGCGGCGCAGGATAACGATACAAGGTGCATACTTGGCAAACAGGAATGGTATCATGCAGGCAACAGGTGTTTGTGCCTGCTCGAGAACCTTTTATCCCTAAGATGAAATCGCCATGCGGCAAGCCGAAATCACACGAAATACACTCGAAACGCAAATCACTGTTCGCATCAATTTAGATGGGACAGGCTGTTCTCATTTCGAGACGGGCGTTCCTTTTCTTGATCACATGATGGATCAAATTAGCCGTCACGGTTTGATTGATCTCGATATTGTGGCCAAGGGTGACTTGCATATTGATGCCCACCACACGGTGGAAGACATTGGTATCACCTTAGGGCAAGCCTTTGCGAAAGCCATTGGTGATAAAAAGGGCATTCGCCGCTATGGCCACGCCTATGTCCCCCTCGATGAGGCCTTATCACGGGTGGTGATTGATCTATCTGGTCGTCCAGGTTTGACTTACAACCTTCCCTTTACCCGCGCTAGCATCGGTCAGTTCGACGTCGATTTGTTTAGCGAGTTCTTTCATGGTTTCGTCAATCACAGCATGGTGACCCTGCACATTGACAATCTGCGCGGTGAAAACAGCCATCATCAAGCCGAAACTGTCTTCAAAGCCTTTGGTCGCGCTTTACGCATGGCCTGTGAGTACGACGACCGGATGGTTGGCGTGACGCCTTCCACTAAAGGAACGCTAACGGCATGAAAGTCGCAATCATAGACTACGGCATGGGTAATCTACACTCAGTGCTGAAATCGGTCGAAGCGGTTAACCACGGTGGTGCGGATGTCTTTCTGACCCGCGATCCTGATGCAGTGGTCGCTGCCGACAAGGTAATTTTCCCTGGTCAAGGTGCGATGCCAGACTGTATGCGTGAATTGCGTAGCTATGGCCTTGCCGAGGCGGTGTTAGAAACCACACGCACCAAACCCTTCTTTGGCATTTGTGTTGGGGCTCAGTTGCTACTCGACCATAGCGAAGAAGGTGATACCGCCGGTTTGGGTGTTTTTGCTGGTGATGTGGTACGGTTTGCCAGTGGATTGGTTGATGCACAGGGTCAGCGTTTGAAAGTGCCTCACATGGGTTGGAATCGGGTCTATCAAAACCGCGCCCACCCACTGTTTGCGGGTATTGCCGATGGCGAGCGTTTTTACTTTGTTCACAGCTATTACTTTCAACCGCAAGAAACAGCCTTAACACTGGCAGAAAGTGAATACCCACAGCGTTTTTCGTGCATCATTGGCCGAGACAACGTGTTTGCAACACAGTTTCACACCGAAAAAAGCCACCATGCGGGCTTAAAAATGATGGAAAACTTTTTGGCTTGGGATGGCGTTGCGTAATGCAGGCGAACTCCCCTTTGTAATCAATCTTCTCTGTTAACCCGATACCCTACAACGCATCATGCTACTCATCCCTGCGATCGATTTGAAAGACGGCCAATGCGTGCGCTTGCGCCAAGGCGAAATGAACGATGCCACTATTTTCTCGGATGATCCGGTCAAAGTCGCCATTCACTGGCGTGACCAAGGCGCCCGCCGCCTGCATCTGGTAGATCTGAATGGCGCGTTTGCCGGCAAACCCAAAAATTTCTCGGTGATCCGCGACATTCTGGGCGAAGTGGGCAACGATATGCCGGTCCAGTTGGGCGGCGGTATCCGCGATTTGGACACCATTGACCGCTATCTCGACCTCGGTCTGAAATACGTGATCATCGGCACGGCAGCGGTAAAAAATCCTGGCTTTTTGCACGATGCCTGTGATGCTTTCCCCGGCCAAGTGATTGTTGGTTTGGATGCCAAAGATGGCATGGTTGCCACAGATGGTTGGGCAAAAGTGACCCAACATAATGTGATCGACATGGCACGCCGCTTCCAAGATTATGGTGTGGTGTCCGTGATTTATACCGACATTGGCCGCGATGGTATGTTGTCTGGCGTCAATATCGAAGCCACGGTCAAACTGGCACAAGCCTTGACGATTCCGGTGATTGCCTCTGGTGGCCTGACCAACCTCGACGATGTCAAAGCCTTGTGTGCGGTCGAAAGCGAAGGCATCGAAGGGGCCATTACAGGTCGTGCTATTTATGAAGGCACTGTCGATTTCCAAGCTGCCCAAACCCTCGCTGACGAATTGTCTGACGCTTAATTTTGTTCATGTGGGCAACGTCCAAGCGTTGCCCGGTTAAAGAAATCGCCATGCTTGCTAAACGCATCATCCCCTGCCTTGACGTAACTGCTGGTCGTGTGGTCAAAGGTGTGAATTTCTTAGGCCTGCGTGATGCCGGTGATCCGGTGGAAATTGCCCGTCGTTACGATGAGCAGGGCGCAGATGAACTGACGTTCCTTGATATCACGGCATCTAGTGATGCCCGCGATATTATCTTGCATATTATTGAAGCCGTTGCTTCGCAGGTTTTTATTCCCCTTACCGTCGGTGGTGGCGTGCGTGAAGTGGCTGATGTCCGCCGCTTGCTCAACGCGGGTGCCGATAAAGTCAGTATCAATACCTCTGCTGTGCTCAACCCTCAGTTGGTCAAAGATGCCGCCGACCGTTTTGGCTCACAAGCAATTGTGGTGGCAATTGATGCCAAAGCCGTTTCGCCAGCCAACGACCGCTGGGAAGTGTTCACCCACGGAGGTCGTAAAGCAACCGGACTGGATGCGGTAGAGTGGGCACAGAAAATGCAGGCACTTGGTGCGGGTGAGATTTTATTGACCAGTATGGATCGGGACGGCACCAAAATTGGTTTTAACCTGCCATTAACCCGTGCGGTCAGTGATGCAGTCGATATTCCAGTGATTGCCTCCGGTGGCGTGGGTAATGTGCAACATTTGGTTGATGGCGTGCTACATGGTCATGCGGATGCAGTATTAGCCGCCAGTATTTTCCACTTCGGTGAACACACAGTAGAAGAAGCCAAACGCGCCATGCAACAAGCCGGTATCGAGGTTCGCTTATGAGCACATGGTTAGAGGAAATCCGCTGGGATAACCAAGGTTTAGTCCCAGTCATCGCCCAAGATGCCAACAGCCAACGCATTTTGATGTTTGCCTATGCCAACCGCGAAGCCGTGGCATTAACAGCAGAAAAAGGTACCGCCCACTATTGGACGCGCAGCCGGCAAAAACTGTGGCACAAAGGCGAAGAATCCGGCCATTTCCAACACGTGCGCGAGATTCGCTTAGATTGCGATGGTGATGTGATCATTTATTCAATCGATCAAGAAGGTGGCATTGCCTGTCATACTGGGCGTGAAAGTTGTTTCTTCCGTGTATTGCGCAATGGCGCATGGGAAATCACCGACGAGGTGAAAAAAGACCCCAGCCAAATTTATGCCCACGGTCACGGCCACTAATACGCCTTTTCACGCCGCTTTCACCTCAAGCGTGTAAGCTCAAGCGTGATGCCGACTGAACTTGTCTGTTATTGTTTTGTCCCTTAGAAATTGGAGAGTTAGCATGATTCACGCTGAAGTGCTGTATCACATCGCCGACACCTTAGAAAGCCGCAAGGGTGCTGATCCGGCCTCGTCTTATGTGTCGAGTCTGTTACATCAAGGGCAAGACACCATCTTGAAAAAAGTGGCAGAAGAAGCGGCAGAAACGCTGATGGCTTCGAAAGACGGTGATCGCTTGCATTTGGTGCGCGAAGTGGCCGATTTGTGGTTCCACACCATGGTTCTGTTAACTCACCACGGGCTGCGCCCTGAGCATGTGTTAGACGAATTGCATCGCCGTGAGGGGATTTCCGGTCACGACGAAAAAGCATCACGTCAGCAATAATCAAGAAGGAAATGTGATGAGTGCTTGCCTGTTCTGTAAGATCGCGGCAGGCACGATCCCATCTAAAATCGTGTATGAAGATGAGGACGTGCTGGCCTTTCACGACATCAACCCGATTGCCCCTGTGCATTTTTTAATTATCCCAAAACAGCATATCGACTCTTTGGCCCACGCCACGGCAGACGATGAAGCGCTATTGGGTAAACTATTAGGCCTTGCGCCACGTTTGGCGGCTGAACAGGGCTTGAAAAATGGCTTTAAGACAGCCATCAACACCGGACGCGGTGGTGGACAGGAAGTCTTCCATTTACACATTCACGTTTTTGGCCATCCTGGCTAAGTTTTGAAAAGGTAGTCACTCATGGGTTCTTTTAGCATTTGGCACTGGCTGGTGGTGTTGCTGGTAGTGGTGCTGATTTTTGGTACCAAAAAATTGCGTAATATCGGCCAAGACCTAGGCGGCGCAGTCAAAGGCTTCAAAGAGGGAATGAACTCAGAGGAGAACAAAGCAGCAACCGATACCCCTACGGCAAACACCACAGCCAACAAAGAAGGTGGCCGCGTGATTGATGTCGAACCGACTCAAGATAAAAAGTAAGCCTTATCGTGTTTGAGATCAGCTTCGGCGAATTGATTGTGATTGGGATTGTCGCTTTGGTGGTCATTGGCCCCGAGCGACTGCCCAAGGTTGCACGGACAGTGGGGGCGTTAATTGGTCGGGCACAACGCTTTGTGCATTCGGTAAAAACCGATATTCAACGTGAGGTCAATGTCAGCGAGCTAAAACAGCTACAAGCCGATGTGACCGATGCCGCACGACAGTTTGAAGACAGCGTGCGTAAACACAGCGATGACATTAGCCAGCCGTTGCAAGACGTCCGCGATAGCCTACGCACCACCCCATCTCCTAATCACACCGACCCCTCTCCTCCTTCGGTTTCTTCTGACAGTAAAAAATGAGCGATCCCTCGCAACAGCCTCTGATCGCCCACCTCATCGAATTGCGTACCCGTCTGATTCGTGCGCTGCTGGGCATCATTTTGGTTTTTCTTGGTTTATTTCACTGGGCTGGTGATATTTATCGGTTATTGGCATTGCCGATGATGGAAGTTCTACCCGCAGGGGCCCAGATGATTGCAACCGATGTTACCACGCCATTCTTCGTTCCGATGAAGGTCACCATGATGGTGGCGTTCTTGGTTTCGCTACCGCATAGCTTGTATCAAGCTTGGGCTTTTGTTGCACCCGGCTTGTATCAACACGAAAAACGATTGGCTTTGCCGTTAATCGTATCTTCATTTGTGTTGTTTCTCGTCGGCATGGCCTTCGCTTATTTTCTGGTTTTTCCAGTGGTGTTTGGCTTTATGAGCTCGGTGACTCCCGATGGAGTCTCGATGATGACGGATATTGATAAATATCTTTCGTTTGTGCTCGGCATGTTCTTCGCTTTTGGTGTGACTTTTGAAGTGCCAGTGGTGGTGATTGTGTTGAGCAAGCTCGGCATTGTCAGCCTCGAACAGCTCAAACAAGCACGGCCCTATGTGATTGTCGGCGCATTTGTGATTGCCGCCATCGTGACACCACCGGATGTGTTGTCACAAATCATGCTCGCGGTACCCCTGTGGTTGTTATACGAATTTGGGATTGTGATGGCCGGTTGGTTAGGCAAGCCCGCCACCGCGACTGAGCACGAGGAAAGGTAAGCGATGTCAGAACGACACTTGCTATGGCTAGCAGCAACAAGCCTGATTGGTTTAATTCTGTGGACGCTGGCATGGGAGCTTTGGCTTGCCCCACTACGCCCGGGAGGTTCGTTGTTAGCATTGAAAGCAGTGATTTTATTGCTGCCTCTGCGAGGTGTATTAGCCGGTAAACGCTACACCTACCAATGGGCGAGCATGTTTATCTTGTTCTTCTTTGGTGAGGGCGTGATGCGTGCTTGGTCAGATATCGATCCGACTTCGCGTTTAATGGCTTGGGGAGAGATTGTGTGGTGTACAGTGTTTTTTGTTACCGCCATTTATTACGCCAAAGCCACCCGTCACAGCCAACCCCGCCGAACGCTTTCTTAAACACTGTCTCTTTTATACGACAAAAAAGCGCCACCCATAACGGGGGCGCTTTTTTATGATCGTTCACTCACCAGTGGCGAGTCAGCGATTATTTCTTAGCAGCAGGGGCAGCCTGTTTAGTGGCTTGCGACACCACTTCGCCAGCCGCTTTAGCGGAATTTGCTGCAGCAGCAACACCCGCTTCAGCCAATTCGGTGCTCACTTTTTTCGCAGTTTTTGCCACGCTGTCGTAAGCAGCAGTTGCCGAGGTCAACACGTTTTTGATGGCGTTGATGGCTGGCTCACCGGCTGGATTGGTTTTAGCGATTTTGTCCAAGTTAGCGCACAGTTGTTTGTTGAATTCCAACAGTTGTTCTTCAACAAAAGATTGCACTTCGTTTTGGGTCAACACAGCAGCGTCGTACAGGCTACGTGCGGCGTTCAGCGAGTTATCCACAGCAGGTTGTGCCAAGCTGGTGGAGATTTCTGCCAGTTTTTTCGGGTCTTTGGCTTCGGTCAGGGCTTTAACCGTCTCAACGTTTTGGTCGAGGATTTTTTTGCCCAATTCCATGTTCAGCGAAGCAAAACGCTCAGCGGTGGACAGAACGATGTTCGACAGGCGCATTGCCTTCTCTACATTCGCTTGACCGAGGCTAGCCAGTTGTTCGTGTGCATTTGCGAGAGAGTTAGTGTTCAACATGATGTCTTCCTTTGTGTCTTGAAAAAAAGGCCTGAATAAAAGATCGCAGCTCAGGCAGCTCTATTAAGAGAGGAAAGACTGCCTTTGTTTGACAGCTTCACTCTATGCTGCACTGCAACATGGTTCAAGAATAAACGTTAAAACAGATTTGGTCAAGTTTTTATTGCGTTGCACAAAAGTGGCAAGTCTTTAAATTGTCACGATATTTTTCTTTTTGCAAATCTTCGTTTGAATACAAACGCAAATCGTGTTGAAGAGAGCGCGCAATAATGAGTAAACTGCGACTATTGTTTAATTCAATCGCAGTTCATGCGACCATGTCACCTTATAAATCCCCGTTTGACATCAAGTCTGCCAGTATTGATGCACTTGCGCTGCATCTCTACACGCTAGACCTTGCCCGGCTAGAACAGGCCTTCTCCGTTCGTCTGGCAAAACGTGCGGGTCAACTTCTCCACGAACCCACACTGCTTGATTTGGCCACCCTTGAGGTCAACACCAGTGTGGATGAACTATTAGCCTTGCGTGAATTGACCGCACGCTTTGGCTTACAAGCGATTAGCATCCGCCATCCTGATCCAAGCCTCGCAGATATTGCGGCGGCAGCAGGTTTAGGGTGGATGCCACCGGTGATTGAAAGCACTCGCTTATTAGCAGCGACGGCAGAAGCCATTCCCGATGCCATCGCTGCGCCTGCGCCAGAGGCGGACATCCCAGCAATCACGGGGGAAACTGCGGCTGTCGTTGCCGCAACTGAAGAGGAAGTTTCTGCTTCCACAGAGCAGCCAGCAACCGTTATCGAACAGCATCCGATAGCCGCTGCTGAAACAATAGTGGATAAACCCGCTTTACCTACACGGCACAAAACTTTAATCATTGATAAGCCAGTGCGAACTGGCCAACAAATCTATGCTAAAGGTGGTGACCTTATTGTTTTAGCAACCATCAGCGGTGGTGCCGAAGTGATTGCAGATGGCAACATCCATATTTACGCACCGCTACGAGGTCGAGCACTCGCAGGGGCACATGGCGATATGTCAGCACGAATTTTTGTGCATCGCTTTGAGCCAGAACTGATTTCGATTGCTGGCTTCTACCGTACTTTCGATACCGAGCCCCCGGTCAGTCTCAAGGGGCACAGCGTTCAGGTGTATCTGGATGCCGAGCGTTTGGTAATTGCACCATTAACCTGAACCACACCAGTTTGATAAGGATAGTACTGTGGCAAGAATCATTGTGATTACCTCTGGTAAAGGTGGCGTGGGAAAAACCACCACCAGCGCCAGCTTTGCTGCCGGTTTGGCTTTACGTGGCCACAAAACCGTCGTCATCGACTTTGATGTCGGTTTGCGGAACCTTGACTTGATTATGGGCTGTGAACGGCGTGTCGTTTACGACATCATCAACGTCATTAACAATGAATCTTCTTTAAACCAATCACTGATTAAAGATAAGCATTGCGACAATCTTTACATCTTGCCCGCCTCTCAAACACGGGACAAAGATGCGTTAACCCTCGAAGGGGTTGAACGGGTCATCAATGAATTAGCAAAAGACTTTGAATACATTGTTTGTGATTCGCCAGCAGGCATTGAAAAAGGCGCGCTGACTGCACTGTATTTTGCCGATGAGGCGATTGTGGTGACCAACCCAGAAGTCGCCTCTGTGCGTGATTCTGACCGTATCCTCGGCCTGCTCGCTTCCAAGTCACGTCGTGCAATCGAAAGTCTCGAACCGATTCGAGAACATCTACTGGTTACGCGCTATGCACCAGAACGGGTAGAAAAAGGTGAGATGCTATCGGTGAATGATGTGAAAGAAATTCTGCGCATTCCGTTCATTGGTGTGGTTCCAGAATCTCAGGCCGTATTACAGGCCTCTAACTCAGGGACACCGGTGATTCATGTCAATGGTGCAGATGCTTCTGATGCCTATAAAGACGTCGTCGCCCGTTTCTTAGGTGAAGACCGTCCTCATCGATTCTTAGATGTGCAAAAGGTTGGCCTACTCAAGCGCCTGTTTGGAGGCTAAAACAGCTATGTCCCTGATTGAAAAAATCTTTGGTCGTACCGAACCAAGCCCACCTGTGCGCAGCGTGGGCAGCGCCGCCGTGGCACGTGAACGCTTACAAATTATCTTGGCACACGAACGTGGCGATAATAATGAAGCTGCCCCCGACTATCTCCCCGCTTTACAAGCTGAACTGATGCAGGTGATCTCTAAATATATCCGCATCTCGCAAGAAGACATCAAAGTTCAATTCGAGCGGCAAAACAAATTTGAAGTGCTCGAGGTCAATATCATCTTGCCAGAAAAATAAATCATGACCCTAACCGAGCTGCGCTATATCGTTGCAGTCGCCCGTGAACGCCATTTTGGCCGTGCTGCTACACGTTGTTTTGTCAGTCAGCCAACTCTGTCTATTGCCGTTAAAAAATTTGAAGAAGAACTCGGCATTTCGCTATTTGAGCGTGGCACAGAAATCACCATCACGCCGCAAGGTGAGCCCATTATTCAACAAGCGCAGCTGGTGTTAGAACAGGTTGAACGCCTACGCTTACTTGCTAGCAGCCAACAAAATCAGCTGGCAGGGCCGCTGCGCTTAGGCATTATTTTCACCATCAGCCCCTATCTCTTACCCAGATTGATTCCAGCATTACAACAGACCACGCCAGAAATGCCGCTGTATCTGGAAGAGAATTACACCTCGCGTCTGACAGAGATGCTCAAGCTGGGTGAAATTGATGCAGCGATTGTGGCGGAACCGTTTGAAGAATCGGGTTTAGCCACCCTACCACTGTACGACGAGCCTTTTATTGTCGCCACCCCACGGCAACACCCGTGGGCACAACGCACCCAGATTGCACCGCAAGAGCTGGCACAAGAAAGCATTTTGCTGTTAGCACACGGCAACTGTTTCCGTGATCAAGTTTTGGCCTTATGTGATCGCCACAGCGAACCCTCGCTGCCACACACACCCGGGTTAGAAAGTTGGCAACATGGTTTACAAGGTAGCTCTTTGACCACTGTTCGCCACATGGTGGCCGGAGGATTGGGGATTACGGTTTTGCCGCTGACGTCGGTACAAAATGGCGACGAGGCTATGCTATCGCTTATCCCGTTTACCCCACCCGCCCCGACTCGGCGCGTGGTATTGGCCTACCGCCGGCAATACCCTCGCCAAAAAGCCATCGCCACCCTCGCCGAAGCGATTTATCAATGTGGATTAGCAGGTGTTACCATGCTGCCTTCTGTACGCTAACCATCTGATTTTGCTATGAGCACAAAACCACAAGTTCAAATCAATACCAGTTACGGCCCATTCATCATGGAGCTGTACCCAGAACAAGCCCCAAAAACGGTCAACAACTTCCTCAGTTATGTCGACAAAGACTTTTACACAGGCACCATCTTTCATCGGGTAATCAATCAATTTGTGGTGCAAGGCGGGGGGATGAATCAAAAGCTACAATTTAAAACCACCGATGCTGCGATTGAACTGGAAAGCAACACTGGCCTTAGCCATCTGCGTGGCACAGTGGCCATGGCTCGCACCAACGATCCCAACTCTGCCACTTCGCAATTTTTTGTGAATACGGTCGACAACACCAATCTCAATTATCAAAGCAGCACTCAGCCAGGTTATGCCGTCTTTGGTAAAGTCATTGATGGCCTAGATGTCATTGATAAAATCGAAAAAGCCAAAGTCGCCAACGTCACCATCAGCGGCACGCCCTATCAAGACTTTCCTTATCCCTATCTGATTTCGATTTACGGTGCAGAACGCTACGAAGCAGCAGCCAATCCCACGCTAACCAGCCATACCTTAAAAGGCAATGCCTACGGCATCGCAATTGCACAATATAGCGGAGCCCGCACAGATTACGGCGTGAAGTTAACCTCGAACAATACAATCAGCGTTACGAAGCTAGGCGGCAGCTATAGCCCTGAAACAGTGACAAAGGCATCGCGGCTGGAGTTTACTGATGGCAAATTTGCTTATGACTTGAATGGCAATGCAGGGAAAACGGCCTTGCTGATTAACGCTGCTTTTGGCCTTAATGCTTTGCAAGCAAATATTGTGAGCACTGGATTGGATTTATTCGATCAAGGGAAATCGATGCAGAGTGTGGCGGCATTGGCAGTGCAAACCCCATTGTTCCAATCCCTCGCGGGTGGCAGCGACAATGCGTCGTTTGTCAAAGCGGTCTACCGCAATGTCACCGGCAGTTTACCCGATGCAACAACCCAAGCGCTCTATCAGGGTATGCTCGACCGTGGCGAAACCACACAAGGCGATTTGTTAGCGGCAGCAGCGACATTACAAGCCAATGCCAATACGGTTGATTTGGTGGGCTTGGCTAACAGCGGTTTGGCCTATCTTTGAGACTCTCGACCCTCTGATAGGTGGGCACGGCTTGTGTGCCCACCCAATGCGCTATTGTCTGGGCAATAGGCGTTGTGCCGTATGTGGATTTTCTGCTTTCAAACGCGAAACGAACGCATCAAACTCGATATTGCATTGCGCTGTCAGTGTATTCGCCTCGGTCGCCAAGCGATCTAGCCGCAGTACGCTCGGTATCGGTGGACGCATGGCAAGAATGGCCACATTGCCGTGCGTTGTCGCCGGTAGTTGAAATGCCCATCCCTCAAACACTCGCGTTACCGTCTGAAAACGCCGCTCGAAAAACGGATCTTTACGCCAAAAATTCAGCGACAACACCCCCTCAGCCGACAAGGCTTGGCGGCAATCGTGCAGAAACGGCTCTCGCACCGTGTCCGCGACAATTTCCACGCCATCAAAAGCATCTACCAAAATCAGATCAAACTGCTGTTCACACTGCGCCATAAAAGCCACGCCATCCATGACGTGAATGGTGAGCCGTTCGCCTTCTTCCGGTAACTCAAACCACTGTCGCGCCGCCGCCACCACTTCAGCGTGCAGTTCAACCACCGTGTGCACGCTCTCCGGCAGATGTTCATAGCAAAACCGCAGTAAAGAACCCCCACCCAAACCGATATGAAGAATCCGTTTCGGTTGGCGATAAAACAGCAATCCACCCATCATCGCCCGTGTGTAGGACAACACCAATTCGGCAGGATGCCCGACATTCATCAGGCTTTGTACCGTATCCGTGCCCAACAACAACGCCCGCCCTTCGCCACTTTCGCATACCTCAACCGGCACCCCAGCACGCTGTCGCCGTCTTGCCGTCGGTACAGGCTTATGATGCACAGCCATCCCCTTTTGGACGGGAATCTAAAATACTGAATACTCGCCGTGGTGATGGGGTGGCGGTTTCGTCATCGTCTTCTTGCGGTGGCAATGGATCGTGGAAAGTTTGACGATCAAACGCGGTATCACCGTCAGCCATCGGCATGCCTGTCCGCTGTAAATCATGGAAGTTAAACAACCCTGTGTCGGCGAGGTGAGATGGCACCACATTTTGCAAACTGCGGAACATGGTTTCAATCCGCCCGGGGAAACGCTTATCCCAATCGGCCAACATTTCTTTCACCACCTGCCGTTGCAAATTGGGCTGTGAGCCACAGAGATTGCAAGGAATAATGGGAAATTGTCGCTGTTCGGCATAGCGAACAAGGTCTTTTTCTCGGCAATAGGCCAAAGGACGAATCACAATATGTTTGCCATCATCGCTGATGAGCTTAGGCGGCATGGCTTTTAGTTTTCCGCCGTAGAACATATTGAGAAACAGGGTTTCTAAAATGTCCTCGCGGTGATGGCCGAGGGCAATCTTGGTTGCGCCCAGTTCATCCGCCACGCGATATAAGATGCCACGCCGTAAGCGCGAGCACAGAGAACACGTGGTTTTTCCTTCAGGCACCAATTTTTTGACGATGCTATAGGTATCTTCTTCGATAATGCGATATTCAATACCTAATTGTGCCAAATAGGTTGGCAATACATCGGCGGGAAAACCAGGTTGTTTTTGGTCAAGATTCACCGCCACCAAGGAAAAGTCGATTGGCGCCGATTTTTGCAAGCCAAGCAAAATATCTAATAAGGCATAGCTATCTTTACCACCCGACAGGCATACCATCACCTTGTCGCCGGGTTCGATCATTTGGAAATCGTTGATCGCATCGCCAACGTGATGACGCAGACGTTTGGTTAATTTATTGGCTTGATAACGTGCTTTTTTCTCGGCTTCGGTGAGCTCAACCGCAACAGAAACAGACATAGGACATCGCCTAACAAACTGAAAAGGCGATGATTTTAGCAGATTGCACCGAGGGATTCTCTGGCGGCGTAGGTTGAAGTTGGGTTATGAGAACAGGTCGGCATGCGTCCCGCTACGCACGAAAACGACCAAACCGCTTTTGCCCGAGTCATCGAGTGTATAAATCAGCAGGAAGTCACCACCGATGTGACACTCGCGATGGCCAGCCCAGTCCCCTGTTAGCGGGTGGTCGAGCCATTCAGGCGGCAATGGCCCGTCGTTGGCAATCAGCAGCAGCATCGCTTCTTTCAGCCGATTCATGTCATAGCGGCCAGAGTGGGACAGACGCTGCCAATCCTTGAGAAAGTCCTTGGTGTAGTCCGACGCGCGAGGTAAGTTTGCCCGCTTACTTGCGGCTGGCTTCTTCGAGGTCATTCAGCAGAGCATCAGCAGTTGCAAAGCGAGCGCGACGGCTCTTGATAATTTCGTTGGCCTCGGCGATGGCGACAGAACTGGTGGCGTTTGGTGCCTTGAGCACGAAGGGCAATTCCTTGTCGGCAACAACACGGGTCAGAAAAACACGGATTGCATCGGAGAGGGTCAGACCCATCGAGGCCAGCGTTTCTGCAGCCTGCGCCTTGATTTTCTCGTCCACGCGAACATGAACCATAGTGGTGTTAGCAGCCATGATGACCTCCTATTGCGACTGATTGAGATACAAGGTATCTCACATTGTGGACAATCGCAAGGTAGATTCAAACCGTCTAGCACCATTCGTACGGTGCCGTCACCCCAAAGGGGCGACGCACCACAAACCCATATTTTTCAAGCAAAAAGTGGGCACAAAAACAGTGCCCACGCTACTAGCTAACCAAGTTTTAGTTTTACTGCTTTTGTAATATTACTATTAGCAGCCAACACTGCTCTTACATCATAGTTAGAATCCTCACAAAGTTTTAATTGTACTGCTTCTGTAAGATTATGGTTACTAGCCAGTGCTTTTCTGACACCATTACTACGATCATTACAAAGTTTTAATTGGACAGTTTCTCTAAGAGTATGATTAGCAGCCAGTGATTTTCTTACATCCTTGCTATAATCCTCACAAAGTTTCAGTTGTACTGCCTCTGTAATGTTAGCATTAGCAGCCAACGCTTCTCTTACATCATAGTCAGAATCCTCACAAAGTTTTAGTTGTACTGCTTCTGTAATATCACTATTAGCAGCCAACGCTGTTTTTACCTCATAGTTAGAATCCTCACAAAGTTTCAGTTGTACTACCTCTGTAATATTAGTATTAGCAGCCAACGCTTTTCTTACCTCATATCCGGAATCCTGAAAAAGTTTTATTTGTACTGCTTCTGTAATACTACTATTAGCAGCCAACGCTTTTTTCACATAAGTAATATCTTGAGAAAGCTTTAAATGGATCAAATCTGATAAATAATTTTGTTTCGCAGCAAAAACCCGTACAATATAATCTTTATCTTCAGCCAATTTCAGTAACAAAGGCTCAAAATTACAACTCTCAATTAAAAGACGCTTATATTCTCTGTTCAATTTTAGACCATCATACTTAGCCAACAATAACTCTAGCGGCACATTTTGATGAACACAAGCCAGCCCTAGCAAATCCGCATCAAAGTTTTTCTCATTTTCTTTGATGTTAATTCGTATTGTAAGTAATCGCTCAGAACAATTCGGGTTTTTGTAAACAGCAGCACACACATCATGCTCAAAATCAAACGCCAATTTCTCTAATAGATCCTCAGGACAGTCTGGATTCTCAGCCACTTCTTTACGCCGCAGCGGATTGGGATCGTCTGCCAATTTAATCATTTCCGCCACGCTCAAACCATCCGCCACCGATGCCGGTTTTAACTTCAATTTTTCAAACAACTCTTCATACTTCCCTACTTGATCGCGCAAAGTTTCACGCAACGGGACAGTTTTTTGAATTGCTGATTTCAAATGATGAAAATTTAATGGTACATCATCAAGGAATGCCGATTCTCTTGCCTCGTTGACCGAGTTTTGAATATCTGCCCCAGCATAATCACGAGACAAGGCAATCAATTCCGAACGTTGTGCTGGCTGTAAATCAACCCCGCTGCCTTTTAAGTGAATATCAAAAATTTTACCGCGCTCGGTTGCATTCGGAAAACCGACATAAAACACTTCATCAAAACGACCTTTACGCAACAGCTCTGGAGGTAAGGCAGTGATATTATTCGCCGTTGCAATCACAAATACTGCACCGGTTTTTTCCTGCATCCAAGTTAAGAAATAACCAAATAAGCGCGATGAAACCTCAGAACCATTGTTACTATTCATCCCAACAAAAGCCTTTTCTAATTCATCAATCCATAAAATACACGGACTAATCGATTCGGCCATTGTCAGTGCGCGGCGCATATTGTGTTCACTTTCACCAACATATTTACCCAACAATGAACCAATATCTAAACGCAACAGCGGCAGCTGAAACAAACCTGCGGTGGCTTTCGCGGTTAGCGATTTACCACACCCAGGCATCCCAGCAATCAAAACCCCTTTTGGTGCTGGAATATTTGCTTGTTTTGCTTCTTCAAGCCGATGAAAAATGTGTGCGCGGCGACCAAGCCAACGGGTCAGATTTTCTAATCCGCCGACATCTACCTTATCCACCTTAATCATCTCTAACACACCACTTTTAGCAATGATTTGTTCTTTTTCGTGTTGAATCATTACCAGTGCTGCATCATCAATTTCGGTTTTTTCTTGCCGCACCATAGCCAACGCCGAACGAATTTCCTCAGCGCTCAATCCACCACATGCCGCCTGTAACCGCTGTTCTTTTTGTGGAGGAACGGATAACTCAAGCTGTTGGCAAATCTCTTTAATCCATCCAGCAATGTCTTCGCCTTGAGGTAATGGCAACGTTAATAACGTCACTTGAGACTCAACCGCAGAAGGGATATAAACCGTTTCCGACACCAACACCACCGCCGCCTTACCACGATGATGGCGTTGAATTCGATTGAGTAATTGTTTTAACCGCGCTACCGCTAACGGTTGACTTTCTAGTGCACTACACGCATCTTTAATAATCAATAATTTGTTATCTAAATCATCATCAAGCAATGTTGGTAAGCTTTGCGCTAAGTTGATTTCTGGCTCTTGATCGAAACAAGGCTGTTTATTTGAAAAATGAACCCAGCCATAACCATGATTCCACTCTTTTGGATGCAAATTTAATTCTGCTGCAACTTGCTCCAACATCACATCAACTCGCGCTTCCTCGCCAGAATGAATAAACAAACCAGGATAACCCGCTTTCAAATGCGATTTAATTTTATTTTGAAGCTCCAATAAACTCATCATGATCCTGACCCTTATTTAAAATAAAGATTTAATTTTTTTCCAAGCCTCTTTACCTGCTTTAACGGTTGCTTTACCGACTTGTTTGACGGTTTTCTTTACTTTTTGAGCCGTGTCAATTGCTTTTTTTGCTATTGCTTTACCGGCTATATACACGGCTTCGCCGACTTCACTACCAGCAATTCCCCCCGCCACACCGCCAACAAAACCACCAACAGCAGTACCAACCGGCCCAAGTACAGCCCCAACCGCCGCCCCCAACGAGGCGCCCTTAGTTGCCATCATCAATGCACCAACTGCTGTGGTCGTGGTGTGGCCGAGGGTATCGAGTGCTTCATCTTGAGAAAGCTCACCCTTGCCTAATTTGTAGAGCGTTTTAGCGTTTTGCAGCCCAATGCAAGCAATGTTGGCAAGCAGGCCAGCCGGTGTACCGCGCAATGCTGCACCCAACCAGCCATTTTTCACCGCCACCACCACCCCACCAGACACCGCAATTTGGACCGAGGTATGCTTGGTTGAACGTAATGTGCTTTGAAAAAACTCTCTAAGGTCTTTATCAACAGACGGGTTTTTACGGCCATTGAGGAAATTCCAGGCACGACGGGCCAAGATGCGTGTGCCTTGCAAGCCAGCGGTGATACATGCACTGATTAAGGCTTGTTTGCCAATTTGTTTGGTGATTTCTAAGCGATTGGTGTCCGACCAATCGTATTGACGCGCTTCTTGTTCTTGTTGGGCTTTTTCTTGCAGTGCCTTGGCTTCTTCTTTCGACAAAGGCTGAGACTTCACTCCATCAATCTCAATCACTTCGGCACTGTTAGCAATCTGTTCGCTGTGGCCTTCTGGTACCAGCGGCTGTTGATCGCCATAATCGCCTCGTTCTAATAGCTTGGCGGTATCGCTTGGGGTTGCCCCATACTTGGATTGGTATTGAGCAACAACGTTACCATCCGCATCGACAATCTGAATATCAACTGAATTCAAATCACGCGAGTTGACCAATTCAGCACGGTATGGGCTGCCTTTTGTCGCAGCATCGATGTTAAAGGTGTCAACATGGTGTTGCTCAGCAATGAAACCATCCAAATTTGGGTTCATGCTAATCGCACCCGTTTGGGTGGTGATGATCCGTTGTGCGTTGGTGTTAGCCTCGCTTAATGCCTGATCAATTTGGCTGGCGTACTGCCCGACATTCACCGCCCCCGTAGCCGCTGCACCTTTTTCAATTTCTTTAGCCAACCACGATGCACTGCTGCGACCTTGATCTAGGCAACGCTGATGCGATTCTTTTTGCTCATTAAAAACGCCGACCGACTGGATAATATCGCGTGTTGTGGCCAAGATTTCTTCTTCACTTTCCCACAACGAGGGATATTTGCGAAACTCATCACTTAGCCATTGCTCAAGCGGCTTTTCACCTCGGTTTTGGCATGAAGCCACAAATGAAGCAATCACCTCGGCAGTCTTGTGCATATTCTCCTTGTTCTCAAACAAGGCATGTTCCAGCTGTGTCGCTTGCGCTTCAGCAACTTGATTGAGCAACGCTTCGTCATTGTGGCGAGGATCGGAGACATCGTGGGCGGTTGAGTGAGTCATGGCAAATTCCTCTATGGCTACGGTGATGGCTATTCTAACCAAACGCTGCGACAGGTGATGTCGTTTGCGAAACCTACCTTTAAAAAGACTGGTATTTGCATAGAACGCCTGTTTTTAGAACAAACAAAAACGCCAGCACGATGGCTGGCGTTTAGGTGAATTATTCGGGAAGGGTTAGACAGATGTGGCGTCGGCTTCTTTCAGAATGACGTATAACTGATCTTTCAGATGCAGTTTTTCCTTCTTCAAGTTTTCGATTTCCACAGGTGAACCGGGTTCGATGCGGGCTTCCATGTTTTTAATCCGCTGATCCAGTTCGTTATGCTTGTCGAACAAACGGGTAAAGTGAGCGTCTTCGGTTTTCAAACGGGTAATCAGTTCGCGGTATTCGGGAAACATAGGCGCTGCTTTCCAAAAAATGCACAGACCTGTGCACTGTTTTGTTCCTGTCCCGAGCACCTTATTGCCCAATGACAGGCATCACATTCCCAACTGCCACAGGGCCCCTCCCTGTCACAGCGCCGCCGTTACCGGACGGACTTGCCACGGGTAGCGCAGTTTTGGTTGCGAGCCTAGAGCAGTGCAGCGATGCACTGCTTTGAAGCCATCTTACGCCACAGATTCTATCGGCATCAAGCCTTATTCCGACAAAAACTTAACTATTGTTAAACAAACGCACAATACTGGAAAAATCGAGGCCGCCATGACCTAAACCGCTGTGCAAGGCATATAACTGCCGTGCCTGTGCACCGAGGGGAATGGCTTGTTTGGCACTGATCGCCGCCTCTTCCGCCAAGCCCAAATCTTTCAACATCAAGTCAGTCCCAAAGCCACCACTATATTCACGGCTGGCAGGAACGTTGTCCATCACCCCAGGCCACGGGTTATACAACTCGGTTGCCCAATTACGGCCCGAACTCTTAGCGATAATGTCAGATAACACTTTAGGATCTAGACCATTCGCCACCCCCAACGCCAACGCTTCAGACGTGCCAGCCATCAAAATCCCCAACAACATATTGTTGCAGATTTTTGCCACTTGGCCCGCGCCACTGTCGCCAGCATGGAAAATGTTTTTCCCCATTTTTTCTAACACAGGGCGAGCTTGTTCCAAAGCCTCGGTGCTGCCACCGACGATAAAGGTCAATGTCCCCGCTGCCGCACCACCAACGCCACCAGAAACCGGTGCGTCAATCATGGTAAAGCCACGCGCTTGCGCTGCGGCTGCCACTTTACGGGCGGCATCGGCAGCGATGGTGCTGCAATCGATCAACAACGCGCCAGCCGGTGCATGGTCTAACACACCACCTTCGTTCAGATAGACCGCCTCGACATGCTTACCCGCCGGCAACATGGTAATCACCACCTCGGCCTGTTGTGCGGCGGCAGAGGCAGAATCGGCAGCTGTTGCGCCAGCTTCGGTCAAGCGCGCAACAGCACTGGCTGACAAGTCAAACACCGTGACGGCAAAACCGCCTTTTAACAAATTGAGCGCCATTGGGCCGCCCATATTCCCCAAACCGATAAACGCAATCCGTTGTGCCATGATGAATCTCCTCTCGATGCTTTTTTTATCAATAACCTAGGCTTTGCAACAACACGCCATACCCGCTAAAGGATGCTCTTCTGCCGACCACGGCGAAGCAAAATGTGCTGCAACGTGTTCAGCACTCACCTCGGCTAGGGTGGCAGGGCTCCATTTCGGCGTATTGTCTTTATCAATCAACAACGCACGCACCCCTTCACGGAAATCCGGATGGGCGCAACATTGCACCGATAGCGTGAGTTCCATTTGGAACGCCTCGGCCAAACTCAGATGGCGCGCACGATGGGCAATGGCCCATGACAAAGCAGCAGAGGTAGGTGAGCCGGCAGCCAAACTCTTTGCCGCACGCTTCATCCAGTCATCATCATGCTGATGAGCCAAAATCTGTTCCACCACTTCGGCTAAGGTATCGCCGTCGGTGAGCTGTTGAATCAGATCAAAATGTTTGCGGACAGGTGAGGCAGGTTTTAATGGCTCGGCACGAGCAGAAAACTCGCGCAGCAATTTGGACAATTTGCCGTGGTTCTCTTCGGCAACTTCGCTCCATTCAACATCCGTCAAACGCGCAGCCAACGCCAATTTATCTTCAGCACAAACAAAGAAATCCGCCAAATTGACCACTAAAGCATCATGGGCGTTTAATGGGGCGGCGGTCAGTGCCAAGAACAACCCCACGCGGCCCGGCATCCGATTCAGGAACCAGCTGCCGCCGACATCGGGATAGAGACCAATGGTAATTTCTGGCATGGCAATGCGTGATGATTCGGTCACCACGCGATGACTGGCGCCCGCCATCAAGCCCAATCCCCCCCCCATCACAATTCCACTACCCCATAACAGAATCGGTTTTTGGTAGGTATGAATCAGATAATCGAGACAATATTCTTCGGTGAAATAGGTCGTGGCGAAGGGGTTCGGTACGGTATCGCCACCCTCAACCAACGCCGTCCGCAATTTGCGAACATCACCGCCGGCGCAAAACGCTTTTTCACCAGCCCCTTGCAAGACCACCACTGCCAGCTCAGGATCTTGTGCCCATTCGCGCAGCCGGTTGTCTAACAAGCGGATCATATCGAGCGTCAGGGCATTGAGTGACTTTTCGCTATTTAAGGTAGCAAAACCAATTTTGCGACCATTGGCACTGCGCTGTTCAGCAAAAATAACGGCATCTGTATTTTCTATCACGGCTGTCTCCTTCATAGTGTCAGGCATTCTTCCACTGTGGAGCGCGTTTTTCCAGAAATGCGTTGACGCCCTCTTTTTGGTCTGCGGTATCAAACAAATCGACAAACCATTCCCGTTCTAATGGCAAACCCTCTGCCAACGGTTTATGCCGAGCCACTTGTACCAACCGTTTACACACCGCCACCGAAGTAGGACTTTGTTTTGCCACCCCTTGCGCCAAGGCCAAAGCTGTATTTAACGCTTCGCCTTTGGCAACCACCTGTTCGACCAAACCGATTTTCTCAGCGGTGGCAGCATTCACTCGCTCGCCACATAAAATCATCCGTTTTGCCCAGCCTTCACCGATCAACCACGGTAAATTCTGTGTCCCACCGGCACATGGCAGCAAACCGACAGTGGCTTCAGGCAATGCCATTTGCGACTGTTCTTCCGCAATCCGAATATCACATGCCAAGGCCACCTCTAAACCGCCCCCCATGGCATAGCCATTGATGGCAGCAATACTGACACCGCGATAATTCGATAACGCCTCAAAAGCACGACCAAATAAGCGCGCCATCTCGCGCGCGACCGCCTTATCACCCTCGGCAAACAATTTCAAATCAGCCCCAGCGGAGAAGAATTTTTCGCCTTCGCCCGTCAACACCAAAGCATAAATGTCACGATTTTGGTTCAAATCAGCAATCAGGGTTTCCAACGCCAACAAACTATCGCGATTCCACGTGTTGGCAGGCGGGTTTTGGATAGTGACAACCGCAGTGTGGTCACGGAATTCAACAGCTAAATGGGCATAGGTTTTCATCAGCGTAATCTCTCCAAAGCACCTTCTTGTAAGGCGGCGCGTGCCACAATCACACGCATGATTTCATTGGTTCCTTCCAGAATTTGATGCACACGGTTATCGCGTACATGACGTTCTAGCGGATATTCTTTGATATAACCGTAACCACCGTGCAGTTGTAAGGCATCGTTCGCGACCTTAAAACCAATATCAGTGGCAAATCGTTTTGCCATCGCACAATAGGTGGTGGCATCGGGACTGCGATTGTCGAGTTTCCACGCTGCCAAACGCACCATCTGACGGGCAGCGACCAACTCGGTCAACATATCAGCCAACTTAAATTGCAGGGCTTGAAACTCAGCCAACGGCCGGCCAAATTGTTGCCGCTCATGCAAATAGGCTTGGGCACGATTGAGTGCCGCTTGCGCGGTGCCAATCGAACAGGTAGCGATATTGATGCGGCCACCATCAAGCCCTTTCATCGCAATGGCAAACCCTTCACCCTCGGCCCCCAAACGATACGCAGCAGGAATCGCCACATTGTCAAAGGTAATAGCGCGGGTGGGTTGGCTGTTCCAGCCCATTTTGTGTTCTTTTTTACCGTATTGAATCCCCGGCAAATTGGCCGGAACTAAAAAGGCAGAGATCCCTTTTGGCCCAGCACCTCCAGTACGCGCCATCACCACTAGGGCATCCGTCGAACCGGCACCAGAGATAAACATTTTGGAACCGTTTAAGAGGTAGTGATCGCCATCCCGTTCAGCGCGGGTTTTTAACGAAGCTGCGTCCGAACCGGCTCCCGGCTCGGTCAAACAATAACTGCCCCACAGCGCACCAGATGCCAGTTTTGGCACCCACTCCGCCGCCACATCAGGTTCGGCAAACGTCGCAATCATCCACGTCATCATATTGTGGATGGTGATATATGCCGTGGTTGAGGTACAACCGGCGGCCAATTCTTCAAACACAATTGCCGCATCTAGGCGCGACAAACCCAAACCACCATATTGTTCGGGAATATACAACCCACAAAAACCCAAATCCCCCGCTTTACGCAGCGTTTCAAGCGAAAAGGTTTCTTCGGCATCCCATTGCGCCGCAAACGGGGCAAGTTCATGTTGGGCAAAGTCGCGTGCGCTTTCTTGAAAAGCACGCTGATCGTCATTTAAGGCAAAATCCATGACATCCTCGCTATAGGGGTTAACCTGCTTCGGCAATATCAGGCCGATCGGTGACCCGCATCAGGGTTTGCAAACCGACCGCGCAGTCTTTACGGCGGCCTTGTTTTTCTACCCACACATCCATTTCACAGACGGTCAAGGTCCGCCCAGGTTTTTTCACCCGCCCTTCGGCAAACAAACATTCACCGTCAGCAGGCGCAATTAAATTCAATTTAAACTCAACGGTTAACACCGAGTCGGTGGGGCCAAATAGGGTAAATCCGGCATAACCACCTGCCGAATCCGCAATCGTGGCCGTAACCCCGCCATGAAAAAAACCATGTTGTTGCGACAATTCGGGTTTGAATGGCAAAGCGATTAACACCCGACCAGCTTCAACTTCACGCATTTCTGCGCCTAATAAATGCATAATGGCCTGCCGCTGGAAGCTATTGCGGGTGCGTTCGGCAAAATTTGGATCGCTGACATGCAACATCACACAGTCCTTTCTCAACAGCAGGCAACACCCACCCACACAGAGACAACACTGTCTCTGCGTGGACAGACATTTGATACAAATTACTTGAGGCTAATGGTGGTGTTGACTTTATTACCCATCGAAGCAGGGTCATCAAACCAGCGGGTGGTGACAGTTTTGGTTTGGGTATAGAACGCAACCACCTGTTTACCGTATGGGCCGAGGTCGCCAAGCTTAGAAGCACGCGAGCCGGTGAAGCTAAAGATCGGCACTGGTACCGGAATCGGCACGTTAATCCCCACTTGGCCAACATCGATGTCTTCTTGGAATTTACGCGCTGCGGCACCGGATTGGGTGAAGATGGCCGTACCATTGCCGTTTGGATTGGCGTTAATCATCTCAATCGCCTCATCCAAGTTATCCGCCGACATCAACGACAATACCGGGCCAAAAATTTCTTGGTCATAGATTGCCATGCCGGGTTTGACTTCGCTGAAAATGGTTGGGCCCACAAAGTTACCGTTGGGATAACCTTCGACCGTCACTTCGCGACCATCCAGCTCTAATTTGGCGCCTTGCTCAACGCCCTTGGCAATTAAGCCCGTCACCCGTTCACGCGCCGCGCAAGAAATCAGCGGGCCAACATCGGGGTTATCTTGACCGGCACCCACGCGCAAGCTCTTGGCTTTGGCCACCAAGTCAGGAATCCAACTTTGTGCCTCACCGACCATAATCACCACCGGCAAGGCCATGCAGCGTTGACCCGCAGCACCAAACGCGGCACCAGCCAATTGGTTGAGGGTTTGTTCTTTATTGGCATCAGGCAACACAATGGCGTGGTTTTTCGCCCCCATCATGCACTGCACCCGCTTACCGTTCAGGCTGGCACGGTTGTAAACATGGGTGCCCACTTTGGTCGAGCCGACAAACGAAATCGCTTTGATATCGGGATGGTCACAGATGGCATTCACCACATCTGCCCCACCATGCACCACATTCAGCACCCCAGCCGGCACCCCAGCTTCTAATGCCAGCTTGACCAATTTCATCGTCACCAAGGGATCTTGCTCGGAAGGTTTGAGCAAGAAGGTGTTGCCGGTGGCAATCGCCATCGGGAACATCCACAGAGGAATCATCGCTGGGAAGTTGAAGGGGGTAATCCCTGCACACACACCCAAAGGCTGTAACACGGTGTAGGTATCCACCCCGCTGGCAACGTTTTCTGCAAACTCACCGAGCTGCAAATTACCAATGCTGGCAGCGTGCTCTACCACTTCTAAACCACGGAACACATCACCCTCGGCATCCGCCAAGGTTTTGCCTTGTTCAGCTGTCAACGTGGCAGCCAAGTCTTTCATATTTTCGCGAATCAGCTGTTGCAGCTTCAGGAAAATACGGGCGCGTGTCCCGATTGGGGTTTTACGCCATGTTTTGAAAGCCGCTTTACCCGCAGCCACCGCCGCATCGACTTCCTCGGCAGTGGTCAACGGCACCCGTGCTAACACTTCTTGTGTCGCAGGGTTGATCACTGGCAACCACTGTTGGGTTTTGGAGTCAACAAACTCACCATTGATTAACAGCTTAACCGTCGGTGCCTCGCCGTTAGCAGCAGGCGTAAACAGCAAGGAATCATTTGCTACGCTCATCAGATGCTCCAATAGAAATAGGGCTATTCAAACTTACGAATGTCATCAATCACTTTGCCATCACGGGCAAGGCTTTGAGGGGGGCACAGTTGCACTTCACCGCGCAATTTGGTGATGTCGCGCATGGTGTCAGCAACCGCTTGTTGTAATGTCGGTGAGGATTCGGTGGTTTCGATTTGCAGCGTCATCACATCAAAATCGTCTGCTCGATCCACCACTAAACGGGCATGTTGAATTTCTGGGTGTCGTTTCACAATGGCGTGAATTTGTTCTGGATGCACAAACATGCCTTTAATTTTGGCCGTTTGGTCAGCGCGCCCCATCCATCCTTTGATCACACGGTTGGTACGACCACATGGGCTAGCATCCGGATGGAAAGCCGATAAATCACCAGTCGCAAACCGAATCAGTGGATAATCCCGATTAAAGCTGGTCACCACCACTTCGCCGACTTCACCTTCAGCAACCCACTCACCTGAACCCGGTTTGACCAGTTCAACGATGATATTTTCATCGAGCACCATCCCCGCCCCCGGGGTGGTTTCATACGCAATCAGGCCCAAATCGGCGGTGGCATAACACTGGCGCACCGTAATACCACGGTCGGTAAACCACTGCCGCAAGCTACCGGGTAGAGCCTCGCCGGTGACCACCGCTTTGGTCAATTTCGGCAAACTCACCCCCAATTCATCTGCTTTTTCCAAGATGATTTTGAGGAAAGACGGGGTACCGGTGTAGGCTGTGGCGCCTAAGTCACGCATTGCGGCCACTTGTAACTCCGTTTGCCCCACCCCACCCGGAAACACCGCACATCCCAAAGCCCGTGCACCGGAATCCAACATAAAACCGCCCGGGGTGAAGTGATAGGAAAAGCAGTTGTGCACAATATCACCCGCCACAAAACCGGCGGCAGCCAAAGCGCGGCTCATACGCCAAAAGTCTTCGGTTGTGCCCTGTGGTTCGTTAATTGGCCCCGGTGAAGCAAACAAACGCGCCGCCTGTCCTGCAGCAAGCGCCGCATAGCCACCAAACGGCGGTTGCTGTTTTTGCTCGTTGATCAGGGCCGATTTACGGGTAATCGGTAAAGAAGCCAGTGCTGCAAGGCTATTGATCGACGTTGCCTCAACATCAGCCAATAAGCGACCGTAGGCAGGGGCAAACTGTTTCGCATGAGCGATAAACGCAGGTAAGGCGTGTTCCCATGCGGCCACCCGTTCTGCATGTGGCCGGCGTTCTTGAGGATCCGGATACATCATGTCCATCCTCTCAATTAAGCCAACCAACGCTTACGGCGGCGGTAGTGTTTGACTTCGCGGAAGCTCTTACGACCTTCTTTTGCCAAGCCAAGATAGAATTCTTTCACGTCCTCGTTATCAGCCAACTCTTTCGCTGGCCCATCCATCACCACTCGACCATTTTCAATGATGTAACCATAGTCAGAGTAACGCAGCGCAATCATGGTGTTTTGCTCGGCCAACAAGAAACTGACTTTTTCTTTTTGGTTGAGCTCTTTCACAATCTCGAAAATCTCTTCCACGATTTGCGGTGCCAAACCCATCGAAGGCTCATCCAACAAAATCATGGTAGGACGCGCCATCATCGCCCGACCGACCGCCACCATTTGCTGTTCACCACCAGAGGTATAACCGGCTTGTGAATTGCGACGGGTTTTCAGGCGAGGGAAGTAGTGATAAATCCGCTCTAAATCGTTTTTCAATTCGGCACGGCTAATCGAACGGGTATATGCCCCAGTCAACAGGTTTTCTTCTACGGTTAAGTGGCCAAAACAATGACGGCCTTCCATCACCTGAATCACACCACGCTTCACCAAACCATCTGGTGTCATGGCATCCACCCGTTCACCGCGAAACTCAATCGAGCCTTTTGTCACATCACCGCGTTCGGCACGCAACAAATTAGAAATCGCTTTTAGAGTGGTGGTTTTCCCCGCGCCGTTGGCACCCATCAGGGCAACGATATTGCCCTCATGCACATCAAGGGAAACCCCCTTCAGCGCCAAAATCACGTGGTTGTAAATCACTTCAATATTATTGATTGACAGCAAATAAGGGCTGCCATTTTTTTGTTCGGTATGGGTCGTTGCAGTCATGGCCTCTCCCGATGCAGGTGAACCGACCCCGGGCAACGGGGTCGGGAAGCTCAGCGATTATTGTTCTTTCGAGCAATCGCGTGGTTTGATGTTTTTCTCTTGCGCGTATTTAGTCGCAGAGGCCTTGATCAGTGGATCGAGCACCGCATTGTCTGGGGCAATCCAGTTGGAAACCGGTTTCCAAGCCTTGCCATCCCACTGCATAAAGCGGGTATAACCAGAGCCTTCGTGGTTAGCGCACGAGGTTTTCACGGCTGGAATCATGTTCGCCACGCCCAAGGTTTTCAGGCGATCTTGCGACAGGTTCAGGTTCTCCAGACCCCAGCGCACTTCATCACCATTCAACGCTTTCTTGCCGAATTTGCCCTGTGCCACACGGATGGCTTCCACCATCATGATGCCGCCGACAATGCCACGGTTGTAGTTAACCGTACCAATCGCGGTTTTGTCAGACAGGTTGCCTTTGCCAGCACCGTAAACGGTTTTCTCAATCTCTTGAATCAGAGGGAAGTTCTTACCGTCAGCGGCGAAAGCCCCTGCGATATAGCCTTTTGCTGCTTCACCAGCTGGCACCACATCCTCTTCCGAGCCACCCCACCACACTGCAACAATCTTGTCGCGAGGGTAGCCAACCTTAGCCGCTGCCTTGATCGCGGCAGGGGTCATCACACCCCAAGAACGCAAAATCACAAAATCAGGTTTCTGACGACGTACTTCCAACCATTGCGACTGTTGCTCTGTTCCTGGTGCGGGCACTTCGACGTTGACCAGCTCAAAACCATGCTTTTTCGCCATTGCGTCGAGCACGGGCAAGGTTTCCTTACCGTAGGCCGAGCCGTGGTAGAGGTTAACGATCTTCTTGCCTTTCAATTTATCCATGCCACCTAAGCGTTGGCCGATAAATTGAATTTTGGCGGTGGCTTGGCTCCAGTAGGAGGTCACCAGTGGGAACACATAGGGGAACACTGAACCATCTTTGGCATCAGCACGACCAAAGCCAATGGTCATCAGCGGGATTTTGTCAGCTGCAGCGCGGTCCATCGTGGCATAAGTAATCCCGGTCGACATGAAGTTAAATGCTGAGGCCCCTGCTTCGCCTTTTTTCTTCAGACGCTCGTAGCATTCCACGCCACGGTCGTTTTTGTATTCGGTTTCACACTCTTCGTAGGTCAGTTTCACCCCACCCACGCCACCTTCTTTCATGTTGACGTAGTTGATGTAGTCAATCATGCCGCCGTAGTACTTCGCCCCGCCGGAAGCGTAAGGGCCGACACGATAGCTTGGGATTGGGATGAACTGTTCTGCTGCCAAGGCAGTTCCTGCTGCCATCAGACCTGCAACCGCAAACGTGAGCGATTTGAGCGCAAAGTGTTTCATGAGTTTTTCCTCCAGTTTGTGCTTTTGTGCATCTAGGTTATGAAACAGGGGTGAATCAGTGCGGGAACGGCCACAACCGCAGTTTTTCTTTAGTAATCTGCCACATCTTAGCCAGACCCAAAGGTTCGACGATCAAGAAGAAGATAATCAGACCGCCAAAAATCATCATTTCCAAGTTCGACAAGAACTGTGTACTCACAATGCCATGCAACAGTTGGCCCAACAGGTTCAACACGATTGGCAGCAACACAATAAATGCCGCACCCAAGAAAGAACCCAGAATCGAACCGACACCGCCGATGATAATCATGAACAGAATTTGGAAAGAACGGTGTAAGTCAAACGCTTGTGCATCCACTGTGCCCAGCAGGATGAAAGCATACAGTGCACCGGCAATCCCGAAGTAGAAAGAACTGATCGCAAAAGCCAACAGCTTGGTTTTCAGAATCGGAATCCCAATCACCTCAGCCGCCACGTCCATATCGCGCACCGCCATCCATGCACGACCAGTCGAGCTACGCACCAGATTTTTTGCTGCCAAGGCCAATACCACTACCACCGCAAGAGTAAACAGGTATTTGCTCACTGGGGTATCCAAAGCAATCCCGAATACTTCTAAAGGTGGTGAAGAAATCACACCGGAAGCGGAATGGTTGGTAAACCAGCTGAATTTGGTTAACACCCATTCGACAAAGAATTGTGCGGCTAAGGTTGCAGCTGCGAGATAGAACCCTTTAATCCGCAGTGAAGGCAAACCGAACAAAATCCCCACCGCAGCGGCACACAGCCCCCCTAACACCAAGGCCAACAACAACGGCATACCGGGTACACGAACCAAGAAGTTGTAGGTGGCAAACGCGCCTACCGCCATAAAGGCCGCCGACCCCAGCGACAGCAAACCGGCATAACCCGTCAGGATGTTGAGACCCAATGCCGCCAAGGACAACACGAGGAAGGGAATTAAAATTCCCGACAACATGTATTCCGAAGCAAACATCGGTACTACAAAGGCAGCCAAGGCAAGCAGGGCAAAGATAAACATGCGATCTTGCTTAATCGGGAAGATCACCGAATCGTTTTGATAGCTGGTCTTAAACTGACCAGATTCGCGGTAAATCATGGGTAAATTCCTCAGTGCGTATCGTTAAACGGAGACAGTCAGCACACGCTAGACGCGCTCGATATGTCTTTCACCAAACAGACCTTCTGGACGCACCATCAAGAACACCAGCGCCAACACATAAGCAAACCAGTTCTCGATACCGCCCGACAGATAAGGCCCCAGATACACCTCGGCCAATTTTTCACCTGCACCCACGATCAAACCACCGACAATCGCCCCGGGTACCGAAGTAAAGCCGCCCAAAATCAACACTGGCAACGCTTTCAACACCACCAAGGTCAGGGCAAATTGCACCCCTAAGCGCGAACCCCACAGCAAACCCGCGACCAAGGCAACAAAACCAGCCACCGCCCACACAATCGCCCAAATATGTTGCAGCGGAATCCCCACCGACAGCGCAGCTTGGTGGTCATCAGCCACCGCCCGTAAAGCGCGGCCCAGTTTGGTTTTCTGGAAGAACAAGGCCAACACTGCAACCAAGGTTCCCGAGATACCAGCAGCAAACAAGTCAAACGAGGAGATAAACACACCCCCCACTTCAAACGGCTCGTCGGTAATCCCTAATTCCAAACCGTGAACTTCGGTGCCCCACACCATCTGTGCCAAGCCTTCGATAAAGAAGGACAAACCGATGGTTGCCATAAACAGCGAGATCGGGGGTTGGTTGACAAGACGCCGCAGCACAATCTTTTCAATCCCAATCCCCATTAACACCATCACACCGAGGGTGATAATGAGTGCGGCCCAAAATGGCAGGCCCATGTTTTGAAAGCCCACAAAGGTCAGCGCGGCAAACAACACCAACGCCCCCTGTGCAAAGTTAAACACGCCCGAGGCTTTGTAAATCAGCACAAAACCCAACGCCACCAACGAGTACATCACGCCGGCTAATAAGCCACCGACCAGTACCTCAAGAAAAAACTGAAATTCCATTTCGCTTTCCTTCCTTCTGTACCGACAATCAGTGCGATGTGCCGAGATAGGCAGCAATCACAGCAGGGTTTTGGCGAACTTCTTCTGGGATGCCGTCACCAATTTTTTTGCCGTAATCCAACACCACCACGCGGTCAGAAATATCCATCACCACGCCCATATCGTGTTCAATCAACACAATCGTGGTCCCAAATTCATCGTTCACATCGAGAATAAACCGGCACATATCCTGTTTTTCCTCAACGTTCATCCCTGCCATTGGCTCATCCAGCAATAACAGTGTCGGTTCTGCCGCTAACGCACGGCCAAGCTCAACCCGTTTTTGCAAACCATACGGCAGGCGTCCGACTGGGGTTTTACGAACGTGCTGGATTTCCAGAAAGTCGATGATTTCTTCGACGACTTTGCGATTCTTGATTTCTTCGCGCTGTGTGCGGCCCCAATACCACGCTTGTTGCAGGAAATTGGTGTGCATTTTCAAGTTGCGGCCGGTCATGATGTTGTCGAGCACACTCATGCCCTTGAACAACGCGATGTTTTGGAAGGTACGCGCAATGCCTTGTTTCGCCGCCAGATGTGGTTCCATCTTGTCGCGGGTACGGCCTTTGTAGGTCACTTTGCCTTCTTGAGGGTGATAGACCCCATTGATAACGTTCAACATCGACGATTTACCCGCCCCGTTGGGGCCGATAATCGACAACACTTCATGTTCACGTACTTCTAAACTGATGTTGGTCAGCGCCTTGACCCCACCAAAAGACATCGAGATGTTTTCTGCTTTGAGAATCACATCACCGATCTTGCGATTTGGATTCATCTCGCCTCTCCCTTAAGCTGCAGATTGCGCAATGCGCGGATAGCGTTTGGCCTCGGCAATCTTGAGGTCTGCACGCACCATACCGACTCGACCATCTTCAAACTTCACCTGAGTTTCAATCAGGCAATGGTTGACGTCTGCATACAGCGCATCAATCAAGACACCATATTTATCCGCAATAAAACGCCGCCGCACTTTACGAGTCCGGGTCAGTTCACCATCATCCGCATCCAATTCTTTATGCAAAATCAGGAAGCGTTTGATTTGTGAATTGCCCAAGCGAGGATCTGCTGCCAAATCGGCATTCACTTTTTCGACACATTCACGAATCAGCTCATACACCGCATCTTGTCCGGCTAAGTCGGTATAACCGGTGTAAGCCAAGCCGCGTTTTTCTGCCCAACTGCCCACCGCCGACAGGTCGATGTTGATAAAGGCACATGCGTGTTCACGTTTGTCACCAAACGCCACCACTTCTTTGATGTAGGGGAAGAATTTGAGTTTGTTTTCGATGTATTTCGGTGCAAACATCGAACCATCGATAAATTTACCCACGTCTTTGGCGCGGTCGATGATTTTCAGGTGTCCATCATCATCAAAGAACCCTGCATCACCCGTGAGCACCCAACCATCTGGGGTCATGGTTTCTGCTGTTGCATCAGGACGATTCCAATAGCTGTGGAATACCCCCGGCCCTTTAAAGATCACTTCGCCGTTGTCATCAATCTTGACTTCAACCCCCGGCACGGGTGTCCCCACGGTATCGGGTTTCACCTGACCGTTTGGCTGGACACACACCATCACATAGGCTTCGGTCGAACCATAAAGCTGTTTGATGTTGATGTTTAAAGCACGATAAAAGTCGAACAGTTCTGGGCCAATCGCTTCACCGGCGGTGTAAGCCAATTTAATCCGCGAAAAACCCAAGACATTTTTAATTGGGCCGTAGACCAAGAAATTGCCGAGTTGATAGCCCAGCCAGTCCATAAATGGCACCGGCTGTTTATCCACAATTTTCACACCGACTTTTTTGGCGTGATCCATGAAATAGTTGAACATCCAGCGTTTAATTGGGCTGGCATCTTCCATCCGAATCGTCACTTGGGTGAGCAAGTTTTCATACACACGCGGCGGAGCAAAGTAGTAGGTTGGCCCAATCTCGCGCATGTCGGTCATCACGGTTTCAGACGACTCAGGGCAAGACACGCAGAAACCGGCCACCATCGACTGTGCATAAGAGAACAAGTTATCACCCACCCACGCCATCGGCAGATAGGCCAAGACTTCCTCTTGATCGGTCAGGCCTTCCATCTGCACGCTGTTACGAGCCGTGATAATCATGCTGTTGTAAGTATGGGCCACCCCTTTTGGGTTACCCGTGGTACCCGAGGTGTAGAGCATGATGGCGAGGTCTTCACCTTTACCACCATCAACTTGGCCTTGGAAAAACTCAGGATGTTCGTCGTGATAAATCCGACCCGAGCCCAAGACTTCGGCGCAAGCATGCAAGAAAGGTTGGTTGTAATGACGCATCCCGCGTGGATCGTCATACACCACATGTTCAAGATTTGGCAGGCGGTCGTGGATTTCTAACAGTTTATCAACCTGTTCTTGGTCTTCCACAACAGCCAATTTCACCCCAGCATCTTGCAACACAAAGACCATTTCTTCCGCTACCGAATCTTGATACATCGGTAATGGAATTGCACCCAAACACTGCGCAGCGGCAATCGTCCAATATAGACGGGGGCGGTTGTCCCCAATAATTGCCACCCGATCACCGCGAGCCAAACCTAGGGCAGCAAAACCGCAAGCCAACGCTTGCACCTCGGCGGCAATTTCGCGCCAAGTCCATGTTTGCCAAATCCCTAGGTCTTTCTCTCGCATCGCGGGACGATCACCGCGCACGCGGGCGTGTTCTTGCAACAGCTTGGGAAAGGTATCTGTGCTGTGCCGTGCTTGGGCTGCTGCACCGATGTTTTCCGGTTTCGCCATCGTTGTTGTCTCCATCCTCATTTGTCCTGTGATACCGATTTTTCGGTTACCGTCTCTTGCGGCTTTTTCTAACGTTGACGTTAACGTCAACTTGTTTTGACACAGTAAATCCGATTTATGCGCTCATGACAACTTATTTTTATGCTGCGCCGCAAAAAATCGTGGGTTCTCACTGGTCATAACGATAAAAACCTTGGCCCGATTTACGGCCCAAATGCCCTGCTGCCACTTTCTGAACCAACAGCGGACAAGCGCGATACTTACTGTCACGGAACTCGTGATACAACACATCCATAATCGCCAAGCAGGTATCTAAACCAATCAAATCTGCCAAGGCCAATGGGCCAATCGGATGGTTCATGCCGAGCTTCATCACCGTATCAATTGCCTCGGGCGTGGCAATGCCTTCATAGAGGCAAAACACCGCCTCGTTAATCATCGGCATCAACACTCGGTTGGAAACAAAACCCGGCGCATCGTTAACCGACACAGGCGTTTTGCCCAAGCGTTCCGCCAACGCCACAGTGGCAGCGTGGGTAGCATCGTCGGTTTGTAAAGCACGAATAATTTCAACCAGTTGCATCACCGGCACCGGATTCATAAAGTGCATACCGATGGCGCGTTGCGGCTGGCTGACCTGTGCCGCTAAGACGGTGAGCGAGATGGAAGAAGTATTCGAGGCAATAATCGCCTCGGGCCGTACCAAAGCCGATAGCTGACGCAAAATATCAATCTTGATTTCTAGGTGTTCAGTGGCGGCTTCAATCGCAATGTCCACCGCCGCCAAATCAGCCATCTCATTGCTAAACACAATCCGACTTAACACCGCGTCTGGGTCGCTCAGTTGCCCTTTTTTCACCAAACGCGCCAAGCTATTGGCAATCGTCGCTTGCGCTTTTTCTAATGCCTTACTGCTGACATCGGTTAGCACCACCGACAACCCCGCCATGGCACAAACTTGGGCAATCCCATTCCCCATCTGTCCAGCGCCCACCACACCGACACTTTGAATTTCCATCGCGTTAGCCCTTTTCAGTAAATTGTTTGACAAACCACAACTACGTTACTATAACGTTTACGTTAACGTCAACATGCAGCATCAAATCTGCCGATGTAAACAATGGTCTTACCACGCGATGTTTTTTGTCATTTCCTGCAATTTTCTCCCTCACCTTCGGGGTGATGAGTAAAATTAGCGACTTTTGCGACCTGCTATCATGATTCACGGTAAAGAAAAGACTTTCACCATCAGCGAGCTGGCGCGCGAGTTTGATGTCACCACCCGAACCATCCGCCACTATGAAGAACAAGGCCTATTGGCACCAGAACGGCGCGGACAACATCGGATTTATTCTCGTCGCGACCGCATCCGCCTTTTGCTGACGCTGCGCGGCAAGCGGATTGGCCTTACATTACAAGAAATCCGTGAACTGTTTCATCTCTATGATGCCACTAATGATGAAGAGCCCCAGTTGCTTGAATTCATGCGAATTTTGTCGCAACGTGAACGCTTGTTGTTGCAACAAATTGAAGACATCAAACTGGTGACTAAAGAAATTCGCAACCTAAAAGCACAATGCGAACGCCTGCTCGAAAAGCGTTGTGGCGGGCCGGGGTCGTCTAGCGAAGACAGCGAACCAGAACCCGATTTAGGGCTTGACGAGCTGTAAACTGCGTTTTACCGTTGCGGAAACACAACAGACCGACAGCAGCGGTCTTTTTTTCATCAGCAACTTTACGTTAACGTAAACGAAAAGATGCCTTACACAAAGACAAGGAAACATCATGAGCCAAGCAGATCCAATTGTGATTGTGAGTGCAGCGCGCACACCAATGGGCGGTTTTCAGGGCGATTTCAACAGCCTCACCGCCAGCCAACTCGGGGCAACCGCCATTGCTGCCGCCGTCGAGCGTGCCGGTATCAGCGGTGAGGATGTCCAAGAAGCGGTGATGGGATGTGTCTTGCCAGCCGGACAAGGCCAAGCCCCAGCACGGCAAGCAGTGTTAGGGGCCAAGCTACCGTTATCGGTCAACTGCACCACCATCAACAAAATGTGCGGTTCGGGGATGAAGGCCATCATGTTTGCCCACGACATGTTAGTCGCGGGTAGCAATCAAGTGATGATCGCTGGCGGCATGGAAAGCATGAGCCAAGCGCCCTATTTGTTGCCGAAGGCGCGTGGTGGTTTCCGTCTCGGTCACGGTGATATCAAAGACCATATGTTCTTAGATGGCCTAGAAGATGCCTACGACAAAGGCAAATTGATGGGTTGGTTTGCGGAAATTTGTGCAGAGAAATACGGCTTTAGCCGCGAAGCACAAGATGATTTTGCGGTACGTTCACTACAACGTGCCCAACATGCGATTCAAAGCGGCTTATTCAAAGCAGAAATTGCCCCCGTTACCGTCGCGGGTCGTAAAGGCGAGGTGTTGATCGAAAATGATGAACAACCACTCAAAGCCAATCTGGAAAAAATCCCTACCTTAAAACCGGCCTTCAAAAAAGACGGCACCGTCACCCCAGCCAACTCCAGCTCAATCTCTGACGGCGCAGCCGCCGTAGTGATGATGAAACTGAGCGAAGCAGAAAAACGCGGCCTGAAACCGATTGCAAAAATTGTCGGTCACAGCACCCATGCCCACGAACCAGCATGGTTCAGCACCGCGCCGGTCGATGCAATGCGTAAATTGCTCAATCAAATCGGCTGGAGCACTGACGATGTCGATTTATACGAAATCAATGAAGCCTTTGCCGTGGTTACGATGGCAGCGATGCACGACTTAGCTTTGCCAGCAGACAAAGTGAATGTACGCGGTGGCGCATGTGCCCTCGGTCATCCGATCGGGGCCTCCGGTGCTCGCATTGTGGTGACATTGTTGGCGGCCTTGCAGCAAACCGGCGGCAAACGCGGCATCGCCAGTTTGTGCATCGGCGGTGGTGAAGCCACTGCACTGGCAGTCGAATTACTGTGATTGATGTTCCCACTGCCACCGCAGTGGGGCTTACGTTTTCAACAGGAGGCAGACATGCTGCTGTCGAGTGAACATCGGATGTTGCAAGACACCTTGCGCGATTTTGCCGAGCAAGAACTCAAACCTCATGCCGCACAATGGGCACAAAACCACACATTCCCCGCCGAGGCTTTGCGTAAATTAGGCGAGTTGGGGTTATTCGGTATTACGGTACCGACAGAATGGGGCGGTGCCGGTTTGGACACCCTCGCGGCGGCAGTGGCGCTCGAGGAAATTGCCGCTGGAGATGGGTCGGTCTCAACCATTATTTCTGTAACCAACTCAGTCGGGTGTGGCCCGATTGAACGCTTTGGCAATGATTGGCAAAAAGAGCAATTCTTACGGCGCATGGCGAGTGGAGAATGGCTTGGCGCATTTTGTTTGACCGAGCCGCATGTGGGTTCGGATGCCTGCGCCATTCGTACCCGCGCTGTACGCGAGGGGGATGAATATGTCTTGAACGGTGCCAAACAGTTTATTACATCGGGAAAAAACGCCGATGTTGCAATTGTGATTGCCGTCACCGACCCCACCGCCGGCAAAAAAGGGATTTCCGCCTTTATTGTCCCCACGTCGACCTCGGGCTACATCGTGGCCAAAGTCGAAGAAAAAATGGGACAAGCCGCCAGCGATACCTGCGCCATCATGTTCGACAATTGCCGTATTCCAGCCAGTCATCGACTGGGGCAAGAAGGTGAGGGCTATAAAATTGCGTTGGCTAACCTAGAGTCGGGACGCATTGGCATTGCCGCACAAGCCTTGGGTATGGCACGCGCGGCGTTGGAATGTGCCGTGGCGTATGCCAAAGAGCGCGAAAGCTTCGGCCAAGTGATTTTTGACCACCAAGCTGTCGGTTTCCGCCTCGCCGATGCCGCCACCCAACTAGAAGCCGCCCGCCAATTGGTATGGCATGCCGCCAGTTTGAAAGATGCAGGTTTACCGTGTTTGAAAGAGGCTTCGATGGCCAAGCTGTTTGCCTCGGAGATGGCTGAACGGGTGTGCTCTGCCGCGCTACAAACCCTTGGCGGCTATGGCTATCTGAGTGATTATCCGATCGAACGGATTGCACGCGATGTACGGGTCACCCAGATTTATGAAGGCACCAGCGACATCCAAAAATTGGTGATTGCTCGTGCCTTAGCCCAAGGCTAGGTTTGCTGCATCCGTTGTGCCCGTGCCATACGGCGGGCCTCTTGCTCCATTTCCATCAAAATGGTCTGCACATAGCGCAGGTGAGTATGACTCTCGGCCTGCGCTGTTTCCGGTTTACCGTCGATAATGGCGCGGAAAATCGCCGTATGTTGCGCCATAATTCGTTCGCGTGTGTCTCCGCGTAAATACAAGCCACCGATATTGGTAATCACATTGCGCTGTAACAAATCAAACAGCCCCTTCGTAGTATGAAATAACACCACATTGTGGCTAGCCTCGGCAATGGTCAGGTGAAACTGGGCATCTGCCGCGCCTTCACGCGCCAAATCTTGACTGTGATAAGCGGTTTCCAACTCCTCAAACCGCTCGATCAATAATGCCTTATCGACCTGATTCGCCCGTAATGCGGCATAGTAGGCACTGGCCCCTTCAATCGCCAAACGATATTCCAACAAATCACTGTGCACATCGGGATGCCGCTCTAATAAAGCCAGTAATGGATCGGAAAAAGCATGGCCGATGGTGTTTGCCACATAAGTCCCGCCCCCTTGTCGACTTAACAACAAGCCCCGAGCCACCAACTTTTGAATTGCCTCGCGTAACGAGGGCCGCGACACCCCAAAACGTGTGGCTAGTTCACGCTCTGGCGGTAATTTTTCGCCCGCCTTAAACCGCCCAGCCAAAATCATATTTTCTAGTTCTGTCATCACCTCGTCAGATAGGCGACGTGGTGTACGCATGGTTGTCATGCCCAGCTCCAAATTGGTCAGACCAAAAACAAGCCATCCAAGTGGCAAGGCGGTCTGACATACAGGTTATGAGAATCGCGGTGGATTCCAGTCAAAATTTAGCGAAATATCATAGCTAATCTACACAATTCTAACAGCAAAGCCAAACCGATTTTTTTACAAATGAAACAACGATTTAAATACAGTCAAGATAGCTTACCCTAACGTAAACAGCCGCAATGCTTCACTGCAACATGGATAAACATTGACAGCCAGTAAACGTTTCATATTCAATGCCACAGGCTGTTTTGTAAATTGGTCATACCAAAAAACAGTCTATCCCTCTCGGCAGAAACCCTGCCCCCCTTTTGATAAAAAGACACACTCCGAGGAGGAGAAACCCAAGATGAGCCTAGGACTACAAGCCCTATTGGCATTTTCGCCGATCTTACTGGCGGCGATTTTGTTGATCGGCCTGCATTGGCCAGCAAAACGCGCCATGCCTGCCGTGTTCATTCTCACCGCCGCCATTGCGTTGTTTGGTTGGGAGATGTCGTTTAACCGCGTATTGGCTTCCACGCTGCAAGGCGCCGTGATTACGCTGTCGGTGTTGTGGATTATTTTTGGCGCAATTTTGCTACTGAACACCCTGAAACATTCAGGGGGGATTGCCGCCATTCGCCACGGTTTTACCCACATTAGCCCCGACCGCCGTATTCAGGCAGTTATTATCGCTTGGTTGTTTGGTTGCTTTATTGAAGGTGCCTCTGGTTTTGGTACCCCAGCCGCCATCGCCGCACCCCTGTTAGTGGCAATGGGATTCCCCGCACTGGCCGCTGTGATGCTGGGTATGATGGTGCAATCCACCCCAGTGTCGTTTGGTGCCGTCGGTACGCCAATCATCATCGGTTTAAACAAAGGGTTAGACAGCGCCAGCATCACCGAACGCTTAGTCGCAAATGGTTCTGATTGGTCGCATTATCTGCAACTGATCACCAGCGAAGTGGCGATTTTGCATGCCTTAACGGGTTTCATCATGCCGATCCTGATGGTGATGATGATGACCCGTTACTTCGGTAAAAACCGCTCTTGGAAAGAAGGATTAGAAGCAGCCCCTTTTGCTTTATTTGGTGGCTTGGCTTTCACCATTCCTTATGCTTTAACTGGCTTATTGTTAGGACCAGAATTTCCTTCTTTACTCGGCGCTTTAATTGGTTTGGCCATCGTGATACCGGCTGCAAAAGTCGGTTTCTTGGTACCAAAGAAAAGCTGGGATTTTGCACCGGCCAAAGAATGGCCTAGCGAATGGATGGGTTCGATTGAAATTAAGCTGGATGGCTTGAACGAACGCGCCCCATTGGCTATCTGGAAAGCATGGTTGCCTTACATTTTGGTCGCGGGTTTATTGGTGTTGTCGCGCGTTAGCCCAGACTTGAAAGCGTTCTTGACCGGCTTGGCTTGGAAAACGGGTGATATCTTGGGTGAGAAGGGCATTACTGAAAGCGTGGCCCCGCTGTATCTGCCCGGGGGGATCTTGGTTTTTGTGGTATTGCTGACGTTCTTTATCCACAACATGCGTGTCTCGGAACTGAAAGCCGCCATCGGTGAATCAAGCAAAGTATTGTTTGGTGCTGGTTTTGTGCTGATGTTTACCGTCCCAATGGTGCGGATTTTGATTAACTCTGGCGTCAATGGTGCAGAGTTAGACAGTATGCCAATTGCCATGGCCAGTTTTGTGGCACAAACCTTTGGCGATGTTTACCCATTCTTTGCTGCGACAGTTGGCGCAATGGGGGCGTTTATTGCAGGCTCCAACACCGTGAGTAATATGATGTTGGCACAGTATCAGTTTGGCGTTGCTGAATCACTCGGTATCACCAGCGCCTTGATTGTAGCGATGCAAGCCGTTGGTGCTGCAGCTGGCAATATGATCGCCATTCACAACGTGGTAGCAGCATCGGCAACCGTCGGGCTGTTGGGCCGCGAAGGGGTGACCCTGCGTCGTACCTTAGTGCCAACGCTTTACTATCTGACAGTAGTGGGTATTTTGGGCACGATTGCCATTTATGGCTTAGGTATTACCGATCCTTTATTGAAATAATCACACCGGCTACCGCTTCCCAGCGGTAGCCCATCGCCGAGACAGTGCGGCACGTACCGCACCGCCACGAGGAGAAAGAAATGACCTCCCCCCCAAAAACAGTCTACCTATTTGGCACCTGCATCGTAGATATCTTCTTCCCCACCGCCGGCATCAGCGCGATCAAGCTATTAGAACGAGAAGGCATTGAGGTACGTTATCCGCAGGCGCAGTCCTGTTGTGGACAGCCGGCGTATTCCTCGGGTTATCTCACTGAGGCGCGGTCGGTTGCAATGGCGCAGATGATGGCGTTTTCTGGGGATGAGCCGATTGTGGTGTTATCGGGTTCATGTGCTGGGATGATGAAACACCACTACCCAAGTCTATTCGCTGGTCTGCCACAACAAGCAGAAGCCCAAGCGTTTGCTAACCGCATCTATGAATTTACCGAATTTTTAAGCAAGGTCTTACACATCGAACTGCAAGACCTCGGCGAACCCGTAGAAATCGCCTTGCACACTTCCTGTGCCGCACGGCGAGAAATGGGGGTACGCGAAACCTCGTTGGCCTTGCTCAATCAGCTACAAAAAGTGGAATTAAAGTTACACGACCATGAATCAGAATGTTGTGGTTTTGGTGGCACATTCTCGGTTCGCCATCCCCATATCTCTGCTGCGATGGTCGAAGACAAAACCAGCGCCCTCAAAGCCTGTGGTGCACAACAAGTGGTCAGTGCCGACTGTGCTTGTTTATTGAATATCAATGGAGCACTGGAAAAACAGGGTGCGTCCTTGCGCGGACAACACATTGCCGATTTCCTGTGGCAACGTACCCAACACGTGGAGGCCAAACAATGAGCCACAGCCATCCTCTGCACGACTTTCGTGCTGCCAGCAGCCACGCCGCGCAAGACCCAAATCAACGACACAACACCCGCGCGGCTATGGATTTTTTGATGCAGCGTCGCGCTGCGCAATTTCCCGATGCAGATGAATTAAGTCGGTTGCGCGATTTGGGACAAAAAATCCGCCAACGCGCCTTATCACAGCTGCCAGCGTTATTAGAAACCTTAGAAGCACGTTGCAACGCCAATGGTATTCAAGTGCATTGGGCAGACACCCCTGCCGAAGCTTGCGACATCATCGCTAAGCTGATGCAGCAGGCCAACAGCCAAGAAATTATTAAAGGCAAATCGATGGTGAGTGAGGAAATTGAACTCAATCACTACCTCGAAGCACAAGGTATGACGGCATTGGAAAGTGATATGGGGGAATTTATTGTGCAACTGGCACATGAAAAACCCTCGCATATCATCATGCCAGCAATTCACAAAACCAAGGTCGATATTGCCCATTTATTCCACGATGAACTGCCCCGCACACCGTATACCGAGGATGTAGACGAGCTGATTCAAATTGGCCGCCATGCCCTGCGACAGCGTTTTTTTACCGCCAAAGTCGGGTTGTCTGGTGTCAATGTCGCGGTGGCAGAAACAGGCACCTTGGTATTGGTGGAAAATGAAGGCAATGGCCGCCTCACCACCAGCGCACCTGAGATGCACATTGCCATCACTGGCATTGAAAAAGTGGTCGAAAAACTCAGCGATGTGCCGCCGATTTTAAGCTTGCTGACACGTTCGGCGACTGGCCAGCCGATTACCACTTATGTCAACATGATTTCTAGCCCACGCAAAGCGGGTGAGAAAGACGGCCCACAACAGGTGCATTTGGTGCTGTTGGATAATGGCCGCAGCCAAGCCTATGCCGATTTGCAACTGCGCGAAACACTGCAATGTATTCGCTGTGGCGCGTGCATGAACCATTGCCCTGTTTATACCCGCATTGGTGGCCATGCCTATGGCACAACCTATCCCGGGCCGATTGGCAAAATTATCTCGCCACATCTGTTAGGGCTAGATGACACCAAAGACTTACCGAGTGCTTCGACCCTATGTGGTGCCTGTAGCGAAGTCTGTCCTGTGCGGATTCCCATTCCAGAGCTGTTATTACGTCTACGCCAAGAATCAGTTACCCCCGAAAACGAACCTAATCACCCTCACACAGTACGCGGACAAGGTGCGAAATACCGCGCCACCGAAAAATGGCTGTGGCGCAGTTGGGCACGTATCTATAGCAAACCCGCGTTGTACCGCGCCAGCCGTTTTGCCGCCACCCGTTTACGCGGTCTGCTACCACACGATGTCGGTGCATGGACAATCGCCCGTGCAAAACCACAACCCGCAGCAAAATCATTACACGAGTTGGTTGCGGAATATCAAGCCACACAGGGGAATCAGCCATGACCGCGAAAACCCGTATTTTATCTCGTCTGCGTGCCGCGCCTTCTCAACAAAAAGCTGCGCCGAGTGCAGAGGATTACGCCGTCGCACAACAACCGTGGCGCTTTGACAGCACCGAACGCACCAGCCGATTTAAAGACCTTTTGACTGCCGTACAAACCGAGATTCATGACTGTACTAGCGAGACTTGGCCGCAAACACTGGCAGAACTGGCGGCACAAAAAGGGTGGCGGAATCTGTTGTTACCGGAAAACTCGCCGCTCAACAACGCGATTGAACAGACATGGCAAAACAGTGTCAGCGCCCTACCGCCGCTGCAACACTACGATCAAGCCATTGAAGCATGGCGTGAGGCCCTATTTTTTGATACCGATGCAGCCATCACCGGCTGTCATGCCGCCATTGCTGCTACGGGCTCGATTGTTTTATGGCCCAGCCCCAGCGAACCACGCTTAATGAGCTTAGTCCCACCGACCCATATTGTGGTGGTGAAACAGAGTCAGTTGGCGGATAACCTGCTTGATCTAATGCAACAACAGCAATGGCAACAGGGGATGCCCACCAATCTCGTGTTGGTATCTGGCCCCTCTAAAACATCAGACATTCAGCGCGTCACGGCCTATGGTGCACATGGCCCCAAAGCCCTGATTGTGTTGTTCCTCACTGATTGCTAAGGCTGTTGCCATGACCCAACAAGCTCCCGACCATTTAGATCGTCGTTATCAACGCTTTTACCAGCTGTTATGCGAATTTCTGCCTAGTGAGCGTTTAATCACCCATCCCTTATTGACCTATGCCTATGGCACAGATGCCAGCTTTTATCGCCTCACCCCGAAAATCGTGGTGCGCGTTGAAAATGAACAGGAAGTGGTCAAGCTATTACAACACGCACGCCGTGAAGGGATCCCAGTGACCTTCCGTGCAGCAGGAACATCGCTATCTGGTCAGGCCATCAGCGACTCGGTGTTAATCCTCTTGGGCGATCAATGGCGGGGGCACGATATTCTCGATGATGGACAACGGATTCGTCTGCAACCGGGGGTGATTGGGCAATGGGCTAACGATTGGTTAAAACCCTATCAACGTAAAATCGGCCCTGATCCTGCGTCGATCAATGCCGCCAAAATTGGGGGGATTGTTGCCAATAACTCCAGCGGTATGTGCTGCGGCACGGCACAAAACACCTATCACACCCTCGATTCGATGCGATTGGTGTTGGCGGATGGTACGGTGTTGGACACAGCCGACCCCATCTCGGTCGATGCTTTCCGTCACAGCCACGCCGCATTGTTACAACAGCTCAGTGAATTGGCCCACCACGCCAAACATCACCCCACGCTTGCTGACAAAATTCGCCATAAATACCGCCTGAAAAACACCACCGGCTATGCGCTCAATAGCCTGATTGATTTTGATGATCCCATCGATATTTTGATGCACCTGATGGTGGGCTCGGAAGGCACACTGGGCTTTATTTCAGAAGTGGTCTATCGCACAGTCGAAGACCCTCCCTATAAAGCCTCGGCATTGGTGGTATTTGCTCATGCAAAAACCTGCTGCCAAGCGGTCGCCGCGCTGAAAAGTGCACCGGTCAGTGCAGTGGAATTGATTGATGGTCGTGGCATCGCCTCAGTTCGCAATAAACCCGGGTTACCCGCTTTTATCCAAAATCTTGATTTGCAAGCCTGTGCACTGTTAATCGAGAGCCGAGCTAATGGCAGTGAACAATTGCAACAGCAGCTGGCCCAGATTCACGACACCTTACAACCCTTCCCAATGATAGAGCGCACCCCTTTCACCACAGTTGAAGCGGAATATGCCGCTTATTGGGCGGTGCGTAAGGGCTTATTCCCAGCGGTCGGGGCGGTGCGTGAAACCGGCACCACAGTGATTATTGAAGATGTGGCGTTTCCTGTCCCTGATTTGGCGGCAGGGGTTGAGAAACTACAAGCCCTGTTTGAACAATTTGGCTATCACGAAGCGCTAATTTTCGGCCATGCGCTTGAAGGCAATCTGCATTTTGTCTTTACACAACGCTTTGACGATGCCAGCGAAGTGGCGCGTTACGATGCGTTTATGGATGCAGTGGCCCAGTTGGTGGCGGTGGAATATGGCGGATCGTTAAAAGCCGAACACGGCACTGGCCGCAATATGGCGCCCTACATTGAATTAGAGTGGGGCAGCGAGGGTTATGCCTTGATGGTGGCAATCAAACGCGCCTTTGATCCGTATGGCGTGCTGAATCCCGATGTGATGATTAGCAGTGATGCTGCTATCCATTTAAAAAACCTCAAAGCACTGCCGGCTGCCCACGAGATTGTGGACAAGTGTATCGAATGTGGTTTTTGTGAACCGGCTTGTCCCGCACGTGAACTGACCCTAAGCCCACGACAACGGATCACAGTTTGGCGTGAAATGCAGGCCCTACGCGCCAGTGGTGAACAACCCGAGCGGTTGGCACTGTTAGAGCGTGACTATCCGTATATGGGTATCGACACCTGTGCCGCCACGGGTTTATGTCAACAAAACTGTCCAGTTGGCATCAACACCGGTGATTTCATTCGTGCCCTGCGTGCTGAAGATGCCCCCGCCCAACACGAACAAGCGCGTTATTTGGCAGAGCATTTTTCTGGTGTCACTCAGGCTGCGCGCACCGGTTTAAAAGTGGCTCATGTGGCTAAAGTGGTGTTAGGGGATCGCCTGTTACAGCAGCTCAGCAAACAAGCGCGCCAATTTGTCCCTGCCCTCCCACAGTGGAACAGCGCCTTACCCACTGCCGCAGCGCGGCCACCACGACCGCAACATCATGCAGCACGCAAAGTGGTGTATTTCGCCAGCTGTGTTAGCCGCACCATGGGCCCAGCCAGCAACGACAGCGACTCACGCTCATTGATGCAAGTGACGGTGGCCGTGTTAGAACGGGCCGGTTATGAAGTGATCTTTCCTGCGGCGCTGGATGAACAATGCTGCGGACAACCTTTTGAATCCAAGGGCCATTTCTCGTTAGCAGAACAAAAACGGCAGCAAGTGTTTGATGCCTTAGCACAAGCCAGCCAACACGGCCAATATCCTATTTATGTGGATACCAGCCCCTGTACCTTGCGTTTATTAAGCGCCAGCGACCGCCAGCAGCTAAACATTTTCGATTCGATTCCCTTCCTCACCGAGCATGTGCTACCGCATTTAACGGTGAAACCAGTTGATGAATCGATTGCCGTGCATCTCACCTGCTCGAGTCGCAAAATGGGTGTGGATCAGCATTTGCTGCGCTTGGTCAAAGCCTGCGCCCAACGGGTCACTGTGCCTGAGTTTATCGGGTGTTGTGGTTTTGCTGGTGACAAAGGCTTTAGCACGCCGGAACTCAACGACCACGCCTTACGCGATCTATCACACCAAGTCAGTCATTGTGATAGCGGTGTTTCCAGCAGCCGTACCTGTGAAATCGGCCTGTCTTCACATAGCGGCTTGCACTATCGACATGCGGTGTATCTACTCGACCGCGCTAGCCAGTCATAATGCCAGCGGCGGAGTGTTTGCTCTGCCGCCGCTTTGCTAGCTCAATGCCAAATTTGCTCTGGCTTAAACTTCCCCAATCACTCCACCATCTTCACGACGAATCACCATCGTTGCTGCACGAGGCCGACCGCCTTGAGCACCATCAGGCCAACTTGAAATGGCTTTGGGTGCAGCCGGATCGCTACGCTCACTCGCTGGCTCCCCCGGATGTTGGATATTGACAAACATGGTTTTCAAGTCAGGGGTAAAGGCCAAACCGGTCACTTCACAACCATTAGGCCCAGTCAAGAAGCGGCGTGTTTCACCCGTTTCTGGAATGGTAGCCAGCATTTGGTTATTACCCATGCCGGTATAGTCTTTTTGGTTTAAGGTACTGGTGGACACATCGGTTTGAATCCACAAAATACCATTGCGACTGAACACTAAACCATCAGGGCTACCATACATATCGCCTTTGATATTGCCCTTTTTGTCGCCGTCGCGCTCGGGATGACCAGCAAGGGCATAAATATCCCACTTAAACTGGGTGGCAGTGGGTTGGTTACCTGCCTCGTGCCAACGAATGATATGACCAAAGACATTCTTCGCCCGTGGGTTAGCCGCATCCGTCGCTGGTTTGCCATCGGTCCCCCGTTCGCTGTTGTTGGTCAGCGTACAGTACACCTCACCGGCTTTATGTGGATGAACAGCAATCCATTCAGGCCGGTCCATCTTAGTTGCACCAACACGGTCGGCGGCCAAACGAGTTTTAATCACTACCTCGCCTTGATCAGCAAAGCCATTGGCAGCAGTCAGGCCATTTTTACCGTGAGTCAGCTCTAACCATTGCCCCGAACCATCGGCATCAAAACGTGCCACATATAAGGTGCCATGTTCTAACAAATCGCGATTGGCCTTGCGGTCGTAACGATTGAACTTGTCGCGGCTAACAAATTTGTAAATGTATTCAAACCGTTGATCATCGCCCATATACACCACGGCGCGCCCATCTTCGGCAATCGTCACCGTCGCGCCTTCGTGTTTGATCCGCCCTAACGCAGTACGTTTAATTGGCTTCGCCTTAGGATCAAAGGGATCAATCTCTACCACCCAACCAAAGCGATGCGGTTCATTTGGATTGATTTGGCGATCAAAACGGAAGTCCACTTCAGCCCAACGATAGCCAGCATCAGTCGCTTTAATCCCGTAGCGTTTATCGTCCTCGCTCAGCTGTCCATTATTAGCAAAATAATCGCTCCAGTTTTCCTCACAGGTGAGATAAGTCCCCCACGGGGTGGGCCCACTGGCGCAGTTATTAAAGGTGCCCAGCACTTCGACCCCGCGTGGATCTGCTGCGGTTTTCATCAAAGCATGACCGCGAGCAGGCCCGCCGATCTGAATGGGGGTCAGAGCATGGATGCGGCGGGCAAATTGAGAAGGGCGCACCACTTGCCAACCTTTTTGTCCACCCAAGTCTTGCACCTCAATGACAGAGACGCCCACTGCGTGCTGTGCTTTACGCACTTTTTCTGCATTCCACGTCTTCATGCCATCGCTGTGCAATAGGCCATCATCGGTGTATTCATGGTTGATCGCCAACAAACCTTGTTTGGAATGGGCCGAACCAAAGGGCAGTGGAAAATAGGCCATGCCATCATGGTGCATCCCCGCTTGGACGGCTTGTTCTTCGGCGCTATTGCTGGCATCAGCTTTGAAAGCAGGCATCTTGCCTTTGACACCAATTGGATCACCCCACGCATACAACACCTCGGCGCGGTAGCCTTTTGGTACCACCACGGTATCGCTGGTAGATAAGGGAACAGCCTCAAAGCCAAGCGAAACAGGGGCAGGTGTGGCAGCTTGAGCAATGGCACTGAAGCTAGAAGACAACAGCCCAGCCGCAGATAAGGCTGCTCCGCCTTTTAATAATTGGCGGCGCCCCAGTTGGGTTTCTAAAACATCACTGAAAATCGGATTGCTGCTGGTGTTGAGAACGCTATCGTCGGTTTTAAGCAGGGGCTTACCCATGGCTCGCTCCATTAGGCAAAAAGTTGGAAAAGTGCGCCTAAGTTACGAGAACCGTGTGAAAAAACGATGACAGCCAAGGAGAAAGCAGCTTATTCGCTACCAACAGCAGTCAGGCAAAGGACAATACAATTAGGGCAGACTCACAGTCTGCCCACTAGAGAGAACACATCGCAATCAAGCCGCTTGACGGGCTAACGCGGGATGTCGTGGGTGGTGGCTGCTGGAGGGGGTAGAGGAAGCAGCAGCGGTGGTATCGGTCAGAAAAGCGAGTAAAGCAGCCTCGGCAATTTGTGCGCGGCTACAGCCACGGTCTTCCGCTAAACGTGCCAAACGATGTTCGATCTCGGCCGACAAACGCAATGAAATCACAGACATGGCAAGCTCCTTGTTCAGTGTTGCAATCGAGATGGAGGCAATGTTGCTGTGCCATAACCACAGACGGTGCCTCATCTTTAATTAAGCATAAACCATGCCGAAAAAAAAGAGGCCCGAAAAATCGGGCCAGAAGGAGCGCTGCAAGAGAAGATTGCGCGAGCGATTGCGTGTCAGAACAACATCAGCAATTAAAAGCGGTGCACATATTTAAACCAGACTTTATTACCAGCAAAACGGTTTTCCACCGCTGTTTCATGCTGCCATTTAAAAATGAACTGATCGCCAGATTTGCCGGTGTATTGAATATGCGGGCCAAAGGCAAACACCTGACCTCGGTTACCGTCGGTGCCAACTTTGCGACCATTTAACTCATCATCGGTGGTTTGCTTCAGATAATAGCCGCCCAAACCATAGGCCCATTCCCCTTGGCGATAGCCAAGCAAATAGTCCATGTGGAACTCATCACCCGATTGATAATTGGTGCTGTTGTTTTTGGTTTTGATGTTGTACATCAGCTTCGCCGATGCCTCAAAACCATTGTTTGCCAAATAAGTCACCGCCAAAATCGGCTCAAAACTGTAGTAATTGGCGCCAATGCTGCGGCGTGGGTCTTGGCTATCCCATGCCCCAGTGGGCAAATTGATATCCACACCAGCTGCCACATGCCAGTTTGGGCTATGCCATGACAACACAAACGGATTCACCGTCACATCACCCAAGCCAACACGCGATTTGCTGCCACCTAAGGGCGGTAAATCAAGATCTTGGTACACCACTGGCAAAATGGCGTGCATTGCCCAGTTCGCACCGAGGATTTTTACATCGGTGACATGCACCAAACGCAGGGCATCAAAGAAAGCTTTAACAGTGGCTTTTTCTGTGCCACCTTTGCCGTTTGGCAATTTCACCGTATTGCCATTGCCATCTTTCAACGTACCGGAGTAATAGCCCATGTAGTTGATAAAGTAGGTGCCGGGGGGTGGCAATGCACCAGACAAGAACGTTTCCGCACCATTTGGGTACTGGTCGCCGCCTTCTTTGGCCTGAGCTTGTAACGCAACGGTGGCCAGCGCCACGGCGATACAGTAATGGGTTTTATTGCGCAGCATCTTAGGTGTTTTCCTCTATTTTTAGATTTTTCTGTGTCATGTCACCGCAAGTATCGGTGCATTCACAGTGTGGCAACAACAGGCGAGTTATTGATGTTAACTGTTGTTGCCCTGTTGCTTCTCCTAGCAGCACCGCAGGGATCGCTAACGTCCCAAATCTTTCGCCGACACCCCACCAATCCCAAAATGCTCTTTTGGCATTTCATGGATGATGATCCGCACTTGTTCGGGTTTGACATCGACCGATTCTGAAATAGCACGGGTCATTTCGGCAATCAGCTTACGCTTTTGCTCCACTGTCCGGCCTTCTAATAAATGCACTTCTGCGATAGGCATATCTCTGTCCTTTTATTCCACAAAGCGAATGGAGGTACTGCCCAAGTTTTGCACACGCAAGGTCACATGATCCCCCGGTGCCACCGCCACTGCTTCGGTAATGCCGCCCGACAACACCACCGTCCCCGCTGGCAATTCCTCACCACGCGCACCCAGATGGTTTGCCAACATCGCCACCGCAGCTGCGGGATGGTTCAACACCGCTGCACCCGCACCCAAAGCCACCGGTTGGCCATTTTTCTCTAACACCACGCCCAAGGTGCGTAGGTCTAATCCTTCAACCGAAGTCATGCTGCCACCCAACACAAAACGGGCCGACGAACAGTTATCCGCAATCACACTTTTTAGATCAAACTTAAAATCGCGATAACGGCTGTCGATCACCTCAATCGCTGGCATCACAAAATCGGTCGCCGCCAAAACGCTACCAATATGGCAACCGGGGCCTTTTAATGGCTTTTTCAAAACAAAAGCAATTTCTGGTTCAACTTTAGGGTGAATCAGCTCGGAGACTTTCGCCTCACCGCCATCCACCACCGAGAAATAATCGACCAAGAAACCAAAGCATGGGCTATCCACGCTCATCTGCTTCATTTTGGCATAGGACGTCAAACCCGCCTTATAACCGACAATCCGCGCACCACGTGCTAATTTACGGCGGCGAATTTCATCCTGAATCGCATACGCATCTTCCCAGTCCATCTCGGGATGATCGTCCGTGATTTTTAGGGTGTCTTGTGCATTCAGCTCACAATTTTCTAAGTATTCTGCTAAACGCAAAATGGTTGCACGTTCTAATTTCATAGAACCTCCGCATTGCGGGTGCGCCAAGCGCACCCTGTGGTAAAATCAAGCCACTTGCATTCAAGTCGTTGTGCATGGCTCCCAATCCAATGGTGCGCACCGGAGTTTTCGGTGGCCGGCATCCCAGGTTACCGCAAAGCGGTGGGAGTACAGGATCTGTAGCCGTTCTCCACCGAGGCGCTAATATCGGTGGATTGGCGAGACTGCCGTCTCGCCAAGGGCTGCTGTAAACCAGCCTAATGTCGGGGATAGGCATTGTCTCGTCCTACAATAAAGCCTGCGACTTCAGTCGCGGGTTGTTTACGCCAGTAATCCCCGTTCCCGCGCCATCGTGATAGCGGTATCCTCAATCATGTCTTCCTGCCCACCCACCATGCCACGGCGACCCAGTTCTACCAAAATATCGCGCGCTGGCACGCCATATTTCACCGAAGCGCGTTTTGCAAACAGCAGGAACGAACCATACACACCGGCATAACCCAAGGTCAGCGCATCACGGTCAATCCGAATCGGGAAATCCATCATCGGCACGACTAAATCTTCAGCAACGTCGGTGATTTTTGCCACATCGACACCGGTTTCAATGCCCATCAAACTACAGACGGCAATAAACACTTCCATCGGGGTATTCCCCGCTCCTGCGCCCAAACCCGCTGCCGCCGCATCAATCCGGTTAGCACCGACTTCAATCGCTGCAATTGAGTTTGCCACGCCCATCGCCAAATTGTGGTGGCCGTGGAAGCCCAATTCAGTTTCTGGTTTTAACGCTTCACGCACTGCACCCAAACGCGCTTTGACACCTTCGGGCAATAGATGACCTGCAGAGTCGGTGATATAGATACAGTTCGCGCCATACCCTTCCATCAGCTTGGCTTGTTTCACCAAACCCTCGGGGCTATTCATGTGCGACATCATCAAGAAACCGACGGTGTCCATCTCTAACTTACGCGCCATGGTGATGTGTTGTTCTGACACATCGGCTTCGGTGCAATGGGTGGCGACACGGATGGTGTGGACGCCCAAATCACGCGCCATTTTCAGATGATCAACCGTACCAATGCCGGGCAATAACAAGGCCGATACTTTGGCTTGTTGCATCAAAGGAATCACGGTCGAAAGGTATTCTTCATCGGTATGCGCGGGGAAACCGTAGTTGACGGAGGAACCACCCAAGCCATCGCCGTGGGTCACTTCAATCAAGGGCACGCCGGCTTGATCGAGGCCACAAGCAATGGTCTTCATCTGTTCCAAGGTCATTTGATGACGTTTCGGGTGCATACCATCGCGCAAGGTCATGTCGTGAACGGTAATTTTGCTTCCTGCCAGACTCATTTTGTGCTCCTTGATTTAATGTGAACCACAACCCGCCAGACGCGGCTCGCCACTGACAGTGGCAGGGCTTAATGTCAGACGACCGGCAAGGATTTCTTCCGCAAACATTTCAGCCGTGCGCGCAGCAGCAGCGGTCATAATGTCGAGGTTGCCAGCATAGGTTGGCAAAAAGTCGCCCAAGCCTTCGACTTCGAGGAATACCGACACCCGATTGCCATCGAACACCGGACCATTTACCAAACGGTAACCCGGTACATATTTTTGGACTTCGCCAATCATGGCGTGAATCGAGGCAGTGATGGCTTCGCGATTGGGTTCACCTTCCACCAAGCAATGCACTGTGTCGCGCATAATGAGTGGTGGTTCGGCGGGATTGATAATAATGATGGCCTTACCCTTTTTCGCCCCACCGACTTTTTCTACCGCACCGGCGGTGGTACGGGTGAATTCATCAATGTTTTTACGGGTGCCCGGACCAGCAGATTTTGAGGACACCGTCGCCACAATTTCACCGTAATTCACCGGCTGTACCCGCGAAATCGCCGCCACCATTGGGATGGTCGCTTGACCCCCACAGGTCACCATATTGACGTTCATTTCACGCTTGCCAACGTGTTCCAACAGATTCACCGGCGGCACGCAATAGGGACCAATGGCAGCAGGCGTTAAATCGACCATCAACACGCCCAACTCATTTAATTTGCGCGAATTTTCTGCGTGCACATAAGCACTGGTGGCATCAAAAGCAATTTGGACTTCATCTGCCAACACATGGGGCAACAAACCATCCACGCCCTCGGCAGTGACTTTCAACCCCAATTCGGCCGCCCGTTTCAGGCCTTCCGATCCTGAGTCAATCCCCACCATCCACAGCGGTTCAAGCACAGGACTGCGCTTTAATTTATACAGCAAGTCGGTACCGATATTGCCGGGGCCGATCAGCGCGCATTTGATTTTTTTGGTCATGGTGTGTTCCTTGAAGAAATGAGGTTCAACACATCGAGGACAGAATGCCGCCCTCGACGCGCAAGGCGGCGCCGTTGGTGGCAGCGGCACGTGGGCTACACACATAGGTCACCAGTGCCGCCACTTCTGTTGGATCAATAAAACGCTTTAAAAGCGAGGTGGGGCGCGCCTCGGCAAAGAACCGGCGTTCGGTTTCTGCCAGATCAAGCCCTTGTTCAGCGGCCAATTTGGCAAAAAACTCACTCACCCCTTCAGTACGGGTCGGCCCCGGCAGGACGGCATTGACAGTGACGCCGGTGCCGGCGGCAGACTGTGCTAGACCGCGAGAAATCGACAGTTCTGCCGCCTTGCTCATCCCGTAGTGCACCATCTCGGTCGGTGGATTAACCCCCGATTCGCTGGAGATAAAGACAATTCGTCCCCAGTTGGCCGACTTCATCAGCGGCAAATAGTGACGCGATAACCGAACACCACTCATTACATTGGTATCAAAGAAGCGTTGCCACTCATCGTCAGAGATAGCTTCAAAAGGAACGGGGTCAAAGATGCCAAGGTTGTTGACCAAAATATCCAGTTGGGGATAGGCATCAATCACCGCTTGGCAACCCGCTGCCGTTGCCAAATCTGCTGCCACGCCGCCCACTTTGGCGGTCGGCAGTTGCGCCAGCAACCGCGTTTGCGCCGCTGCCACACCGGCGGCTGAACGACCATTCAACACCACCGCCACCCCTTCACGGGCGAGCTCAGAGGCAATCGCAAAGCCAATGCCGGCAGTTGATCCGGTAACAAGGGCGGTTTTACCTGCAAGCAACAAATCCATGATCGGCGGTGCCTTATACGAAACGAACGGAGCAACCACCGATGCCACCGATGGTAACGCGCAAGTTGTCGCCTTTTTGAATCGGCACCATGGCCCCCATTGCGCCAGACAACACAATGTCACCCGCTTTCAATGGAATACCAAGACGGCCCAAGGTGTTCGCCAGCCAGACCATGGCATTGACGGGATGACCTAAGGTTGCAGCACCGGCACCGGTAACAACAATTTCACCGTTTTTCTCTAACACCATGCCACACAAGGCCAAATCGACTTTGCTGATATCCACCAGCTGATCGCCTAACACAAACACCCCACACGAGGCATTGTCGGCAACGGTATCTTGGATTTTGATTTTCCAGTCTTGAATGCGCGAATCGACAATTTCAAAACAAGCCATCACCCCTTCGGTGGCTGCCAACACATCCACAGCGGTCACCCCCGGGCCTTGCAAATCTTTTTTCAGCAAAAAGGCAATTTCGCCTTCGGCCTTTGGCTGAATCAGGCGATCAAACGGAATCGCCTCGCCTTCGTTGTACAACATGCCATCCAGCAGATAGCCAAAGTCGGGCTGGTGCACCCCCAACAAATTCATCACCGCTTGGCTGGTCACGCCAATTTTTTTCCCGACCACACGCTCACCTTTTTCAATCCGGCGTGCAATCATGCGTTGTTGAATGTGGTAAGCATCTTCGATAGAAATATCGAGGCCACGCGAAGTCAGTGGGGTGATCGTGCGGCATTCGGTTAACGCGCTATACAACTCATCGCCCAACTCGTTGATCTTGGCTTGTTCCATCTCAAAGGTATCCTTAGGTTGCAGTGGGCATTACAGCTTGATGCAGACGTTTTTCAGCTCGGTGTAGAACTCCAGCGAATGCACACCGCCTTCACGCCCGATGCCCGATTGTTTCGAGCCACCAAACGGGGTACGTAAATCACGCAGGAACCAGCTGTTTACCCACACCAACCCCACTTCTAATTGCGCGGCGACCCGATGGGCGCGGTTGATGTTTTGCGTGTAGACCGAAGCTGCCAAACCATAGTGGGTGTGATTGGCACGGCGGATGACTTCTTCTTCGCTATCGAACGGCATCACTGTGGTGCAAGGGCCAAAAATTTCTTCCCGCACCACCGTAGCGTTGTCGTCTAGGCCAGTCCAAATCGTCGGTTGCACCCATGCCCCTTGCGCCAGCTCAGCCGGCATTTCGGGGATGCCGCCACCGGTGATGACTGTTGCGCCTTCTTCCACGGCTTTTTTGTAGTAGGACAAGACTTTGTTGCGGTGTTCTTGGCTGACCAGCGGGCCCATATTGGTCTGGCTATCGCTAGGCACACCCAATTTCAGTTTTTCTGCACCGGCTTTAAGGCGCGTTACAAAGGCATCAAAAATCGAGCGTTCGACATACACCCGTTCGGTGCCCAAACACACTTGGCCACAGTTGGCAAAACATGAACGCAATGTGGCTTCAATCGCCACCTCCATATCGCAATCAGCAAACACAATCGCTGGGTTTTTACCGCCCATTTCTAACGACACCGGCCGTGCGCCCTCGGCAGCGGCTTTCATAATTGCTGCGCCAGTGCGCGTTTCACCGGTAAAGGTGATGGCATTCACCCCTTGATGGGTGGTGAGGAATTCACCGGCCGACTGTGGGCCAAAACCATGCACAACGTTATAAACCCCTTTTGGCACACCGCAGGCATTCATCACCTCGCCGAGCAGGGTGGCGGTTTGTGGCGTTTCTTCAGAAGGTTTCACCACCACGGTATTACCGCAGGCCAAGGCTGGGCCGACTTTCCATGTCATCAACAACAACGGTAAATTCCACGGACACACCACACCCACCACACCCACCGGACGGCGTACCGCGTAGTTAATCGCGCCCTTGCCATCTGGGGTGGCCATTTCAAAAAATTCGGTCGGCGCGTTTTTAATCACGTCAGCAAAAATTTTGAAATTGGCAGCACCGCGTGGGATATCGATATGCGAGGCCAAGCTTTTTGGCTTGCCGGTGTCGGCACATTCGGCCTCTAAAAACTCATCAAAGCGGCGGGTAATCTCATCCGCCACTTTGTTTAAAATCTCGGTACGTTCTTGTACCGTCATCTTGCCCCAAGGGCCTTCTAATGCAGCACGTGCAGCAGCCACCGCCGCATTGACTTCGCTTTGACCAGCTTCATGCACCATGCCAATCAAGCTGTTATCAACTGGGGTGCGTTTTTCAAACTGTTTTGAGGTGGCGACAAACTCGCCGTTAATAAAATTCAGGATGTCTTTCATGGTGCACAGTGTCCTTATTCAAACGTAGAGAAAAGCGCGTTAGGGTGAACTTAAGCCAATCCAATCGCCGCCAGACCGGCGCGGGCACATTCTTCATCCTCAGCCTCTGACGCACCGGACACCCCGATGCCGCCAATCCAATCTTGCCCAACAGTGATCGGGAGTCCGCCGCCAAAAACCACCAAACGGGGCTGTGATGAGAAACCCAGCTTCATGCCATCATCGTGGCCGATATGTTTCATCCAATCTTTGGTTGGGAAACCGAAACTGGCTGCGGTGTAGGCTTTGTCGATAGCGATATCAACCGAATGTAAAAAGGCACCGGGCATCCGCAAGAAGCTCATCAGATTGCCGCTGCGATCAACAACGGCGACGTTGATACGCCACTGGCGGGCTTCGGCATACAACACCGCCGCACGGGCGGCGGTGGCCGCCGCCTCCCATGTGATACCGGGCAAGAGGGTGGCGGCTTGCATTTAGCTCACCACGCTCAGGAAGGCGTCGTTCAGCTGACGGTCGTGATAGAACACGCCACGGCCCACTTCTTCCCAGCTCCAAGTAATCGGGTGCATGTCGGGATAGTGTTGATAGCCGCCGCAGAAGGTTTCCAGACGGTTGCCGGAAGGATCGAAGAAATAAATCGTGGTGCCTTGGGTGATGCCGTGGCGAGTTGGGCCAATGTCAATCGATACCCGATGGCGGCTCATGATGTCGGCTGCGCGCAACACCTGTTCCCAGCTTTCCATCAGGAAAGAGACATGGTGCAATTTGCCATCTTCAGGATGACGCACCATCGCCAAATCGTGGGCCTTAGCACTACAGGTAATCCAGGTTGCCAAGTCGGTTTCACCGTCTTCCAGCTTGACGCGCTCGACCAACGAGAAACCCAACACTTCGGTAAACAGTTTCAGGTTGCCATCGATATCGCCACCGTAGATCAGCGCATGGTCCATGCGAACTGGACGAATCCCCGGGCCATCGATCACATCGACGTCTGGGTCGTAATACCCCATGCCGTTACCGACGTCGGTTTTTTCGGCATACAGTTCAATGGTGTGGCCAGTAGGCAACACAAAACGCACACGCTCACCGGTTTCTAACAGCTCACCAGCGGGCATACGCTCGGTTTTTACACCATAGGCCTGCAATTTTTGTTCGAAGTCATCTAAGGTTGCTTTGTCGAGCACCTTAAAGCCAAAGAAATCGAGCCCTGCACGATCGGTTTCGCGCAAGATAATGCTGTTGTGGTCGCGTTCTTGACGGGTTTTGAAGTACACGCGGCCTTGGCTGTCACGGCCAGTTTCCACTAAGCCCATCACTTCGGTGTAGAACTTCACCGATTCTTCCATATCCAACACGCGCAGTTGTGCATGTCCTGGACGCAATACGCCGGTCATCGCCATGATGTTTTCTCCTTGTTTAGCTTCTTCTCTATTTCAGCCGTGATTGGCCATTGCTTCGACTCGCTGTTATGCCGCTGGCTTGCGGACATAACAGACATTTTTTTTCATCGAACCCAAAACCTGGACTTCCAAATCTGAGCTTGGCCGAATGCGACACGCCAACACGCGCCCAGCCGCTTCATCTTCTTTGCTGATGTGATCGCGGTTCATCACCTTTGCTTGGTATTCACCCGACAACACCGCCACCTTGCACACCCCACACCCCCCTTGGCGGCAACCGACAGGAATCCCCTTACGACCGAGGTTTTCCATCCCAGCTAACACCGTCTGGTCGGAACGGCAGCGATAGCGTTCTCCGGTATCAGTAATCAGCACATTAAAGGTTGGCGTTGCCATGCTGTTCTCCCGTGAAACATTACGATACAACTTGTTTTTCTCGATGTAAACATTTTTTCTCGAGATTTTTTTGTGCTGCAAAAAACCCTGTTCAGCGTAAAATCTCGAGTATTCGTTTTTTGCAGAAAACTCTGACTCTTTATGTCTCAAGACTCTTTACACGCAGCGGCTATCGAACCCAACAGCCCAAAAACCTTGGCTGAAAATGCCTATCTTCAGCTGCGCCACGACATCGTGACAGGCAAACACCGCCCGGGCAGCAAGCTGCGCGTTGAACACCTGAAAAAGCAATATCAAGTCGGTGCCGGCACGTTGCGCGAGGCGCTGTTATTGCTGGTCACCGATGCCCTTGTCACTGTCCAAGGCCAACGCGGTTTTCGAGTGGCGCCGATTTCACTGGACGATTTTCAGGACATCACCCGCGTGCGGACGGTGCTCGAAGCCGAGGCATTGGCCCAATCTATCGCGCATGGCGATGAAGTCTGGGAGAGCAATGCCGTTGCTGCGTTTCACCGCCTAACGCGAGTGGAGGAAAGATTGCACCAAGGCGATGTTGGCTTTGATGAATGGGAAGCCCGCAACCGCGCTTTTCATTCCAGCCTGCTCGCCGCGTGCCCCTCGCGTTGGACGCTGCATTTCCTGTCTATCCTCTATCAACAATCCGAGCGTTATCGCCGTTTGGTATTAGGCAATCCCACCGTGCCGCGTGATGTCCACGCCGAACACCGTGCTTTGCTCGAAGCCACCCTACAACGCGATGCCAAAACTGCCTGCCGGCTGTTAATTCACCACATCGAAAAAACCCTCGAAGTGGTGCGGCGGCTACCTGCTGACAGCTTTGGCGAATAGCCCACGCTCACTACACATTGCGGAATAAAGGACTCCGCACTTGTTGTGCATCTGCAGCACTAAAAAACTTCTCGGTGTAAATATCACGCTCAAACAACCGGCCCTGCATCAATGTGGCAATCGATGCTTCGATCATGGCCGGTGGCCCACATAAATAGGCTTTCACGCCACGAAAATCGCCAGCAAAGTGTTCTCGAGCAGCTTCATGGGCATGACCACGGAAACCTGCCCACGCGGAGTCTTCCGGTTCAGCCGATAACGCTGGCAGATAGGTAAAGTGGCTGTGTTGTGCGGCCAACTCGGTAAACAAATCGTGGTAGTACAGCTCAGATAATTGCCGCGCCCCTTGCACCAAGGTAATTGGCAACTGACAGCCTTCGGCCAGTAAATCAAGAATCATCGATTTTGGGCTAGATAATCCCGACCCACCGGCGATAAACAACAGCGGCTGTTGCGCCGATTTACGGACAAAAAAGCGTCCGTATGGCCCAGACAAGGCCAGACGGTCACCTTCTTTGAGATTCTCATGTAGCCATGCCGTGGCTTGTCCACCGGGGACATGACGGATATTCAGTTCTAATTCAGCGTCTTGTGGTGCATTTGCCAGCGAAAAGGCACGGGCTTGTTCCACCCCAGGCACTTGCAAATTGACATATTGCCCTGCCTGAAAAGCGAGCTGTTCGCCTGCGGGAAGCTGGAGAAAAATACCTTTGATGGTGGGCGTCAGGTCAACAATCCGGCTAACCGTTGCCACATGGTCGGTGACGGGATAGTTGGCAGCATCGGGCTCTTCTTCAATTTCGGCTTCAATCACCACATCCGATTGCAAGGTGGCACAACACGCCAAGCATTTCCCTTCGTCGCGTTCGAAATCCATCAGCGCAAACGGGCTGGCTTCGCCGTGTTCAATCTCACCATCGTTGACTTGGATTTTGCAGGTGGCACACAAGCCATGACAGCAAGCATGTGGCAGCCAAATGCCTTTCCGTAAACAGGCATCTAAAATGGTTTGGCCCTCTTCGACATCAATCGTCTCGCCGAGGGGTTCAATCGTCAGTTGGTAGCTCATGGCCAAAAATTCCGAGACAAAGACAGCCAGCCCCCCCACCAAGGGCAGTGGTGCTGGCCGTGGGGGTTAGCTACAAGAACCGCGAATGCCGGTTAAACCGGGGGTGCGGAAGCGAATCACGTCTTTATGCCCCAAGCCATTGTCAGCCAACGATTTGTCAAAATCGGGTTGGAAAGTCTGACCTGATTTAAACCATTGCGCCTGCTGCCAGTCGATATTGGCAAAGTCAGGGTGATAGCCAAAGGCCCCGGGCAACACATGGCTCACCACATCACCAAAGCGCATCGCTGGTGGAAATGGGAACGCAAAGGGAGCACAGAACAACAGGTGATCTTCCCAACCGATATACAACAGTTGGTTGCCATGAAATTTATCCGCGCCATCTTTTGGCTGCCCTTGATAGTCTTTCATCGGAGGGGGGTTACGCAGATCTGCGGTTGTCGTCATGATGTGGTTTCCCTTCACACGTTCTGGGTGGCCATACCGCGCCACTGTTCGAAGTTTTTCTGATCTTCCGACCCTTCAAAGCTGAGGTTATCGGCGCCAAATTGGATGTGATACCACTGCAACACAGCGGCCAAGGGGTCGAAGTCGGGGGCGGTGGGGTCAACGCCTTCGGGGAAACAGTTGCCCTGATAGATTTGATGCACCGGCAACCACGACTGCATGTATTTTTCCGGCTCATCTTCAAAGATGTGCTGGCAATGGTCAGAACAGAAATGGTATTTCTCACCCTTGTAGGTGGTTTCGCGATAGGCGATTTTGGTTGGATCGTCTGGCTCGGTGAACAACATCGGAATTTGGCAGGTCTGGCACAACATCGGCAGCGTTTTGTTATAGAAACGGTTACCGGCGGCCTCTTGCTCACGCCAATATTCAAAACGTGGACGGTAGTAACGGTCGAAGCTGTCAGGGTATTTCGACGACAACCAATCCATTTCTTCGGGGGTTGGCATCCAAGTGTGGAACGCCGCCGCCGCACCGTATTGATAGAAGGTCGCCCACGCTTGATGCGAGATGTGGTCTTTTTCTTTAATCGCGGTTTCAACACACTTCGGCATGGTAATGCCATAGCGCGCCAAATCTTTGAACAAGGCACCGGCGTTTTGCTCGAAATAGATATCCCATGCTTCGCGCCAGCTCATCACGCGTTTAGGCAGCATGTAATCCATCATCATCGCCACCAAGGTCAACATCCGCACACCGCGCCATGTCCACTTATCAATCCATTTCTGCACAATCGGCAGATTGTCGGGGTCTTGTTCCAACAGGAATTTGATCACTTCCAGACCCAAGGTCATGTGACGGGCTTCGTCTGATTGAGCCGAGAAACCGAAGGTAACGGTGCCCATATCGCCGTTAAATGCGGCACCCGACATAAACGGCACAAACAACAGATTGGTCAGCACATATTCAAAGCTAAACCCAATCGCGACCATAAATTCAAATGGGCCAGCGGAGATGGCATCGTCAAAGAACGATTTTGGCACCGACAAGTACCACACCCGATCGTGCATGTGACGGAAATCGTGCATGCCGTTGTAGAACTTGTTGTAGTTCGAGATGGTGTGAATTTGGGTTTGAACGTGGCGAATTTCGTCAATTGCCTGCATTTGACAGGCAATGCGCGGGCCCACGCCACGTAATTGACGGCCAGTGTGGGCAAAACCACGGTGAGCCATATATTCCAGCGGTGATACGCCGGTGATAAACAGCTTCAGGGCATTGATATAACGGGCATCGGTGACATTGAGATGGCCATTATTTTGTGCAAACGCATCAATAATTGCGTACAGCTTACGTTCTTTTTCCGATTGGTATTTCCAATAGGCATCCATGGTCAAACGGAAAGGGTCTTCCCATTTGTCCCAATCATGGATTTTGATGCCTTCCATCTTGTCATACGGAAACACCTTATCCATTGGCTGATAGGTGGTTTCCCAACCCAAGCCACGGGTCATGTGTGCGTATTTCTCTTTCAGGCCAAGTTTGCGGCCACTGGTTTTCATATCCATTGCAACACCTCGTATGCTTTAACAGCGGCCCAACTTAGTTGGCCCAAGACAGGGTGAATTCGTCGTCGGTTTCATCGATATTGCCCGACAGGGTAATCAAGTGCAGATGCAGTTCCTGCAAATCAAAATCACGCCCCAACAGCTCCTCAATGCTATTGCGATGAATGGTCAGCGAGCCTTCAGCGTCAATCTTGACCATTGCCGGTGCTTCATTCAGTTCAGCGTGAGGGTTGTCGGCCAAAATGGCTTCGATAATCGGACGGGTATCGTCATTGGTTTGCAGGGCGATAAAAACCTTACTCATGCGGCCACTCCTTCAGTTTGGGCAGCACGCACGCCCAGTTTTTGCATACGAGCTGAAAATTCTTGGGCGATGTCTTCTAACACGGCCGCACCCGTCTCTGGTAAAGCCAGTTGTGCCACCGGCGCCAATGCCACTTGTGCGCGTTGTTGCCAATGCGCCACCCACTGTGCCAACTGTGCTGCGTTGTCGGGCGATTCGGCTGCTGCGGTTTTTAAAGTGGCATCGAGCCATTTGTTGGTTTCGGTTTTCCAATCGCGCATAAACTGCGTCATCATCGAGATGGCAGTACCACCTTGCAGATTGATGGCATCATCAAAGGCTTCGTACACCAAGGGATATAACAAGCCATCGAGCACCACGTTTTGCGCGACCAACAACTCAAACCAGTCATCCAACACAAAGGTGTCCTCAACATAGCGGCGCAATTCTTGCCATTCGGCTTGCTCCAACCACGCTGTTTTAGCAGTGTCTAAAGCATCCGGGCCGCTTAAGGTCAAACCAATGCGGGTCAGATATTGGGCAATACCCAGACGATCCATGGCATGGAACATCGCCGCCTGTGTGATGGCCGTGCCGTAGCCATACGCACAAAGATAGGTGTTGTTCATATTGCCGCCCCATTCCAGATGGCGCAGTGGCAATAACACCTGTAGGGCCTGTTCACGACAGGATTCTGGCAACAGCGCGATCAAACCGCGATCTTCGACAAATTCAAAGGCCGATTCCGCCGCATCTTGTTGTCGTGCCCGTGCCATGGTGTAGGTGCCATAATAGAACTGGCGCGGATCTTTGAAGCTATACCAATCTTTCATCACGATTTGGGTACGGCGGCTGTCAAAGATTTCAAATTGCGGTGCCCAATAAGGGCGATAGTGGAAATTCGCGGTCGGCTGCAGGTCTAACGTGGCCTCTTGGTAACGCGATGCCGCTTTGTCTTGCCCTTGACGGCGGGCAATATGACTAAAAGTCTGGCGTTTGGGGCGAATCGCCACAGTACGCAAATCAATCTGCATTCGTCTCTCCTCGTTATTGTGTGATGTGAATAGCAGGTAAATGAGGCCTAAGCCTCACGTGGGCGTTGTGTCAGTTGACTGTCGCCACTCCGCCATTGCTGTTTGTCTGCATCAATTCGGTCGCTGCTGTCGCTGTCCATTTGGATCACTTGGTTATCACGACAAAACGCTTCGAAATGTTCCACAGGCAAAATCATTTCTACGAACAGCTCTGGTTCACCGATAGCAAAGTCAAATTCGATGAACTGTTGCCCACGCATCCCAGTCACGCGAACGAATTTCGGCAATGTGGCAGGTAGAACTGATGACATGATGAGCTCCAAGGCAAAACTCGGTGGTGAGCAATTTATTCTTATCAAGAAGCGTGCCACGGCAATAAATCTTTGTTTTTGCTGAAAACACGCATTTTTGTTGCGGCGCAGCATCTATAAAAAATTGATGATTTGGTAAAATATCGATTTTTTATTTGATCAAATGGTAAATTGCTCTACATTGAGCTGCCCAAGCGCGCTAAATTTGTAAAAATCACGCGCTTTATCCGCCATCCACCGGCGCAGCACAGCCCTCAAAGAAGGGCGAACACGACACACAACGAGGAGAGAGAAGCATGGCGGCAATCAAATACCCCAAAAATCACGATCTGCGTGAGCTGGTGCATTTCTCGGCAGAAACCGGCCATATTTGGCTGGCAGAAAGCCGAATGTTGATGCTGCATGTGGCCGCGATGGCGGTATTACGGCGAGAAATCATCAGCTTGGTTGGGCTGGAACATGCGCGCAATTTACTCACCCGTGTCGGCTATGTCTCAGGGATGAAGGATGCGGAAATTGCCCGCAAGATACGCGGCAATGGCGACAAGATCGACGCTTTTGTCGTCGGTCCACAGTTGCACATGCTAGAAGGCAGCGTGCAGGTTACGCCGGTCAAAGTGGAATTTGATATGGCGCAGGGTGAGTTCTACGGCGAGTTTTTATGGAAAGACTCGTGGGAATCGGATAGCCATGTCAAAGAATTTGGCCATACCGACCACCCAGTGTGCTGGATGCAAATTGGCTATGCCTCTGGTTATACCTCGGCTTTTATGGGGCAGTTTATTCTGTTCAAAGAAGTGGAATGCGCCGCCAGCGGCAAACCGCAGTGCCGCATCATCGGTAAACCGTTACAAGAATGGGAAGATGCCGACGATTACCGCCATTTCTTCGCGCAAGATTCGATTTTGTCGCAATTACTTGAACTGCAAAAACAAGTGGATTGTTTACGACAAAGCATCAGCCGCACCCCACCCTGTGATGGCATGATTGGCAGTTCTGAACGCTTTCGCCATGCCTGTCATCTGATTCAACGCGCCGCCGCCAGCCAAGTCACGGTATTACTACAAGGTGAAACCGGTGTGGGTAAAGAACGCTTTGCCCGTTTATTACACAAACAAAGTGGCCGCCGAGATAAACCTTTTATCGCCGTTAACTGTGCCGCCATCCCAGAAAATCTGATTGAAGCAGAACTATTTGGGGTGGAAAAAGGCGCTTATACCGGCGCACAACAAACAAGGATGGGCCGGTTTGAACGTGCCGACGGTGGCACCTTATTTTTAGATGAAGTCGGTGAATTGCCACTGGCGGCACAGGCAAAGTTATTGCGGGTCTTACAAGAAGGCGAAATTGAACGGCTGGGCGATCATAAAGTGCGTAAGGTGAATGTTCGTTTAGTCACCGCCACCCACGTTGACCTTAAACAAGCCGTCAGCGAAGGCCGCTTCCGCGCTGATTTGTACTACCGGATTCATGTCTATCCGGTACATATTCCCCCACTACGCGAACGACAAAGCGACATTCCGCTGTTGGTCAACGCGATGTTGGAACGCTTAAGTGTGTTACATGAAAAACCGACGGCAGGCATTACCGACCGTGCGCTGGCGGCGTTATTACAACATCCGTGGCCGGGTAATGTGCGCGAGTTGGAGAACACCATTGAACTGGGTTTGATTTTGGCCGAGCCGGGGGGCTTGATTGAAGTCAATCATCTGTTCCCACAACAGCAGGCCATGAACAACACCGGCCTTGACCAAGGTGGCCACTTACAAGCTGCCATGCCAACAGCAGAACATGATTTATATGAGCAGATGTTAAACAGTGGACTGAGTTTTGATGATATTGAGCGCAATTTTTTGAATCATGCGGTCAAAAAAGCCGATGGCAATTTATCACGGGCGGCAAGGATGTTAGGCATTACGCGGCCACAATTGGCCTATCGCTTAAAAAAGACCAGCGCCTAGACAAGACGACATAGCAAAAATCGCTGCCAATCTGTCAGAATACCGGCCTTCATTTGCCGGATTGAGCTGTTGTTCATGTCACGTCTTCCACCTGCAGCATTCTTACGTCGGGCCCAACATCATTTGCGCCAAGCCGGCGTGATTGCTTATGCCACTGAATCGTGTTTTGGCCTTGGTTGCCATCCGTTATCGGCAAAAGGGTTAAAGCGCGTCATTGCCTATAAAGGACGGCCTAATCATAAGGGCATGATTGTGGTGGCCGCCTCGTTAGCCCAATTACGCCCCTTGCTCGCGCCGTTATCGGTGGAAGCCGAAGCGATGTGTCAACGCTATTGGCCCGGTCCGTATACGCTGTTGCTGCCTGCCGCCAAGCGAGTGTTGCCGCTCTTACGCGGACGCCATCGCACATTAGCCGTTCGTGTGACAGCACACCCGTTTACACAGCGCCTCTGCCAAGCACTGGGCCCGTTAGTGTCCACCTCGGCCAATCGTGCCGGACAACGCTCGCTGCGTTCGGCAGCCGCCTGCCAACGGCAGTTTGGGAAACAAGTCCTCACGCTCCCCGGTCAGATCGGCAAACGGCGCAAACCTTCAACCATTATTGATGTCCAAACTGGGCGTGTGTTGCGCTAATTTTGCCCCCATATAGGCGGCTTTGTTGTCGCAGAGAAAGGATTACTGTGGAATCTGCTCCGCAATCATTGTCTGTTGTGCAGTTAATACTCGATGCCACCTTACCCGTGCAGTTCATCATGGCTTTGTTAGTATTGCTGTCGATTATTTCGTGGATGCATATTTTTAATAAGTGGCGCAGCCTTGGTAAAGCCAATCGCCATGTCGAAAATTTCGAGCGATTGTTTTGGTCGGGTACCGATCTGAACACCATTTACCAACGTGTTGCCACCGAGCCGGACAGTGTTGGCACTGAAAAAATTTTTGCGGCTGGTTTTGGTGAATTTATGAAACTGCGGCGACAACCGGGGGGCGAATTGTCCGACATCATGGATGGCACCCGCCGCGCCATGAAAGCGGCCGCCCAACGTGAAATCGACGAACTCGACCGCCATACTGCTTTCTTAGCCACGGTCGGTTCAATCAGCCCGTATATTGGATTATTGGGAACCGTCTGGGGGATTATGCATGCCTTCATCGGCTTGGGAAATGCCGGTACCGCCACGCTGGCCACCGTGGCACCGGGGATTGCCGAAGCGTTGATTGCCACTGCGATTGGTTTATTTGCGGCGATTCCGGCGGTGATTGGTTACAACCGTTTTTCGCATGAAGTTGACCGCCTCGCCCTACGTTTTGACACCTTTATGGAAGAATTCTCCAACATTCTGCAACGCCAAGCCGCACGGATGCCATTGAGTAATTAGTGCAATTTTACCGATGTAGTGGGCACAGAAACGTGCCCACTCTAGCGGGCTACTGGGCTAGGTGCTTGAGTCGCTCAACACGAGGCCGCTGCTTGTTGTGCTCCGCCTGCCACAAATCATACGTTGCCTGCATACGCAGCCACATTTGCGCATTGATGCCCAACCAATCCTGCAAGCGTAAGGCCATGTCTGCACTGATAGAGGCATGACCATTGAGAATGCGTGACAACGTGGCCCGCGTTACGCCAAGTTGCTTTGCCGCTGCCGTGATAGTTACTTCAGCCGGCCAGCCTTCCTTTAACACTTCGCCGGGGTGAGCTGGATTGTGCATGCCATTCATTGTCACTCTCCTAGTGGTAGTCCAAATAATCAACTAACTCTGCATCTTCGCCATGGAATTGGAAAATTAAGCGCCAGTTACCATTTACGGTAATAGCCCAAAAACCAGACAGATCTCCCGTCAGGGGATGCAGACGCCAAGCAGGAAAATTCATATCTTCCGCGCAGGTAGCCGAATCCAACGCAGTCAGTTGTGCGTGAAGTCGATTAGCATGGTGAGGCTGGATACCGGCCTTGCTGCCTTTGCGATAGAAGGCTTCAAGTCCTTTGTGACGGAAACTTCGAATCATGCACCATTGTATAGCCTTGATATACGAACTACAACAATGCAGTCCCCCACCCAGTTCAGAATAAGACGGTATCTTAATGGATGTTGTCGTTTGTCTTTTTGGGGAAAGAAAATTTTTTTAGCAGGAAATGTGTTTTTGCTATTTCACGCATTTGCAACTTGGGCATAAAATGAAACCATGATGAGGTCAGCAAGTTGCTCAAACACCTCATCATGATGGACCCGCACCGATAAGCGGCTAATCAAAACAATGCGTGGAGATTCAACTGATGGACACTCACTACTCCCCCCTGCCCTCCATCTCGCTGCCAGCAGGAACGGTTTTGCTGTCGCTGGCGCAACGTCCGCGCCGTTCGGTCACGATGGAAAGCCCAGCCGTCGAAGTGATGACCGATTTGCGAGTGCTCGATCCAGTGACCATTGACGATGATGCTTCGGTTGAAGATGCACACCGTCTGATGGTAGGTCGTGCCATTCGTTTATTGTTCGTGATCGACGAGAACAGCAACTTGGTTGGTTTGGTCACCGCTAAAGATATTTTGGGTGAGCGTCCGATGCAGCGCATCCACGAACAAGGCCGCCGCCATAACGAAATTTTGGTGCGTGATGTCATGACACCGCGTGCGGAATTGGAATCGCTGTTGTTGCGTGATGTGGAACATGCCAACGTCGGTCAGCTGATTGCCACCATGAAACGGTATGGCCGCCAACACGCGCTAGTGATTGAAAAAAATCCACAAACAGGTCATCACGAAATTTGTGGTTTGTTCTCCACCTCGCAAATTGCCCGCCGTTTGGGGATTTCGCTGAATTTTGTCCGTGTGCCTAGTAGTTTTTCTGAGATTCAACACACGTTGTTACACGAAGATTGATCTCTTCTCGCACCACAAAAAAGCCAGTCTGTGCGACTGGCTTTTTTATTGCTGTCGTTTAAGCCAGCTTCTTCACAAACTCTGATTTCAACTTCATCGCGCCAATACCGTCAATTTTACAGTCAATGTCGTGATCGCCTTCGACCAAGCGGATGTTTTTCACTTTGGTGCCAATTTTCACCACCAATGAAGAGCCTTTGACTTTCAAATCCTTAATCACCGTTACGCTATCCCCATCCTGCAACAGCGTCCCGTTGGCATCACGAATCACACGCTGTTGTTCTTCAACCACAGCGGCTTGTTGTGGCCATTCATGGGCACACTCAGGACAAACATACATCGCACCATCTTCATAGGTGTAAACAGATTGGCATTGTGGACAGGCAGGCAGTGAACTCATCACAAACTTTCAGCAACATTTGAAAAGACAATTTTATATTTTTGCAGGTGATTTTGATAGCTGTCGTGTCATTTTTGTTAAGGTCAGTTTGAAACATACCCTTTAAGATAAGAATGAGCTTTCTTATCCGAAAAAATCATGAATAAAAAATATCTGTCACAATTTGCACAAGAGATTTTATTGTACTCAGGTCAATTTGCTTTGTTTTATATTATCATGCAAATCATCCTGCAGAAATCACTATTTTTTAGCAGCCTTGATCACAGCTTATTAGTGCTCGCACTGGTTATTCAAACCCACTGCATTATCACAATGGGGCACACTTCAATGACTCGTTTTTTCTGTTCATTGATTGCCCCAGCGATCTACAGTATGGGAGAAATAGGCGAAGGATTTGACCATATCCTGAATGCAGCCCATATTGGTTTTTGGATTTATGCAGCGATTTCCTGTTTTTTCTACCATCTTAAACAACATCCCAATCCATTTGTTACCCAGTTCTCTGAAGTATTAACCGTATTGCTGAATGTCAGCATTTTTATTTTTCTCTATTTCTATCTTGACCTATTCAAAGACCTACGCGATCAATCTGCCCTCACCATCAATAACATTTTTTCTTATACAAGTAATTTCCTAAATGACATCACGCATCACTTTATTATTATTGGCGGCTGTATTCTAGCCATGACCGTCGCACTTGGACGGTTGGAAATTTTACGATTAAAGAACCGAATTTTTCAGCTGTTTGGAACCTATGTTGACCAAAACATCCGCAATCGTATTTTGCAAGAAGATATTGTCGCCACAGATATGTCTCTTTGCATTTTATTTTCTGATATTAAAAATTTTACATATTTATGTGAAAATGCAAGCGCAATTGATGTCACTAAAATGTTGAACATTTATTTTGAACATTGGCACCGAGTGGTATCGAAACACAATGGTGTAGTGGATAAATATATTGGCGATGCCATTATGGTGATTTTTGGTTTAGAGGGTGAGGCACGGGCGTGTGAATCGGCAGTCGCGGCAGCATTAGATTTTGAACAACAATGGCCAATGTTGTTGCAACAATTACAAGCAGAAAAATTACCGACACCAGAGGGTTTTGGTGTCGGCTGTCATTTTGGTAAAGTGATTTTGGGGGATATTGGCAGCCAAGAAAGAAAAAACCATACCGTGATTGGGGATACCGTCAATATCGCTGCGCGTCTTGAAAGCATGACCCGCGAAGAGGATTGTGTATTAGCCGTGTCAGCAAATGTGATACAACGTCTTCCACCGGCCTACTGTCAGTTGTTCCAAGCAAGTGCCAAATTGACGGTTTTACACGGCAAAACCACACCGACTGCATTATTTTGCAAGAAATCATCTTAGACCAAGCAGAGGAAATACCATGCCGATGTTTATCGACACCTCGCCGGCTGGCGAATGTATTTTTTGTCGTCTGATTGCGGGTGAAATTCCAGCGGCGGTGGTGTATGAAGACGATCAAACCGTCGCCTTTATGGACATCGGCCAAGTGAACCCGGGGCATGTATTGGTTGCCAGCAAACGCCATGCCGCCAATTTGTTTGAATTGACAACGGATGAAGCGGCGGCAGTCATGCGTACGGTGCATCATGTCGCGCAAGCCGTCCAACACGCTTTTCAACCGCTGGGGCTCACGCTCTTCCAAGCCAACGGCAAAGCCGGCGACCAAACGGTGTTCCATTTTCACATTCACATCTTGCCGCGCCATGTCGATGATGGTGTTGCATTAAGTTGGCCACGCAAAGAACCACCACGCGAGTTGTTGCATCAATACGCAACACAGATTAAAAATGCACTCGCCAATCGCTGACATAACACAAACTCAGCATCAAACAGAATGTGGCACACTCTTGCGCTTGTTTCTAAAACGATCTGCTTAAAGGGAGATCCCCCGTATGCTGGTGCAGCCCTACTATCACTTTCAACAAGACTTGCATAGCAAAGGCATTATCTTTTCCTTTACCGGCTATGTGTCGGAAGGGATTTTGTATGCACTGGGCGAAGCGTTAAAACAAAAAATGGCACTCGATGAAACCGATGCCAACGTCACACGCAAAGTGTTTTCGATTTTTGTTGAACAAGTGCAAAACATCATTCGCTACTCTGCCGACCGTGTCGAAGGCGAGGTCGGAAAAAAAGTCGAACTCAGCTCAGGCATGATTGCCGTTGGCCGTGAAGACAATCGCTTTTTTGTGGTGTGCGGCAATATCGTCAGTCAAGACGATGTCACCTCTCTGCGCGACCGCTTGCAACAACTCTCACAGATGGACAAAGAGGCCCTCAAAGCGCATTACAAAGAAAAGCTGCGCGAACCCGCCGAAGAACAAAGCCGAGGCGGTAGCATTGGCCTGATCGAAATCGCCCGCCGCGCCAGCGAACCGATTCAATTCGATTTTATGGACCTCGACAACCAAGCCGCTTTCTTTTGCTTGAAAGCGTATATTTGATGTGATGGCAACGAGACGATTGATGCGATGGATGCAGCCCTCGGCGTGGCTCTTAGCCTTATGGATCGCCATGCCGGCAGCGGCACAAATCAAAATCGCGGTGGTCGGCCCGATGAGTGGCGAACATGCGTCGATGGGCGAACAACTGCGGCGTGGCGCGCAAGCGGCGGTGGATGAAATCAATAGCCAAGGGGGGTTATTGGGGCAGCGGCTTGAATTGTTGGTGCGTGATGATGTGTGTGACGAGAAAAAAGCCGTCACTATCGCGAAGGAACTCAGTGAAGCAGGCGTAGTATTGGTTGACGGCCATCTGTGTTCTGGCGCCTCGATTGCCGCTTCCAACATTTATCACCAACACGGGATTATTCAAATCACCCCTGCTTCCACCAATCCTGATTTCACCAATCGCAAACTGCCCAATGTGTTCCGCACCTGTGGGCGCGATGATATGCAGGGCTTTGTGGCAGCAGACTATATTGCCCGCAATCATAAAAACAAACCGATTGCAATTTTGCATGATAGTACGGTTTACAGCAGCGGCTTTGCCCGCATGACGCAACATCACCTCAATAAAGCAGGGTTACAACAGCGTTTCGTTGCCAAAATTGAGAAAGGGCAAACCGATTTCAGCGCCATCCTGAACCGGATGCAAACAGAAAAAATCCGGTTTGTGGTGTTTGCCAGTTATGGCAATGAAGCGGCGGCATTTTTGCGGCAGGCACGGGAATATCAATTGAAGTTTCGCATGTTGGGCGGTGATGCCCTCATGAATAAAGCGTTTATTGAACAAGCCGGCCGTTTGGCCGATGGCGTCTTGATTACATTCCCCCCCGACCCCTCACACGACCGCCGTAATCAAGCCCTGACCAAACGCTATCTTGCCCAAGGCTATCGACCTGAAGCCTTTACCTTTTATAGCTATGCCACCGTACAAATTTGGAGTCAGGCAGTGAAAGCCAGCCAAAGTACGGCGATGCCAGCTGTCGCCAAGACCTTAAAAAGCCGCGAGTTTGATTCGGTCTTAGGCAAAGTCAGGTTTAATCAACATGGCGATATTTCCGAGCCCGGTTTTGTGATTTATGCGTTTAACCGTGGCGAAATTGATTATCTGGATTAAGTCGCGACCATGTCGAAACCGATTGCTTTCTTTTCCCATCTGCAACACAGCCTTGGACGGTTAGCCAGCTTGTATGGCTTGTCGTTGCTGTCGCTGTTGATGTTGTTAGCCTTTGTGGCGTTTTTCTATTTTGACGCGCAATTCAAACATCACGCCGCTACTTTGCGACAACTCTCACTCAATGCCGAGCGGATTTTAAATGCCAATGATGCCACCGCCTCGGCCATCCGTCTCACCGCCGGCCTGCGCTCGGAACGCTATTTATTCAACTATGACGATTTATTAGAAACCCGTAATCAACTGTTGGCAGAGAGTTTGCAACTGGTTAGCCATCACGAGGCAAAACGGGCATTAAAAGACATGGCCCAAGCGGGACAAGAAATTGAGATTCTGGAAAAAGAAGCACTGCGCCTGATTGAGCAAGAAGCATGGGACGCCGCGTTGGCCTTAATCACCTCGCCCCACTACAAACGGCAAAAAGGCCTCTACCGCGCCAATTTATCACGCGCCTTGAGCCTACTAGTTGAAGACAGCGAAGCCAACACACGACAATCCGAGAATTTAGCCAAGGCCATGCAAGTCACCATCGTCTTGGTTTTTTTAGTGTTTATTGCCATGGGACGCTTACACGCCAAGCGGATTGCACGGGCACTCGACACTGAACGCAATTTGAAACAAAGCCTTGCCGAAGCGAATACCTCACTCGAACAGCGCGTGCAACAGCGCACGGAACAACTGAGCAAACAAACCAACGAGTTACACGAAGCGTATGAAGTGATTTCGGCCAGTATTCGCTACGCCAGCCGCATTCAACGTGCGGTGTTGCCGGATGAACAAGCCATTAGTCGTGACTTTCCACAACATTTTGTTTTGTGGAAACCTCGAGATGTGGTCGGTGGCGATATTTTTTGGTATCGCACTTGGGGCAATGGGGTGTTGATTATTCTCGGCGATTGCACTGGTCACGGGGTACCGGGGGCATTTATGACCCTGATTTCAACTGGCGCTTTAGAACGCGCTTGTATGGAAATTCCCGCTGGTGAGGTTGGTACCTTGCTCACCCGAATGCACCAACATCTGCAAACCACGCTAGGACAGCATTTGCCGAGTGGGGAATCGGATGATGGGATTGAGCTCGGCGCCTGTTATCTACCGGCTGATTTACGTATCATGCGCTTTGCCGGCGCCCACCTCAGCTTGTTTGTGCAACAACAAGGCGAGGTGATAGAAGTCAAAGGCAGCCGCACCAGCATGGGGTATCGTGGCATCCACTATCAACAAAGTTATGCTGTCCACGATATTGCATTACAGCCCAAAATGCGTTTTTATTTGACCAGTGATGGTTTGATTGAACAAGTGAACGATGCTCAGCCTCGGGTGTGTATGTTTGGTAAAACACGCTTTAAGGCCTTGCTCAATTCGCTACAAGACACACCGATGACCGAACAGGGCGATGTGCTCTATCAAGCACTCGAGCATTATCAAGGCACACAAAGCCGCCGTGATGATGTGTCCATTGTCGGTTTTGAAATTCCTGAGCACTTCCCCTCTGATCGTTTTTCACTAAGTTGATGTGCATGGAATCTTTTTATCTCGCCCGCAGCCCCCGCGCCCCAGAAGTGGCCTTTGATTTCGCGGCAAATCGTTTTTTGCTGCGGGGGGAATCCTATCCAGAAGATGTCTCTGCTTTCTATGGCCCATTGGTTACCCAATTAAAGCAACATCTGCAAACACAAAAAAATGCCAACATCACATTCGATTTTGATTTAATCTATTTCAATAGCTCAACTGCGAAAGTGTTACTCGGTCTCTTTGACTTCCTCGATACCATCGCCATGCAAGAAGGCAATCATGTCACCATTTATTGGCAACACCGCAGCGACGATGAGGGCATGATCGAAATTGGAGAGGAATTTGCCGAGGATTTGCAACACGCACAATTTGTTTTGCAAGCCATCGAAAGCTAGAGGAAAACATGCAATCTATCCGTATTCCAGCCGCAGAACGCACACCTGAAGTTGAATTCGATTTTGCAAGCGGCCGCTTATCATTGGCTGGAGAATCGTATCCTGAAGATACCGCCGCCTTTTTCGGCCCACTACAACAGGCCCTACACGACTATCTGACCACCGCCCCCGCTGCCACCATTGAGTTTGATTTACGGATGGTGTATTTCAATTCCAGTAGTGCCAAAGCGTTGATGAATCTCTTTCGCTTGCTCGAAGAACAAGCCACGCGTGGGTTGGCCATCACCATCCGTTGGTGGTATCACGAGGAAGACGAGACGATGTTGGAATCGGGCGAAGATTTTGCCGAAGAATTCCAACATGCCCAATTTTTACTGACGCTCATCACATAAGCCCGACTCTCTGATGAGAATTTTCCAGTTTGTTGTGCCGATTGGTAGCCCACGATGACCCCAAAACGTCCCCCAGCCCATGACACTTTCTCGCTGTTTGATAACGAGGAGCGGGTTCTGCTTGGTGCGGAAACCATGCTGCATCAGCTTGAGCAATTTTCCGGTGGGGTGAAGGAGTTGGCAGCAGCCTATCGTAAAAGCTATGCCGAACACCGCCGCTTACTGCGCATCAGCGATCGGCTGCAACTCGATCTACACAAGGCTAACCAATCCTTGGCGGCCCAAGCGGCTGAGCTAAAACGCTTGAACACTGCGTTAGAAGAAGAAGTCGCGTTGCGGCAGCAATTGGCGGAGGAATTGCGGCTAATTGCAACAATTGACGGCCTGACCGGATTTTATACGCGTCGCCATATTCTGGAATTAGCCGCCATCGAAGAAAAACGCCAACGCCATCTCGATGAACCGGTTAGCTTGGCCTTGCTTGATCTCGATCATTTTAAGCAAATCAACGACAACTACGGCCATGCCGCAGGCGATGAGGTCTTGCGCTGTTTTGCGGCGAACTGTCGTAAAGTATGCCGCGAGACCGATTTGATTGGTCGCTTCGGTGGTGAAGAGTTTTTGATTCTTTTCCCACAAACAGAATTAGACATTGCGCAATCTGTGGTCGAAAATCTACGCCACTACATCGCTGAGCATCCGGTTACCTTCGATGGCCAAGTCATTGCAGTGAGCGCCAGCATTGGCGTCACCGCACTACAAAGCAGCGATCTTTCACTTGAACACGCCATCTCCCGCGCCGACCGCGCCCTCTACTGTGCCAAACACCAAGGCCGCAATCGAATTGAGATTTTTACCTAACAATTAAATATCCCTAGCTCTAGCAGCGAAATGGTCTGATTAGCCCCACTGGAAATTCAGAAAAACCATCCTCACACTGATATAAATCAAGAAACATACGATTAGTATGACTTTTCGTTACAATACTGGTGCGGGGTGGTCATGTTTTGTTCACCCTCGGGCTTTAGTATTCCTTTGATTTCACGCTGCGGAGACACCTGATGCTTTACCCTGAACTGTTCGCCCAACTGGAAAAGGCACGTTGGAATATGGCTGACGATATCCCGTGGGAGCAGTTCGATGCTGATCTCCTCACGGATGAACAAGCCGAAACCATCAAAATGAACGCCATCACCGAATGGGCGGCCTTACCTGCAACAGAAATGTTCCTGCGTGACAATCGTGACGACAGTGATTTTTCTGCCTTTATGTCAATTTGGTTTTACGAGGAACAAAAACACGCCTTGGTGTTAATGGAATACCTGCGCCGCTTCCGACCTGAGTTAGTGCCGAGTGAAGAAGAACTCCATGCAGTCCGTTTTGAATTTGACCCAGCGCCACCGCTGGAAACCTTGATGCTGCATTTCTGTGGCGAAGTGCGTTTGACACAGTGGTATCGTTGCGCCAGCGAATGGCATACCGAGCCAGTGATTAAACACATCTACAGCACCTTATCGCGTGATGAAGCGCGGCATGGTGGGGCCTATCTCAAATACATGAAACAAGCCATCGACCGCTTTGGCAATGAGGCGAGATTAGCCTTTGCCAAAATCGGTATGTTAATGGCAGCCAGCGCACGATCGAGCAAACCACTCCACCCAACCAACTTACACGTCAACGAATCACTGTTCCCGAACGACACCGTACAAAGCCGTTTGCCGAAACCAGAATGGCTAGAAGATTGGCTCACCAACAAAATCCGTTTTGACCAAGACTGGGAAAGCCGTGTGGTAGGTGGCATTTTGCGTAATCTATCGAGTTTGTTTGGCCAAACCTTTGAGTCGGTACAACAACTAAACCGTTACCGTAAATCATTGGTGAACAGTTAAACTGTGTCCTCTTTTTGTTGAGATTGACGATGACCTCTTACCCTGTCCCAAGCTTTACGGAAAAAATCTGCGCGCCCGATGCCTTGCTCACCCGACTGGCTAGCTTGCCGCAGCCAGTGGTTTTCACCAATGGCTGCTTTGATATTTTGCATCGTGGCCATGTCACCTACTTAGCACAAGCGCGTGCTTTAGGTGCCAGCTTGGTGATTGCGCTCAACAGCGATGCCTCTGTACGGCGACAGGGTAAAGGAGAGGATCGTCCAATCAATCCTCTGGAACACCGTTTGGCGGTGATAGCAGCACTCGAATCCACTAGCCTTGTCACATGGTTTGACGATGACACCCCAGCCGCATTGATTGAACAAGTGAAACCACAGGTATTAGTAAAAGGGGGCGATTGGTCGATTGACAAAATTGTCGGCAGCCAAGAAACCTTAGCCCGAGGTGGCAGCGTCCATTCCATTCCTTTCTTATTCGATACCTCAACCACCGCTACCCTACGCAAAATTCGCTGTGTCGAGGCTGCGTCTTGACTCCACTAGCCCATTCCGTTTTACGTTGTTTGTCGGATGGTGCGTTTCACTCTGGCGAGAGCTTGGCACAAACCTTTGGCTGCTCTCGCGGCACGATCTGGCAAGCCATTGAACACATCTCACAACACCTCCCCCTCACTATTTATCGCGTGCGTGGGCAGGGCTATCGGCTACCGCATCCCATCACATGGTTAGAACCCAGTGCCATCCGTGCTGGTCTACTCGGTGATTGGCAACTCGAAGTGGCCGAAACCATCGACTCGACCAATAGCGCCCTACTCACCCGCGCCAGCCACGGCGCACCACACCGCACCGCTTTGTTTGCAGAATGGCAAACAGCAGGCCGTGGCCGTCATGGGCGGCAATGGCTGGCACAACCGGGGGCGGCACTCACTTTTTCATTGCTATGGCGATTTGAATGTGGGGTGGCAGGGCTATCGGGCTTGTCTTTAGTGGTTGGTTTGGCTTTAGTACGGGTGTTGCAGCGCTTAGAGGTACCGGTCGCGCTAAAATGGCCGAATGATGTCTTATTGGATGGGGAAAAGCTGGCGGGTATTTTGATTGAATTGTCTGGCGATGCCCTAGGACCATCAGCCGTCGTGATTGGCATTGGTTTGAATTTGATCCGTCCTACCGGTGTTGACCAAGCGGCAGCCGGCTTAGAAGATCACCACCTCCCCGACCGTAATCAATTAGCGGCGTTGTTATTAAATGAACTCGATCAGGTGTTAGGTCAATTTGCTAAACAGGGATTTGCCGCTTTTCGCGCAGAATGGGAAGCCAGTCATGCGTGGCAACACCAACCCGTGGATATTATCTCGGCCTATCGTCCCCCATTACCCGGCATCGCACGAGGGGTGGATAATGAAGGGGCATTGCGGTTACAGCTTGGCGATGGCCAAGAAAAATTGATTCATGCCGGTGAAGTCAGCCTGCGTCGAACCCTCGCCCACTCTTGATCTTAAACATGAATTTGCTTATCGATGCTGGCAATACTCGAGTGAAATGGTGTTTGGCCAACCAACACCAACTTGGCCCCATTCACAGCGTAAACCATCCTGATGTACCCGAACTGGCCGCCTTATGGTCAAAGCTAACAGTCACCCAAGCGTATGGTTGTAATGTCGCAGGGCAGACAGTGGCCGAGCAACTTTCAACCTGTTCACCTCTCCCCATCACGTGGTTACGCCCCAGCTCTCGTGCAGGAGGATTAACCAACGCCTATCTTGATCCGAGTCGGCTTGGCGCCGATCGGTGGGCGGCAGCGATTGGTGCCTATCATCTCAACCAACAACAAGCCTGTGTCGTTGCTCATGCTGGCACGGCTTTAACCATCGACTGTGTAGATCAAGCGGGGCATTTTTTGGGCGGTACCATCACCCCCGGCTTACACTTGATGCGCGATAGTCTCGCCCGAGGTACGGCACAGCTACCGTATGCAGAAGGCCATTGGCAGGCCCACCCTAACAATACAGTAGATGCGATCTATAGCGGCTGTCTGAACGCCCTAGCGGATAGCATTTATGGCAACCTATTACGCTTTGAAGCCGAGCAACATCGCCCCGTCAACGTCTTTCTAGGCGGCGGTGATGCAACAATTATTGCAAGCAGACTCCCGCGCCGGCCCACTATTGTGGATAATCTGGTCCTCACTGGATTAGCATATATGGCAGAAGAAGAATCATCATGATGAAGTGGCTTTTTGTCGGCCTGCTGACAGCCAACCTAGCTGTTGCGCTCTTGATTGGCACTCGCACCACCGAACCGAGTAATGTTGCCTCACGGGAAATCAATGCCCCACAGGTAAAACAACTGTCCCCCGAACAAGTCGCGGCCTTGCGCCGGAATAGTACGCCAGCGGCCAGCCCAGAAATCAGCCCAGCGCCCCCGCTCGAACAGCATAGCGCGCCCACTGCCGCGAATACACCGCCAGACAATGCGAATACCGCAACCACTGTTGCCGCTGTAGCAGCGACGACAGCAGTTGCCGCAGCAGCGACCGCTGCCGCCGTCAGCAGCACCACACCAACCGCGCCGGCTGTCCCCACGACACCACCGCCAGCGGTCTCAGCCCCTGCGGCCAAAGCGGTAGACAAACCCGTCGAAAAACCACCCGTGGTCGAAAAAGCCACCAAACCAGCGGAAAAAGATCCACTACTGGCCGCTGCCGAAAAAGGTGATAAACCACAAGAAAAAGCTAAACCAACACCTACGGCGTTGGCGTGTTATCAGTGGGGTGAGTTTGACAGTGCGGCGGCTAGCAAGGTGAAACAGCGTTTGTTGAAAGTGAAACTCGCTGGGCAAATGGTGGAAATGACCCGCGAAGCACCGGCAGCAAAACCGGCTGCTGCGCCGGCAGAAGGCAGCACCAACACCCGTTATTGGGTTCATTTGCCCCCACAAGCCAGCCGCGAGGCAGCAGTCGAGTTGGTTATGACTTTGAAGTCAAAAGGCTTTGATAGCTATGTGGTCAACCAAGCAGGGGAAATGCGTAACGCCATCTCAGTCGGTTTGTTCAGTAAACAAGCCTCAGCCGAAGGGATGCGCGATAAGCTGACCCAAGCGGGCTATCCGGCCAAAATTGAAGTGCGTGAAAATGGCGGTAGCACCACCACAGCCGCTACCCCCGCTGCCAGCGGTAAACTCAGCACCTTCCGTCTGCGTAATTTAGACAGCGACCAAAAAGCAAAACTTGAGCTGCTCGCCAGCGAATGGCCACAAGCCACGCTGAAATCTCAAACCTGCCCGAAATGATCCTAGATACGACAACCGCCCTGTTTCTGAATGAAAGAGGGCGGTTTTTTGTGGGTTAATCCAATTTTTGTTCTAATTTGAGCAAGCCCATCACCTGCACGGCTGGCATCGGCCTGCCGAGTAAGAAGCCCTGTACCGCATCACATCCCGCCCGCGCCAGCACTTGCAACTGGCTATCACGTTCAACGCCCTCGGCCACCACATGAATGTGTAGGATTTTTGATAATTGAATAATCCCTTCGACAATTGCCGCCGCATCATGCTCGTGGTCAATGTCATCAATAAACGATTTATCGATTTTCAGGGTATCGGGAGCAAAACGCTTCAGATAGGCCAGACTGGAATAACCCGTGCCAAAATCGTCAATCGCAATTCGAATCCCCTGTTGCCGCAGCCCTTGGATAATGGCGCGGGATTGTTCGGGGTTGGTCATCAAATCGCTTTCCGTCAGTTCCAATTCAATATGCTGTGGCTGCAAACCATAGCGCTCCAGCGCTTCTTGCACAAAATCAACCAAATTCAGATGGTCTAACTGACGAGCCGAGACATTCACTGCCATTGTGATATGACCAAAACCAGCCGCTTGCCACTGTGCCAAATCATGGAAAGCCGCGTGAATTACCCATTTACCCACTTCACGAATCAGCCCTGTTTCTTCCAATAGCGGAATAAACAAAGCTGGAGACACCAAGCCGCGTTCAGGATGACGCCAACGCAACAAAGCTTCAAACCCCTGCAACGTGCGGGTAATTGGGCAAAACTTCGGTTGATAGAACAACACAAACTCTTCTTGCTGTAACGCCTTGTGTAATTCACGTTCAAGTTCAAGGTTTTGTTTGCCCTGTTCCCATTGCGTATCATAAAAACGGAAGGTGTTGCGCCCTGCTTGTTTTGCGGCATACATTGCCATGTCCGCGTGACGCAGCAGTAAATTCGCGGTTTCGCCATCTTGTGGATAACACGCCACCCCAATCGACCCCCCGACATATACCTCATGACCATCCACCTCGAGCGGATGGGACAGCAAGGCCAATAATTGATGGCAGGTCATTGCCAGATGTTCGCGGTTGGTCTGCTCGGTAAACATCAAAGCAAACTCATCCCCTCCAAGACGTGCGGTGAAAGTGTCATGCAAAAACGCATGTTCTAACAGCGAGGCCACACGGCGCAAACAATGGTCGGCCATGTGCGGGCCGAGGGTATCGTTAATCACCTTAAAGCGATCAAGATCAATAAACAGTAACGCAAACGGACGGTGTTCACGATCGGCACAAGCTTGTTCAAGGCGACTGATTAAGGAACTGCGATTAGGGAGGCCGGTGAGGCTATCAAAATGTGCCAGCAGGTAGAGTTGATCGTGGGCGCGTTTTTGTTCGGTAATATCATTCGCCACGCCAATAATCCGTATCAACTGACCTTCTTTATCTTGTACCGGATAGGCCGTGTCATGAATCCAGCGCACCTCACCATCAGGCCGCATGATGCGATATTTGCACTCCACTGAACGACTTTTGCTATGCAGATAGCTATCAACAAAACGCTGTGCCGTCGGTAGGTCCTCCGGCAAGATGGCGCGCTGCCAAGCCAAGTTGTCGTACATAAAATCTTGCAACGGAATACCCCACACTTTTTCAAATGCAGGGCTGATGTAATGCGGTTGTAAATCAGATTCTAAAATCCAAAACACCGAGGGAATATGCTGTGCCATATCGCTCAACTGCGCCTCGCGCTCGGCCACTTCTTGCAATAGCCGCAGACGCACCCGATGACTGGCACTGATAAGCGCAAACAGTAACACGGTGGTAATCACCATAAAGGCCATGCCTTTATAGGTTTGTAACCGTGACAGCCACGCCGCATCGCCCCCCGCCAGCCATTCGATGGCTTGGTCACTAAACAAAATCCATAGCAAGCCAAATAACAGATATAAACCGGCGATTAACAAGGCCGGATGGCGGGCAATCAAGCGCCGCCCTCCGCCAGAAGTTTGGAAAGAAGCGGCAAACCACCGTTCCTGAAACGATCGAAAATGAGGCATTAGAACAAGAGCTCTTTGACGTTTTCTACAGCATCACGCGCTGTATCTTGGCCTTCGGTTTGATCGCTACGGTTGTCAGCAGCGTCACTCGACCGATTATTCAAACCCAATGCAGGATTAGGCCGTTGATATTCCTGATAGTAATACTCTGACCCACCACGGCTACCCGCACCGGCTTGTTCCACCAAACCAGCAGGGATGGGTTGATCGACTTCGGGCAGATGTTTCAAGGCGTGTTGCATATACCCTATCCAAATCGGTAACGCTGCACCCCCGCCGGTTTCTCCACCGCCTAGCGGTTTATTGTCATCAAACCCCATCCACGCCACGCCGACGATATCGGGGTTGTAACCGGCAAACCAAGCATCCCGTGCATCGTTAGTGGTGCCGGTTTTACCCGCCAAATCACCACGCCCCAAGCTCATGGCACGGGTCGCGGTGCCATAGCGCACCACATCACGCATCATGCTGGTCATAATAAACGCATTGCGTGGATCGATTGCTTGTGGTGCATTTTGTCCAGCCACTAACGGGGCAGTTCTTGCCACGACATAGCCGCGCTCGTCTTCAATGCGTTCAATGAAATACGATTTGACGCGATAGCCACCGTTAGCAAAGACACTGTAGGCCTCGGCCATCTGCAGCGGTGTCACCATCCCCGCCCCCAACGCCATCGTCAGATAGGCCGGATGTTGTTTGGGCATAAAGCCAAACCGTTGCAAGTAGTCTTGTGCATAATCGGTTCCAATCGCCATCAAAATACGCACCGATACCAAGTTCTTAGAGCGCGTTAACGCTTGGCGCATCGTCATCATGCCGGCAAATTTGCCATCATAGTTTTTTGGGCTCCAACGCTGTCCACCTAGGGTTTGTGGATCAATCACCAGCGGTGCATCATTGATCAACGTGGAAGCGGTCATGCCTTTTTCTAAGGCAGCAGAATACACAAAAGGTTTAAAACTCGACCCCGGTTGTCGCCATGCTTGTGTGACGCGGTTGTAGTGGTTACGGTTGAAATCAAACCCACCCACCAAAGCCAAGATAGCCCCCGTTCGGCTGTCGGTAGCCACAAACGCCCCTTCTACCCTCGGCATTTGCACGATCCGCCATTCGCCTTTTTCCGATTTCTCTAATCGCACCACAGAACCCGGGCGGATTTGTTGAGCAGGGGTCAGTTTTTTCGATAAGGCAGAACGGGCAAACGACAAACCATTGCCTTTTACCACTACTTCTTCCCCTCCCCGCAAATACACCTTGACCTGACTCGAACTGGCCTCTAACACCACCCCAGGCTGTAAATCACCACTGTCACGGACAGCAGCCAAGGCTTCATCAAGTGCCTCATCACGGTTGTCTGCTGTTAACGGTTTGAGGTCAATAAAGGATTCAGGCCCACGATAGCTGTGGCGGCGGTCATAGTCCATTAAGCCATCACGCAGCGCAGCAAACGCCCATTGCTGGTGATCGCTACGAATCGTGGTATAGACACGGAAACCTTGGGTATAAGCCGCCTCTTGATAACGCGATACCATAATTTGCCGCACCATTTCCGCAACATACTGCGCCGGCACACTAAAATCTTCTTTACGCGTCGCAAGGCGGATGGGTTCTTCAACGGCCTGTTGGTATTGATCTTCGGTGATGAAGTTCAGTTCTTTCATCCGCCGCAACACATAACGTTGCCGCAGGCGGGCCCGATCGGGGTTCACCACTGGGTTATAAGAAGAAGGGGCTTTAGGTAACCCCGCTAACATAGCAAACTCGCCCACCGACAGTGCTTTCAGCGGTTTACCATAATAAGTCAGCGCCGCAGCAGCAAAACCATAAGCCCGTTGGCCAAGGTAAATTTGATTGACGTATAGCTCAAGAATTTGGTCTTTGCTGAGGTTGTGTTCAATCTTAAAGGCCAATAAAGCTTCATTAAATTTACGAGTAAAGGTTTTTTCACTCGATAAAAAGAAGTTTTTTGCCACCTGCATGGTGATGGTAGATGCGCCGGATTGGGTTCGACCAGACACTAAATTGCCAGAAGCCGCCCGTAACACACCCATATAGTCAACACCACCGTGTTGATAAAAACGCTCGTCTTCTGCCGCTAAGATGGCCTGTTTCATCAACTGTGGGACATCTTGAATACGGGTAAAAGCACGTTTTTCTTCACCGAATTCGCCAATTTGCACGCCATCACTGGTGTAAACACGCAATGGGATTTTAGGCCGATAATCGGTTAAGACATCCAAACTCGGCAATTTGGGATAGGTTACCGCAATCGCGACCCCTGCCGCACCGGCAGCAAGAATCACTAGGGTAAGCAGAAATGCGATAAAACCGAGAATTAAGCGAGCGAACATAATGGCAAAGACGAGCAGCAGAAAGGGCGATTATACGCACATGGCCGCACGCATCGTGCACAGCTTTTGCTCGAGGGAAATCATCGTGCGGTTTCTTTTCTCTGCTTAGCCTGCGGAGGCTGCCAGAGTTGGTTACAATGTCGGCATGAAAGCGTCCGGAAATCTCTTCCTCGTCGGCCTCATGGGTGCCGGCAAAACCACCATTGGCCGTCAACTTGCGCGTTTGACGGGCAAAACCTTTTATGACTCCGACCACGAAATCGAGGCCCGTACGGGAGTAAGAATTCCGGTCATTTTTGAAATAGAAGGAGAAGCAGGCTTTCGTGTTCGCGAAAGTGAAATGATTGCCGAACTTGCTACCCTACCCAATATCGTCTTGGCAACCGGCGGGGGTGCCGTCCTCGATCCGAATAATCGTCAAGTGCTTGCCAACCACGGCACCGTCATTTACTTACGAGCAGGGATTGATGACATCCTCGCCCGCACGCAACATGACAAAAATCGCCCCTTGTTACAAACAGCTAACCCTCGGGCCAAGCTCGAAGCACTGTTTGCCCAGCGCGACCCGCTGTATCGTGAAGTGGCCGATGTGGTGATCGACACCTCACGGCAAAATATCAACACCTTGGTTCACCGTCTTTTACGCCAAATTGAACTGCGCCATCATGATCACACTTGACTTGGTCTTGCCAGACACCCAATACCCTATTCATATCGGAACCGATTTATTCGCGCGTGCCGATCTGATTTTGCCCCATTTAGCACAAAAAAAAGTGGCGATTGTCACCAATGACGTTGTGGCGCCGCTGTATCTCGCTCGCTTGCAATCAAATCTGGAACAAGCCGGTGTTCAGGTGTTAACTGTCGTACTACCCGATGGCGAAGCCAATAAAACATGGCACAGCCTCAATCTGATTTTTGACACCCTGCTTGAACATGGTGCAGAACGGAAAACCACACTTATTGCGCTTGGGGGTGGCGTAGTGGGTGATATGACAGGTTTTGCGGCAGCCTGTTGGCAACGTGGCGCACCGTTTATCCAAATTCCAACAACGGTTCTGGCACAGGTCGATTCTTCTGTTGGTGGTAAAACCGCCATCAATCACCCCAAGGGTAAGAATATGATTGGTGCATTCCACCAGCCACGCCTTGTCTTGGCTGATATGGCGCTACTCGACACACTGCCTCAGCGTGAAGTCGCCGCTGGGATTGCCGAAATCATTAAATACGGTTTATTGGGCGATGCCGCATTCTTTAGCTGGCTAGAAGCCAATATGCCAGCGCTATTACGCCGCGACCGTGATGCCCTCGCCTATGCGGTCAAACGCTCATGTGAGATGAAGGCGGAGATTGTGGCGGCAGATGAAAAAGAACTGGGTGTGCGGGCGCTGCTCAACCTTGGACATACATTTGGCCATGCCATCGAAACAGGGGTCGGCTATGGCAGCTGGCTACACGGTGAAGCGGTGGCAGTGGGAATGTTATTGGCAGCAGAAACGTCCTACTTACTGGGTGAGTTACCTTCCGAAGCCGTAACACGGATTGCTGCCTTGCTCGAGGCCGCTCAGCTCCCAACCCATGCACCGGATTTGGGTTTTGCACAGTGGATGACGCTGATGAGCCATGACAAAAAAGTGGAGAATGGGGTTCCTCGCTTTGTTTTGCTGCCTAAACTGGGACAAGCAGAAATCCGCAGCAATGTACCTGTCGCAGTCTTACAACAAGTCCTGTCGGGCCGGTGGATTTTAGCCACAAAAGATGCCAATTAGGACGACAACAGCCTATACCTTAAGCATAAACAAGGTTTGAGAATCAAATACTTAGCTGTGCTGCTGCATTAAAGCGAAAAACCTTACTCTTGTCAGGGAATTCCGCATTTCTACGCATTGTGCAGCAACCGATTCCAGCAGAAGATATCTCCCCATTACACCAACCTGATAACAAAAAAGGGGAGATGCTGATGGAGCTCGCTGGCTATGAATTGTTACTCAATGCCTCGTTGCTTGGTGGGGTGGCGTACTTGTTGGCCTATTGGCGGCGACAACACCGTTTTGTCAAAGCCAGTGCCCGAGGCATCGACCCCATTGGTGAAGCCGAAGTATTTTTGTTCAGCCGCAATCCCAAGGCGGCGATTCGGGTCTTACAAGCCGCATTACAAGACGAACCGCACAATCTCGCCATTCAAGTGACTTTATTACGGGCCTTTGCCGAAGGCGGTCATGTCAAAGAATACCGCCAACTGGCAGCCCATTTACAGCCACAGTTAGAACAACAAGCCATCTGGCAACAAATCCGCAAAACCGGCCAAACTTTGTTACCACACGACGAACTCTTCCGCTAACCTCATTGCCGACTTACTCGCGAAGCCAATCGGCTTCGCGACAGCTCAAGTTGATTCGCTGTAATTCAAGCGCTTTTCTTTTTGGCACTTCTCACAAAATACTCGCAACTTACCATCAGCGGTAACCTCGGTTTTCGCCCCACATGGCCGCTGTTTACACCGGAATAGCTGCATCAGCATATACGCCGCCCCACATTCCGCACAGGCCACAGCATCCCCCCCCAAACGCAGCTTACGAATGGTGAAGGTCTCTGAACCACAATGACAAGAAAAAGCCAACGCGGCTTTCGCTGCGGCTTCCTCTGGGGTATCAACTTTTGGCGGTGGTGGATAACGTAGGCGCAAGGCCTCAACCGTTGGTACCGGATCGGGCTTATGCATTGCCACCAACCGCTCACCCAATAACGTCAACACACGGTTATCAATCTGATTCATCGATACCAAAGCCGCTGCCGCCATAGGGCCGGAGTTCGCCCCGTAATGATTCAACTCTTTGGTAATTTGAATCATCGGCATAAAGGAACGGGTATCCACACTGCCAAAACCACCGGGACGAACCACACTGATACCAGGAGACAGCAAGAAAAAGCCCATCACATTTGGTCGTAACTGGCTATCAGGCCCTGGTTTCACCGCAGCCAGTAAACGCGGCAGCAGCGCATTTAATAAGGCCATACGACGTGCCATTTGATCAAGCGGCGAATCAATCGCAACAAAGCGCGTTTGTCCGGGGCATTGCCGTGAAAAGGCACCTTTACCATCCACCTTAATCAAACTCGAGCCAAGCGCAGAATCGAGGATAAAAACATCGAAATTGCGGTTAATCAATAAATGGTCGATACGGGCATAGTGTTCACCGACGCGCAAAGTCAAATCGTGCAAAACCAACCAATTTGACCCACGAGTAAAATCTGCCTCTAACATCTTAACCACAGCCATACTTGCCTTGGCACAACCGACATAATCACGCAAGCCAATATCAATAAATGGCAAATCATCAGGTTGAGCACCCTGCCGCAAACTTTGTAAAGCAGCGAGAGGCGCATCCAAGGCATCTGGTTTCTTTGCAAGCATGGGGGGAAATTCGCTTTCTAAGGAAATGACGCATACAGAAAGCGGAATAGTAAAACAGATTTGCGGTAATTACGCTTGTTTCTGGTCAAATTTCATAAAACATCAATTTGATAGCGCAAAAACGCATACAACATAGTCAAATATCAAATTAGACAAATAACTCAATGCTTTTATGTTTAACAAAAAAGCCATCTCAATTTCTGATGAGATGGCTTTTTTAACATTACATCCAGCAAGATCTAGGCAAGATTCAGCTTGGCCTTCAACAGATCCAACAACGCTTCTACATTCACTTTAGTGGCTTCGCTGTCCTGACGGTGTTGATATTCCACCACACCTTCTTTCAAACCACGGTCTCCGATCACTACACGGTGAGGAATGCCAATCAACTCACCATCAGCTAACAACACCCCTGGACGCTCATCGCGGTCATCCAGCAAGACATCGACGCCCAATGCGGTTAAATCGGCGTATAACTGATCTGCTGCCTGTTGTACGGCCTCAGAACGACGATACCCCATCGGCACAATATCCACCGTAAACGGTGCCATCGCATCAGTAAAGATAATGCCACGCTCGTCAAAATTCTGTTCAATCGCCGCCGCAACGATGCGACTCACCCCGATCCCATAGCAACCCATCTCCATTGGCTGCAATTTTCCTTCACGATCTAAAAACTCACATTTCATTGCTTCAGAGTATTTAGTACGCAATTGGAAAACATGACCAACTTCAATCCCACGACATAAGGCCAACTCACCCTGTCCACATGGCGAAGGATCACCAGCCACCACATTACGCAAATCTGCGACTTCGGGCTCGGCACAATCACGGCCAAAGTTGACACCTAATAAATGGTGATCATCTTCATTTGCCCCGCAAATCATATCCGCCATCACCGCCACCGTACGATCTGCAATGATACGGCCTTGGAAACCAACAGGACCTAACGAACCAGGCTGAGCAGCGAACGCATGTTGAATTGATTCTGGCGTAGCAAAAGTAAGTGGAGATTTAATACCAGCGATTTTTTCCGCTTTGATTTCATTAAGCTCGTGATCACCACGCAACAACATCAAGACCGGCGCACCATCTTCCGCTTCAACAACAATCGCTTTTACTGTTTGTTTAATGTCCACATTTAAAAATGCGACCAAATCAGCAATGGTTTTGACTTTTGGTGTATGGATTTTTTCTAGTGCCACAGCAGCAGCTGGACGTGGTGTATTCGGGGCAACGGCCTCGGCCAATTCAATATTGGCGGCATAATCGGAAGTGGGGCAATAGGCAATCACATCTTCGCCAGAATCGGCCAATACCTGAAACTCGTGTGAACCCGTTCCACCAATCGAACCGGTGTCCGCTGCCACTGGCCGGAACTGAAGACCTAAGCGTTGGAAAATACGGCAGTAAGCGTCATACATCACTTGATAAGTTTGTTTCAAACTCTCAAAGTCAGTATGAAATGAATAAGCATCTTTCATCACAAATTCGCGGGCCCGCATCACGCCAAAGCGGGGACGGACTTCATCGCGGAATTTGGTTTGCACTTGGTAGAAATTGAGAGGAAGTTGCTTATAACTACGCACTTCTTTACGTACAATGTCCGTAATCACTTCTTCATGGGTTGGACCGACACAGAAATCGCGCTCATGGCGATCTTTCAGACGCAGCAACTCCTTACCATAAAACTCCCAACGGCCAGATTCTTGCCACAATTCTGCAGGTTGCACTGCTGGCATAATCAGCTCAATCGCACCAGCACGATTCATTTCTTCGCGCACAATGGCTTCGACTTTTTTCAAAACACGAAAACCAATCGGCATCCAGTTATACAAACCAGAGGCAACACGACGAATCATGCCAGCACGCATCATCAGTTTGTGGCTGGGTAATTCGGCTTCGGCAGGCGCTTCTTTTAACGTAGAAAAAAAGAATTGGGAGGCACGCATAGTGATTATCCATCAAAGAAATTTGGCTGGATTTTACCAGAATGCGCGTTATTAGCCCTGTCATCGCAGTTATTCAGTACAGAATTTAATACTGAATCAAAAACAAAACCCCCTGCTACTTGGTAGCAGGGGGTTTTTTATGGGGAGCTTGGCGGAGACCTACTTTCACACAGGGATCTGCACTATCATCGGCGCTGAGTCGTTTCACGGTCCTGTTCGGGAAGGG